>DATIXH010000148.1:0-19360 GCA_035518775.1 Candidatus Acidiferrum sp.
GCCGTCGCCCCGGCCTCCTGCATGTGATAGCCGGAGATCGAGATCGAATTGAACTTCGGCATATTCTTCGCCGTGTAGGCGATGATGTCGGCCACGATACGCATCGAGGGCGCCGGCGGATAGATGTAGGTGTTGCGGACCATGAACTCCTTGAGGATGTCGTTCTGGATCGTGCCCGCCAGCTTCGCCTGCGGCACGCCCTGCTCCTCGGCCGCGACGATGTAGCCGGCCAGCACCGGCAGCACCGCCCCGTTCATGGTCATGGATACGCTCATGCGATCGAGCGGGATGCCGTCGAAGAGGATCTTCATGTCCTCGACGGAATCGATGGCGACGCCGGCCTTGCCGACGTCCCCGACCACGCGCGGATGATCGGAGTCGTAGCCGCGATGGGTGGCGAGGTCGAACGCGACCGAGAGGCCCATCTGGCCCTGCGCCAAGTTCCGACGATAGAACGCGTTCGACTCCTCGGCCGTGGAGAAGCCGGCATACTGCCGGACCGTCCAGGGACGGTTGGCATACATCGTGGCGCGCGGTCCACGCACGAATGGCGGGAAGCCGGGGAGCCCCGCCACATGCTCCAGTTGCGCCAAGTCGGCGGCCGTGTAGAGCGGCTTGACGGCGATGCCCTCCGGCGTCTGCCAGGTCAGCGATCCGGACGATCGGCCGCCGAGTTCGCGGCCCGCGAGGGCTTCCCAGTCGGCCATCGTGGGATTGGCAAACTTCCTCACCAACCGCTCCCACCCAATTGATTCGCCGAAGTATATAGGAGTGGGCCGCCGGGCGTCCATGCAACGGTCGGGTTGGAGAGCCGAGAATCGCACCTTAGGATTGGGGGATGTCCGACACCCTCTCTGCCACTCCCCCCGCCCCTGCCGCCGGAGAGACCGGCATCCCCTACGGCCGTGCCCTGCGGACGCTGTTCCGACTCGACGAGGCCGCCACCTTTCTTAACCATGGCAGCTTCGGCCTGACGCCGCTGGCCGTGTTGGCGGCCCAGGAGGCGCTTCGTCAGGAAATGGAACGGCAGCCCGTGCAGTTCCTGTCTCGCACGAACCTGCAGCCGCGGCTGCGGGCAGCGGCAGCTGAGCTGGCGTCTTTTCTAGGCGCTATGGGTGACGATCTGGCGTTCGTCGACAATGCCACCACCGGCGCAAATGCGGTGCTGCGGTCATTCCCCCTGAAACCCGGCGACGAGGTGCTGATCACGGATCACACCTACCCGGCAGTGCGCAACGCGGTCCGCTTCGTTTGCGAGCGCACCGGCGCCCGGATCGTCGAGGCGAAGCTGCGATTTCCGGCCGAAAGCCCGGACGGCATCGTGGCCGCGGTGACGGCGGCGCTCACGGAGCGCACGCGGCTGGCGGTGTTCGATCTGATCAGCTCGGCCAGTGCCATCGTCATGCCGGTCCCGGCTCTGGCCCGCGCCTGCCGGGACGCCGGCGCCCCCGTGCTGGTCGACGCCGCCCACGGGCCCGGTATGGTGGACCTCGACCTGCCGGCCCTGGGGGCCGACTGGGTGACCGGAAACGCCCACAAATGGCTGTTCGCGCCGAAAGGCTGCGCCCTGCTATGGGCGAGCAAGACGGCCCAGCAAACCCTGCACCCGACGGTGATCTCCCATGGCTTCGAACAGGGCTTCACCAACGAGTTCGACTGGACGGGTACGCGCGACCCGACGGCGTGGCTCGCCCTGCCCTCCGCTCTCGCCTTTTACCGGTCGATGGGCGATGGCGCGTTGCGCTCCCGCAACCATGCCCTGGCGGTCACAGCCGCCGAACTCATGGCCAAACGCTGGCGCACGGAGGTCGGCGCCCCTGCCGAGATGCTCGGTGCGATGGCCGTGGTGCGGCTACCCGGTCGGCATCCGGGCACGCCAGCGGCGGCCCAGGCAATTCACGACCAACTGTGGCAAAAATGCCACATCGAGGTTCCCGTGATGTCTCTGGAACAGACCTTGTGGGTGCGAATTTCCGCCCAAATTTACAATGACTTAGACGACTATCAGCAGCTTGTGGCAGGAATCGCCGACTCGTGACCACAGTCACTGCGGCTTAGGCCCGCTTTAGGGTATCTAGGGTTCAATTTAGAGCGTCGCTCCATGCTGCGTGGACGAGATGGCTGCAACCCGACCCCTGCGAAGTGGATTGTCCGCCCTGGCGCTGCTGCTCGTCAGCTGCCTGCTCGGTGGCTGCGGCACCAACGTTCAGTGGCTGCTTGCGGAACAGGGCCGTCTCACCCCCGAGGCCGACCGCCTGGCGTCGGCGGCCGAGCCACTCGGCACCGGCCTCGAGAAGCCGGTCTATGACGCAGAAGATGCTCAGCTCGAGGCCTGCCGCTTCCTGACCGAGGCGACGGTCGAGCGGATGCAGCAACAGGATCCAAGCTTCGGCCAGCAGTTCGTCTCCGATCTGTCGGAGGTCGTGGTGCTGTTGGTCCCGGTCGAGCCGGTGGAACGCTGCGCCGACTCGATCCACGCCTACCGGGATTCCATCGCCCAGCTCGAGCGCGAGCTGGTCAAGCTCGGCGTCGTCGCGGGAACGGCGACGGGGCCGGGCGGCAGCAGCTGAGCCGCTGCCGCCGCGGCGCAACCCCGCGGCGAGAAGGGCCTTTCCCTTAGACTGCCAGGACGTCGTTGGGGTGGAGCGAAGCGGCGGAAACGCCCTGAAGCACCACCAGCGTCTGGAAGCTGTTGCCACCGCCGTTCTGGTCGACTTGAACGATGGTGTCCGCCCCCGACTGCACGAACCGTACGAAGCCGCCGTTCACGGCGTCCTGGCCGCCATGGACGCAACAGCCCTGCAGGAGATCGCCGATGTCGATGACGTCGCCCTTGCCGAAGTCGGTGATCTTGTCTCCGCCTTCGTTGATGTTGTCGTAGACGAAGCGGTCGTTTCCGGCGCCACCGGTCAAGGTGTCGGCGCCGCGGCCGCCCTCGATCCAGTCGTTGCCGTTGCCGCCAACGAGCAGATCGTTGCCGCTGCCGCCGAAGAGCCGGTCGTTGTCGTCGCCGCCGTTGAGATTGTCGTTGCCGTCGGCGCCATCCAGCCGATCCTGGCCCTTGCCGCCCGACAAGCTGTCGTTGCCGGAGTCGCCGGCCAGCTGGTCGTTGCCGGCGTCGCCCGACAGGCTGTCGTCGTTCGATCCACCACTCATCCGATCGTCGCCATCGCCGCCGAATAGAGTGTCGTTGCCGGAGTCGCCGTACAGGCGGTCGTTGCCCTTGTCACCGGACAGGCTGTCGTTACCGCTGTCGCCGTGCATCCAATCGTTGTCGTCGCCGCCGAACAGCCGGTCGTTGCCGCTGTCGCCATCCATATTGTCCCGGCCGGTACCGCCGGACATGGCGTCGTCGCCGCCGCCGCCGTGCATCACGTCGTTGCCGTTGTCGCCGGTCATCGAATCGTTGCCGAGACCGCCGGACAGATAGTCGTTGCCGTTGTCGCCGGTGATGGTGTCGTGGCCGCCGGTGCCCCAGACCTGGTCGTTGCCGTCGCCGCCGTGCAGAACGTCGCTGCCCGCGGCCTTCGTGTGCACCTGCACGGTCGTGCTGACGGACTCGGTGTCGACGGCACCGCTGTCGGCATCATGGTCCGTCGCCGTCGCCGTCACGGTCAGCGCGAAGTCCTTCGTCCCCGGCGGGAACAGGATCTGCAAGCCGGCGAGCTGGGCGGCCGTCAGCGTCCAGCTGCCGTCAGCGTTGTGCGTTCCGGCCGACAGCCAGGCCTGGGACGGCATTCCCGCCACGCGCACACTCAGCGTCTCCGAGCCATCGAGATCCGTGAGGCCGGCGCTGATGGTCACCGGCGCCGACGATGGACGCGGGTTGCGATCGCCGACGATGATGTCGTCGCCCTTGCCGCCTGACAGCGTGTCGCTGCCGGCGCCGCCGTAGAGTCGGTCGCCCCAGTTCGTGCCATTGCGCACGATGCCCGCGGCCGTGACCGTCGTCGGCGTCACCACCGACAAGGTCGGCGCATCGGCAACGGCGGCCACCTTCACCGGCAAATCCATGGTCGCCGAACCGCCCGGCCCGGTGGCCGTAACCGTGAGATCGAAGTCGGCGCCGCTGTTCTTCGGCGGGGTCAGCTTCAGATTGGTCAGCTGAGCAATAGTCAGAGACCAGGCGCCGCCACCCAAATTGGTGCCGGCGGAGAGCGTCGCGCCGGCCGGCACGCCGGAGATGGTAATCGACACATCCTTTGCGCTGTACCCCTCCGGAACAGTGCAAACGATCGAGAGGGGGATCTTTGTGTCTTCGTTGCCGACGACGGGCGCGTCGCCGAGCTCGGGAGCCGTTCCGCCGTCGGAGACAACGTTGACGGAGACCGTCGCGTTGGCCTGGCCGCCATGTCCGTCGGACACCGTGTAGACGAAGCTGGCCGGACCGTCGTAGCCGGCCGTCGGCGTGAAGGTAATGTCGCCGTCGGAGTTGCGCGTGACCGTGCCATGGGTGGCGCTGCCGACGCTGACGATCGAGAGGGCGTCGCCGTCGGGGTCGCTGTCGTTGGCTAGCAGGTCAGCCGGCGCCAGCACGATCGGCGTGTTGGTGGCCGTCTCGACGCTGTCGGGGCTGGGGGCCGGTGCGTCGTTGGCGGCGTTCACGCTGACGTTCACGGTCGCCGTGGCCGTCCCGCCCTGGCCGTCGCTCACGGTATAAGTGAAGCTGGCCGGACCGTTGTAGTTGGAGGCCGGCGTGAACACGACGTTGCCGTTGTTCAGCGTCACCGAGCCGTGTGTGGCGCCGCCGACGCCCGTGATCGACAGCGTGTTGCCGTCGACATCGGAATCGTTGCCCAGCAGCGTGGCGGGCGCGATCACGAGCGGCGTATCCTCGGTCGCGGTGACCGAGTCGTTGGCACCCACGGGGGCGTCGTTGACCGCCTGAACGTTGACGGTGACGGTCGCCGTCGATGTGCCGCCCTGGCCGTCGCTCGCGGTATAGGTGAAGCTGGCGGGGCCGTTGTAGTTCGCCGCCGGCGTGAACACGACGTTGCCGTTGCTCAGCGTCACCGAGCCGTGTGTGGCGGCGCCGACGCTCATGATCGACAGCGTATTGCCATCGACGTCCGAATCGTTGCCCAGCAGCGTGGCCGGCGTGATGACGAGCGGCGTGTCCTCGGTCGCCATCACGGTGTCATTGGCCGTGACCGGCGCGTCGTTGACGGCCGTCACGTTGACGTTGACGGTCGCCGTGGACGTGCCGCCCTGGCCGTCGCTGACTGTGTAGGTGAAGCTGGCTGGGCCGTTGTAGTTCGCCGCCGGCGTGAACACGACGTTGCCGTTGCTCAGCGTCACCGAGCCGTGCGTGGCGCCGCCGACGCTCATGATCGACAGCGTGTTGTTGTCCGGGTCGGTGTCGTTGCCCAGCAGCGTGGCCGGCGCGATGACCAGCGGCGTGTCTTCGGTCGCCGTCACCGCATCGTTGTTCGCCACGGGAGCGTCGTTGACCGCCCCGACGGTGACATTGACCGTCGCCGTGGATGTGCCGCCCTGGCCGTCGCTGATCGTGTAGGTGAAGCTGGCCGGGCCGCTGTAGTTGGCGGTCGGCGTGAACGTGATCGTGCCGTTGCTGAGTGCGACGCTGCCGGACGTTGCATTGCCGACGCCAGTGACGGTCAGCGCATTTCCATCGACGTCCGTGTCGTTCCCCAGCAGGGCGGCCGCGGCGAACACCAGCGGCGTGTCCTCGCTCGTGGTCATGGAGTCGCTGCCGGCGATCGGAGCATCGTTGACCGGCGTGACGTTGACATTCACCGTGGCGGTCGTGCTGCCGCCCTGGCCGTCGCCCACCGTGTAGGTGAAGCTGGCGGCGCCGTTGTAGTTGGCATCCGGCGTGAACACGACGTTGCCGCCGCTGAGCGCGACCGTGCCATGCGTCGCGTCGCCGACGCTGCCGATCGTCAGGGCGTTGCCCTCGACGTCGCTGTCGTTGGCGAGCAGCGTTGCAGGCGCGATGACGAGCGGCGTGTCCTCGGTCGCGGTCAACGAATCGGGGCCCGCCACCGGCGCGTCATTCACCGCCGTCACGTCGACGGTCACGGTCGCGGTGGCGGTGCCGCCGTGGCCGTCGCTGACCGTGTAGCTGAAGCTGGCCTGGCCGTTGTAGTTCGCGGCCGGCGTGAAGACGACGTTGCCGGATCCGTCGATGGAAACCGTGCCGTGCACGGCATTGCCGACCGCGCTCACCGTCAGGGCGTCGCCATCGATGTCGGTATCGTTGCCCGTAAGGGTCGCCGGCGCGATCACGACGGGCGTGTCCTCGCTCGTCGTGACGGTGTTGCTGGCGGCGACCGGCGCGTCGTTGACCGCGACCACGTCGACATCGACGGTCGCCGTGGCCGTCCCGCCGTGGCCGTCATCGACCGTGTAGCTGAAGCTGGCCGGGCCGTTGTAGTTGGGATTCGGCGTGAACACGACATTGCCGGACCCGTCGAGCGAAACGGTGCCGTTGACCGCATCGCTGACCGCCGTGATTGTGAGGGAATCGCCGTTGGAATCCATGTCGTTCGACAGGAGGTCCGCCTGCGCCAGGACCAGCGGCGTGTCCTCGTTCGTGGAGACGGCATCGTCCACCGCCAGCGGCGGCGTGTTGCCGTCCTCGGAAACCACGCTGATGCTGACCGTCGTGGTCGACGTGCCGCCGTTGCCGTCGCTGATCGTGTATGTGAAGCTTGCCGGGCCGCTGTAGTTCGCCTCCGGCGTGATTTCGAACGAGTTGTCGGACGGCTGGAACTTCACCGTCACATGGTCGGCGTTTCCCCAGCCGGTGATGAAGAGAAAGTCGCCGTCGGCATCCGTATCGTTGCCGAGGAGATCGTCCTTCGAGACGACGACCGGCGTGTTCTCGAGTATCTCGAGAAGATCCGGATTGGCGACCGGCGAACTCATGGGCTCCTCCCTCTTTCCTTCCCACACCGTGCCGGTGGCGGCATCCCACGCCTCCGGCACGTCCACACACCGCGACGCGAATACGGCGGTGCGGCCCGGCTGGAGCCGAGCGCGAACCGCGATCACTCGTCACAAACAAATCTCGTTGTCGGGAAATTGCTTTGCTGATCGGTCGGCCTCGATGCGAGACCCCGATCAGGAATAATGTCTTCGGCGAAATGTCGGCAATGATTGATCAGCACAGATGAAAGAAGCCGGAAGAAACATCCTGAACATGCGCGTAACCATCGCCCGGGCGGTCTCCAGCCGTGCCGATTAATAGTAAACTCGCGAGCATGCGCGGGATCGGCATCGCGCCGAGATGCAAGGGGCACCCTTGCGCGGGCGGCGACGGCGGACCAGAGTTGGTCATGACGTTGCTTCGACCGCTTCTCGCGGCACTCGCCGCCGCCCTGTGCCTGGCGCTGGCCGGATGCGGCACCGACATCCAGTGGCTGCTCAAGCGAGACAGCGTGCTCGTCGCTAAGGCAGACGAGATCGCGGCCAGCGCCGAGGCCATCGATCCCGAACTGACGACGGAAATGTACGATGCCGAGGACGCCAAGCGCGTGGCCTGCCAGCGCATCTACGAATCGATCTCGGAGCAGATGACCCGGCAGCCATCGTTCGGCGAGGAACTCGAGTCCGATGTCGGCCTGTTCGTCGCCTATCTCGTGCCGATCGAGGAGGTCGAACGCTGCGCGCGGGCGCAGGACGCCTATCGGACCACGGTCGAGCGGCTGCAGACCCGGCTGCAAGGGCGCAGCGCGGCGCCCGCCGGCTCCCAAGGCCCGGGCAACTGATCCGGTTCAGCCCGCCGCCGGCGCCCCGCTGGTCACGCGGCGGAAGGGAACGGGACGCTCGAATCCCTTGATGGCGGCCGCCTCATCCTGCAGCTGGCATCCCCGGAGGATGGCCGCCACGGCCGGATCCTGGGCGAGCGGGCGCGACAGCACGATGTCGCCGCCGACGCTCTGCGTCTGCAGCCGCGCCGCCAGGTTCACCGTCGAGCCGAAATAGTCGAGCCGCTCGTTGAGCGTGACGGCGATGCAGGGGCCCTTGTGCAGCCCTAGCTTGATGGAGATCGCCTCGCCGCCGTGGCCGGCGTTGAATTCGGCGACCTTCTGCTGGATCGCGAGCGCCGCCCGCACGGCGTCGGCCGGCTCGGCGAATGCTGCCATCACGGCATCGCCGATCGTCTTCACGATGGCGCCGTTGTGCTCGCGGATGCGGGCGGCGAGAAAGGCGAAGTGTTCGCGCACGAGGCGATAGGCCTTGGCATCGCCCACCCTCTCGTAGAACGCGGTCGAGCCCTTGAGGTCCGTGAACATGAGGGCGATCTCGCCGATGCCGACGTCGTCGCCGGCGCGCAGCGCCTCGCTGGCGAAGAGATCGCGAAACGCCTGCAGGGCGGTTATGCGATCAGCGGTCAGCGCATCCTTGACCCAGGCGCGTTCCTCCACGATCACGGTCAGGGTGCGGCGGCTGCGATTGCTGGCGCGCACAATTCCGGGCGGCGCCGGCGCGCCGGCAGCGAGGCGGTCATCGCCGACGATCACCTCCGGGAAGCCGCCGCCCTGCCAGGCGATCGCCTGCTCCGGCCCCGGCTCGAGCGTGCGCAGCCGATAGTCGCCATGCGCCAGGCTGGCGCCGAGATCGCGCAACTGTCCGGCCTCGAGCGTCACGTGTACCTTGATGTGCGGAGTCGACATCGGCCCGAACAGGCAGTATTGGCCGCCGACGATCGGCCGCACGGCGGCGGTGGGGCGGAAGCTGGCCTCGACGTTGCGCGAGAAGTCGCGGTCGTAGTCGATGTTGCAGCTCGAACAGTGCGCGCCCGTCGGCAGCTGATCGAGGGCGACGACGGACGCCTTCGGGACACGGCAGCGCGGACACAGGAGATCCCAATGCAGCTCGAGCAGGCCGCTGGTCACGGCCTGCAGGCAGAGCTCGATCGCCGCCCGCGCCTCGATGCCCCAGTCGCGCGCCAGCTTCAGCGGCCGGATCTGCCAGAGATCGACCTCCTGCGCGCCGAGCAGGAAGTCGGCTAGGCGGCGCGCCAGCCGGTGGCCGTTGGGCGTCGCCTCGATGGCTGCGACCATGGCGTCGATCCGCTGGGCCATCTCCGGACCGATGGCGGGGACCGCGTGCTCGAACGGCTCCGGGCGATGTCCGGCCGCGAACGCGTTGGCCTGGGCGGCGAGGCGGCCGAAATTGCGCCCGGCGCCGCGGAAGAAACCGCCGGCCAGGGCGGCGAGGCCCAGCAGACCGGCCGGCTCGACGGTCAGCGTATAGGTGCCGCGGCTGCCCTCGCCATCGGGTGCCAATTCGAAGGTCGCACACAAAGATTTGAACGGGCCATTGCGGAAGACCCGGCAATGCTCGAACCACTGGCCGTCGATCCAGTTGACCGGCTTCTCCTGCCAGGCGAGCGTGAACGGCCCGCGCTTCAGCCGACCGAGATAGAGGACAGAGCCGTCGGCCTGCGGAATCTCCTCGATGTCGTGCTTGGGCAGAGCGGCGGCCTCGTTGAAGCGCGCAGTGTCCGCCATGATCGGCCAGATCTCGGCCGGCGGCCGCTCGAAGTGCCAGACCCAGCTGCGTCGCCTCGGCGTGGTCA
This sequence comes from Candidatus Acidiferrum sp., assembly GCA_035518775.1. GTDB lineage: Bacteria > Pseudomonadota > Alphaproteobacteria > Dongiales > Dongiaceae > JBGPEQ01. Next base: position 9,551 of record DATIXH010000148.1, read on the forward strand.
TTGATGTCCTGCCCGCCATCCCTTCCGCATCTACGGCGCCGGCGCCGCTGCGGATGCCGGCGGAGCGTCGCTACCAGGTGAACGCGGGGATCGCATAGGTCGGCCGTCGGCCGGCGCTGGCGCAAGCGGCGGCCAGTTTGGCCGGATCAGCCTGCGGACCGCAGGCTCCAGCCAACTCCTCGGCGTGGATGCCGCACAGCACCAGCAGAGAATCGATGCCGGCGCCGGCGGCGCCGGCCACGTCCGTGCGGAGGGAATCGCCGACGGCCAGGATGCGCGACCGATCGATCGTGCCGAAGTGCGCGAGGCAGGTCCGGTAGACGGCCGGGTGCGGCTTGCCGACGTAGATGACCGACCCGCCGAGCGCCTCGTAGCGCGCGGCGAGCGCGCCGGCACAGAATTCGCGGACGCCACCGCGCACCACCTCCAGGTCGGGATTGGCGCAGAGCATGGTCCGGCCGTGTGCCGCGCCGGCGGCAAGCACCTCCTCATAGTCAGCAACCGTCTCGGCCGCGTCCGCAAGGCCGGTTACGAGAAGGAAGTCGGCGGCGGCGGGCTCGTTCACGATTTCGAGAGCGAGGCCGTCGAGCAGGCCGCGGTCGCGCTCCGGCGCGATCGGGCAGACGCGACGCCCGAGAGCGGCGATGGCCGGGTCGGAGCGGTCCCGCAGCAATCGCCAGGTCTCTTCCCCCGAGCTGTGCAATTCATCGTATAGGTCCGGCGTGATGCCGATCTCGGCGGTGCGACCGATCAGCGCAGCGGCGCGACGCGGGCCGTTCGAGAGCACGATCGTGCGCCGGGCTCGGCTCTTGAGCTGCCGCAACGCATGGACGGCGCCGGGATAGGGCTGCACGCCATCGTGCAGCACGCCCCACAGATCGAGAATGAAGCCCTCATAGCGGTCGCTCACCGCCGCGAGGCTGGCGAGCATAGGAATCGGAGCCGCAGCTGCGTCGGCCATGGCCTAACGATGGTCCGCGCCCACGGCGGCGGCAACCGTCGCGAAGCTGTCGGCCCGCAGGCAGGCGGCAAGGTCGCGCTTGATGCGGGCGATCAGACCGGGGCCGTGATAGATCAGAGCCGTATAGAGCTGCACGAGCGAGGCGCCAGCGCGAATCTTCGCGTAGGCGTCCGCGCCGCTGGCGATGCCGCCCACGCCGATCAGCGGCAGGCGCCCCTCGGTGAGACGGTAGACCTGGCGGAGCAGCTCGGTCGAAAGCGCGAACAGCGGCCGGCCGCTGAGGCCGCCGCTCTGCTGCGCGTGGCGGCTGTGGAGGCCGGGCGGCCGGGACGTCGTGGTGTTGCCGATGATCAGTCCGTCGACGCCGTTGGCGAGCGCCACGCGCGCGATCTCTTCGGTGTCGGCGAGCGCGAGGTCCGGCGCGATCTTCACCAGCAGCGGCGGCGGGCGCTCCGGGACCGCCGCAGTGCGCGCCGCCTGCACGCGCACGAGCAGCGCACGCAACGCAGCCCCCTCCTGCAGCGCACGCAAACCCGGCGTGTTGGGCGAGGAAACATTAACGACGAGGTAATCGGCCAGGGGCGCCAGGGACACCGTCCCGGCCGCATAGTCGTCGGCGGCGTCGGCGCTGTCGCGGTTCTTCCCGATGTTGACTCCCACGATGCCGGCGCGCAGGTTCCGGCGCTGCCGCAAATTTGACACGGCGACAGCAAGGCCGGCGCTGTTAAAGCCGAGCCGATTGATCACGGCGTCGTCCTCAGGCAGCCGAAAGATGCGCGGCTTCGGGTTTCCCGCTTGCGGCCGCGGGGTGATGCTGCCGACCTCGACGAAGCCGAAGCCGAGCCGCAAAAGCGTCGCGTAAACCTCGGCGTCTTTGTCGAATCCCGCTGACAATCCAACGGGATTGGGGAATTTCAGCCCCCACAGATTCGTTGTCAGGAGCGGGTCGTCGGCCCCCGCCGCGCGCGGCGCAAGGCCGGCGCGGAGCGCGCGGATCGTCAGGCGGTGCGCCGTCTCCGGGGGCAGCGTCCTCAGGATTTGCCCTAACCAGCCGCCGGGCCCGATCATGCTAAAAGGCGATGCATGGGATCACATTCCGGCATTCCAGACCGCGGATCTTGCCTTGCAGACGTGGAATCCCAACCTATAAAGCTCTCAGCGTTTCGCAACAATGACCACAGACGCTGCGTCATGTGTCGCTGGCCAACGATGAAATCAGCAAGGATGAATGGACATGCTGCGCCACTCTGAAATCTGGCGCGCCCTGGACCGGTTGGCTGCCAAGCACGGCTTGTCCGCCTCCGGCCTTGCGCGCCGCGCCGGCCTCGACCCGACCGCCTTTAACAAGAGCAAGCGCAAGAGCCCGACCGGCAAGCCGCGCTGGCCGAGCACGGAGAGCGTCTCGAAATGCCTGACCGCGACCGGCGAGTCGCTGGGCGGGTTCCTGGCGCTGATCGGCGAGCGCAGCGGCGTGAGCGTCACCCATCCGCTTCCGCTCACGCAGTATGCCAAGGCGGGCGCTCGCGGGCTGTTCGACGACTCCGGGCATCCCATGGGCAAGGGCTGGGACGAGGTTGACCCGCCGGGCATCGGCGATCCGAATGCGTTCGCACTCAAGATCAGCGGCAACGCCCTGGCCCCGGCCTACCGGGCCGGCGATATCGTGGTCGTGTCGCCCGACGCCGAGCTGCATCGCGGCGATCGCGTGATCGTGAAGACGCGCAACGGCGACCTGATGGCCAAGGAGCTGGTGCGTCAGTCCGGGCAGAGGATCGAGCTCAAGTCGATCGGCGGCGGCCCGGCCAGCCGCAGCCTCTCGAAGGGCGACGTCGCCTGGATGGCGCGCATCCTCTGGGTGCGCCAGTAGTCGGGCCCGCCGCGCCACGGCCGGCGCGCGCGGGCTGAACCGGGACCACTCGCGCGGCGGCGAGCGCAGTGGTCGTGCGGCCGCGAGGTTGCGAAGTCGGCATAGGCTGCTATGGTGGGCCATCGTCCAACATTTGAGGACCGGTGGGCCAAGGTCGCGGTCTATCCCCGGCACGGATCATGAAGGCGTTTCATTATATCGACGGAAAATGGGTCGACGGCAATCCGTTGGTCATGCAGGTCTGGGACCACGCGATGTGGCTGGGGGCCGCGGTGTTCGACGGCGCCCGCAGCTTCGAGGGCGTGGCGCCAGACCTCGATAGGCACTGTCAGCGGACGCTCCGCTCGGCCGCTGCGCTCGGCCTGCGCTCGCCGTTCACGGCCGAGAAGATCGAGGAGATCATCCGCGAGGGGATCGCCAAATTCCCGAAGGGCACGGCGCTCTATCTGCGGCCGTTCCTGTGGTCGAAGGACGGCTGGATGGACCCCGATCCCGCCACCACCCAGATCATCATCACGGTCATCGAGTATCCGATGCCCGACCCCGCCAAGGGCATGAGCGTCGGCTTCTCGAAGTGGCGGCGGCCCTCGCCGGAGACCGCGCCGACCGACGCCAAGGCCGTCTGCCTCTATGCCCAGGCCGGCCGTGCCTGCGCCGAGGCGAAGTCGCGCGGCTTCCAGGACGCCATCATGCTGGACCCGCTCGGCAACGTCGCCGAGTTCAGCTCCGCCAATCTCTGGATCGCCAAGGACGGCGCCGCCCACACACCGGCGGCAAACGGCACGTTCCTTAACGGCATCACGCGGCAGCGCGTCATCAAGCTGCTGCGCCAGGCCGGCACCGAGGTCCATGAGCGGACGCTGACGCCCAAGGACATCCAGGACGCCGACGAGGTCTTCATGACCGGCAACTACGCCAAGGTCTATCCGGTCACGCGCGTCGAGGATCGCGACCTGCAGCCGGGGCCGGTTTATCGCCGGGCGCGCGAGCTCTACTGGGCGTTCGCCCACGGCGGCTAGCGCGCCACCAGGGCTCCCGCCCGCGCGCTGTTGATCAGCGCGATCGTCTCCTTGATCCCATAGAGGGCGACGAACGTGCCCATGCGCGGCCCCTGGGTCTGGCCGAACAGGATCTCGTAGAGCGCCTGGAACCAGGCCTTGAGGTCGGCGAAGGCGTAGTGCTTGCCGACTTCATAGACGCGGTTCTGAATGTCCTCGGCGGCGGCCGACGGCGGCAGCGTCTCCAGCTCGCGCACGAGCTCGGCAAGGGCCGCTTGCTCCATCTCGCTCGCCACACGAAACTTCTTAGTCGGCTTCACGAAGTCGCGATAGTAGGCGATGGCATGGCCGACGAGCCGGTCCAGAAAGGGGGCCGACTGCGGTGTCGCTTTCGGCGCGTAGCGCGAGATGAAGCCCCAGACCACCGCCTTGTCCTCGCTGTTGCAGACGCTGACGAGGTTCAGGAGGATGTTGAAGCTGAGATGCGCCGGCTCGACCGGCGGTTTGCCGTCGTGGATATGCCAGACGGGATTCTCGAGCCGCCTCGCCTCGTCCTCCTGCGGGAACTTCTCGAGGAAGCTCAGATAATCATCAACCGCGCGCGGTATGACGTCGAAGTAGAGTCGCTTGGCCGCGCGCGGCTTCTGGTACATGAACAGCGCGAGGCTCTCCGGCGGCGCATAGGCGAGCCACTCCTCGACGGAGAGGCCGTTGCCTTTCGACTTCGAGATCTTCTCACCCTTGTCGTCGAGGAACAGCTCGTAGTTGAAGCCGTCGGGCGGACGGGCACCCAGAATCCTGCAGATCTTGTTGCCCAGCTCGACCGACGGGATCAGGTCCTTTCCGGACATCTCGTAGTCGACGCCGAGCGCATACCAGCGCATCGCCCAGTCCGGCTTCCACTGCAGCTTGCAATGGCCCCCGGTGACGGGCACCTCGATCCTTTCGCCCTCGTCCTCATAGGTGATCGTGCCGGCGGCGACGTCGCGTGCGACGATCGGCACCTGCAGCACGCGCCCCGTCTTCGGAGAGATCGGCAGGAACGGGCTGTAGGTCTGGGCGCGCTCCTCCCGCAGGGACGGCAGCATCACCTCCATGATCGCATCGTAGAGCTCCAGCACGCGGCACAGGGCGGCATCGAAGCGGCCGCTCTTGTACCAATCGGTCGAGCTCTGGAACTCGTACTCGAAGCCGAAGCCGTCGAGGAAGCCGCGCAGCATGGCGTTGTTATGATGCCCGAAGCTTTCGTACTTGCCGAAGGGATCGGGAATCACAGTCAGCGGCCGGCCCAGATGCTCGCGCAACATCTCCTTGTTCGGCACGTTGTCCGGCACCTTCCGCAGTCCGTCCATGTCGTCCGAGAAGGCGAACAGCCGGGTCGGCAGATCGGACATACGGCGGAAGGCCTGCCGCACCATGGTCGTGCGCACCACCTCGCCGAAGGTGCCGATATGCGGCAGGCCCGAGGGCCCGTAACCGGTCTCGAACAGCACATAGCCCTTGGCCGGCGGCTTGTCGGCATAGCGCGCGACGAGCTTGCGCGCCTCCTCGAAGGGCCAGGCCTTGGCGTGCAAGGCGAGTTCGCGTTCGCTGGGCATTGCGGTCGTAGGGACACCTGGGATTGCGGCCGCGCGACCCTAGGGAGTGGGCGACCCGCCGTCAATGTCCGGCTGTCGTCGCAAGGGTCTAGGCCGCCGCCTTCGCCTGGGTGTCGTCGCGCAGCGCCCGCAGGAAATCCTCGCGCCATTTGCCGATGTTGTTGCGCCGCAGGATCTCCATCATCTCGCGCCAGCGCTTCTGGCGTTCGTCCAGCGGCATGGCGAGGGCGCGATGCAGCGCCTCGGCCATGGCCTCGACGTCGAAGGGATTGACGATGAGGGCGCCGTCCATCTCGCGGGCGGCGCCGGCGAAGCGCGACAGCACGAGCACACCGGGGTCGTTGCCATCCTGGGCCGCCACATACTCCTTGGCCACCAGGTTCATGCCGTCGCGTAGCGGCGTCACGAGTCCGATGCGCGCCATCCGGTAGAAGCCGGCCAGCGCGTTGCGCGAGAAAGTCTTGTTGAGATAGCGGATCGGCACCCAGTCGAATTCGGCATACTTGCCGTTGACGTGGCCGGCGAGCCCTTCGAGCTCGCGGCGGAGGGCGCGGTACTGCGCCACCTGCCCGCGCGTCGGCGGCGCCACCTGCATGAGCGTGACGCGCGAGCGGTGCTCGCGCCAGCGCTCCATCAGCTGGTCGAAAGCCTCGAAGCGGTGCGGCAGGCCCTTGCTGTAGTCGAGCCGGTCGACGCCGATGATGAGGGCCCGGCCGACCAGGCTCTCGCGCATGCGCTGCATGTCTGGCGCATCCGCCGCATGCTCCGCCGTCCGCGCGAAGCCGTCCGTATCGATGGAAATCGGAAAGGCGCCGGCCCGTCCGTGGCGGCCGAAGCCCGTGAACGCCCCATTTGGCGTCATCTCCCCGCGCGCCTCGTTGACGATGTAGTCGGCGAAGGCCCGCAGGTCGTTCGCCGTCTGGAAGCCGATCAGGTCATAGGCGCAGAGGGCCTCGACCAGCCGCTCGTGACCGGGCAACGCGGTCAGCACTTCGGTCGTCGGGAACGGAATGTGCAGGAAGAAGCCGATCCGATTCTGCACGCCCCGCTTCCGCAACTCGGCAGCCAGGGGAATGAGGTGGTAGTCGTGCACCCAGATGAGATCGTCGGCCTGCAACAGCGGCGCCAGGGCGGCGGCGAATGCAGCGTTGACGCGCAGATATCCCTCGAACGTGTCGCGCCGGAACTCGAACAGGCCCAGCCGATAGTGGAACAGCGGCCACAGCACGCTGTTGGCATAGCCGAGGTAGTAGGCGCGATGGTCGGCGTGGCTGAGGTCCATCGTGGCGTAAACCACCTTGCCGGCCGTGACGATCTGCGGCGTGGTCGGCGCCTCGTCGTTGAGTTCGCCGCTCCAGCCGAACCACAACCCGCCGCCGCGCCGCAGGGCGTCGCGCATAGCCACCGCCAAGCCGCCGGCGGCGCCGCCGCGCTCGCGCGGCAGCGCGATGCGATTGGAGACGACTACCAGCCGCGCCAAAACGCCGCCTCCCAGCTCTTGCTGAGCCGCATGGCCGAGGCGATCAATCCGACGAGGGAGTAGGTTTGCGGGAAATTGCCCCACAGCTCGCCCGTTGCCGGATCGATGTCCTCGGACAGCAGACCGACATGGTTCCGGCACTTCAGAACGTTCTCGAACAGCGCGCGCGCCTCGTCGCGACGCCCGATCGCGACCAGGGCATCGATGTACCAGAGCGTGCAGACCGTGAACGACACGTCCGGCACCCCGAAATCGTCCGGCGCCACGTAGCGCAGCACGTGATTCCCACGGCGCAGCACGCGCTCCACCGCGGCCACGGTGCCGAGGAAGCGCGGATCCGTCGCCGAGACGAAACCGATCTCCTGCAGCAGCAGGAGGCTGGCATCGATGGCGTTGCCGTCGAGAGTCGAGACGAAACTGTTCTGCGCCTTGTCGAAGGCACGCTCGAGGATGGTGGTACGCAGGTCGTTTGCCATGCGGCGCCAGTAGCTCGTGCGGTCGGCGATCCCGAGCGCATCGGCGATCTTAGCCAGCCGGTCGCAGGCCACCCAGCACATCACGCTGGAAAAGGTGTGGATCTCGCGCCGGCCACGATACTCCCACGGCCCCGCGTCGGGCTCCAGCGCCGACAGGGCGGCGCGCTCGCCCAAGCGCTCGAGCCGCTGGAACAGAGCGGTGTCGCCCGGGTTGGGCAGCCGCCGGTCGAAGAACATCTGCGCCGCCGCCAGGATGATGCTGCCGTAGGCGTCGTTCTGCACCTGCTGCTCGGCCAGATTGCCGACCCGCACCGGCCCCATCCCGCGATAGCCCGCGAGGTTGTCGACCGTCCACTCCGGCAGCGACTTGCTGGGCACGACGCGATAGACGGGCTTGAGGCGCCCGTCGGTTTCGGACGCCGCGACGTTGGTGATATAGCGGATGTAGTTCTCCATCGTGAGCGTGGCGCCCAGACGGTTGAGCGCCTGCACGACGAAATAGGCGTCGCGCAGCCAGCAGTAGCGGTAGTCCCAGTTGCGACCGCTGTTCGGCGCTTCCGGAATCGAGGTCGTAAGCGCCGCGACGATGCCGCCGGTCTCCTCGAAGCTGCAGAGCTTGAGTACGATGGCGGCACGAATCACCGCGTCCTGCCACTCGAAAGGCACCGACAGGTAGCGGACCCATTCGTACCAGTACTCGGCCGTCTTTTCGCGGAATTCCCGGGCCGTGTCGGCGATGCCGGCGGAGAAGCCCTCGTCCGGCCCGAGGATCAGGTTGATCGGACCGGGCAGCACGAACGGGCTCTCCTCCGCGATGTAGGAGATCGGCGCATCCGTGGTGAGGCGCAGCGCGGTCGTCGGCGAGAGGAAGCGGACGTGGTTGCTGCCGTAGGTACGGGTCGGCTCGACCGCCCCGTAGTCGAAACGCGGCCGCAGGCGGATGCGGATGCGCGGCGTGCCGGACACCGGCTCGATGCGACGGAGCAGCATGGTCGGGCGATAGATGCGGCCGAACTGGCGGAACCGCGGCGCCAGGTCGATGATCCGCACCGCGCCGCCGTTCGTGTCCGTAAGGATGGTCGTCAAGATCGCGGTGTTGCGCTCGTAGTCCTGCGTCGCGGCGGCGAAGTTCTCGATTCCGATGTCGAAGAAGCCCGTGCCGTCGTCGCCGGCCGCGTCGTGCAGAAGGCTGCAGAAGATGGGATCGCCGTCCAGCCGTGGCCAGCACGACCAGACGATGCGGCCGCGGCGATCGACCAGTGCAGCGACGATGCTGTTGCCGATGACGGCGAGGTTGAGATCCTGCATCGGTCCATCCTGCCGTCAGGGCCGCGAGGGAACGGCCGACCCCAGGCGGGCCAGCCACGCCCGCACGGCCGCCGGCGACGCGAAGAGCCAGTCCGCGGCCTCGGCGTGGTCTGGACCGACGGCGACACCGCATCCGCCGAACCGGCGCGCGGCCGCGAAGCCGTCGCGATCGGAGGCGTCGTCGCCGAGGAAGAGCGGCCGGCGGCCCGCGAAGGGTGATCGCTGCATGAGCGCGATCACGGCCAGGCCTTTGCTGTAGGCTCGCTCCTTGACCTCCAGAACCATCTTGCCCGGCAGCACCTGGACGTCCGCGACATGATCGGCGACCGCCGCATCGACCAAGCCTCGCAGGAGGGCGGCCTGCTCCGGCGCCTGCCGGTAGTGAACGACGACCCCGGCCCGCTTGGGTTCGATGCGGACGCCCGGGATCGAGGCCGTCGCCTCCGTCAGCCGACCCACCAGCCGCTCCAGCGCCGAGAGCGGGGGGCCTGCGATGACGGCCTGATCGGCAGCTAGCCGAATTTCGGCGCCATGCTCGCCCGCCGCCGGCAACTGCAGCGGAGCGAACAGCCGATCGAGTTGCGCGATCGGCCGCCCCGAGACGAGCGCCAGTGCGCCGCCCAGCAGGCTGGACAGCCGAGACAGCGTCGGCACGAGCTCCGCCGGAACGACCACGAGGTCGGGCGCCGGTGCAATGTCCAGCAGGGTGCCGTCGACATCCAGAAACAGGCTTGAGCCCGCTCCGCTCACGAGCCGCGCCGGCGGTTCTCGCATGGTAGGAACTTCTTCATAGGAGGGAGCAGCCATTGCCGGTCACCAGACGTGCAACAGCAGAGCGCCGTCGCGGGCCCTGCCGGCAACACTCCACCCGACATAGTGCCTCGACGCGGATTGGCAAGCGACTTTTTTGAGGCAGTCTCGTCGAACGGCCGCACCGACGCTTTCGGCGTCGGCGCAGCCCAGAAGGTCAAGCGCTCCATCGCCATGAGAACAGCGCCCGAAGTCTGCGGCAATGCCGGATGGTTGCAACCGCCATCGACCTTGTATGCTATTCGCCATGCAGCAGCGCCCAGTCGAACCGGTCGTCCGCCTGCCCAACGTGCCCGTGCTCGTCGCAGGCCT
>DATIXH010000149.1:0-9703 GCA_035518775.1 Candidatus Acidiferrum sp.
CGTGCATGCCGAGAACGGCGAGATCGTCTGGCACCTGCAGCAGAAGCTGCTGAAGATGGGCATCACCGGGCCCGAGGGTCATCCGCTCTCGCGGCCGCCGGAGGTGGAGGGCGAGGCCGCCAACCGCGTCATCAAGATCGCCGGCATCGTCAACACGCCCGTCTACATCGTCCACAATTCCTGCATCCAGTCGCTCGAGGCCATCACGCGCGCGCGGCTCGACGGCCAGCGCGTCTATGGTGAGGTGCTGGCCGGCCATCTCGTGATCGACGACTCCGTCTATCGCCACCAGGATTGGACATTCGCGGCCGCCCACGTCATGAGCCCGCCCTTCCGCTCGCGCGAGCATCAGGAAGCATTGTGGAAGGGCCTGCAGGCCGGCACGCTGCAGACCACGGCGACCGACCATTGCTGCTTCTGCGCGCCGCAGAAGGCGATGGGGAAGGGCGACTTTACACGCATCCCCAACGGCACCGGCGGCGTCGAAGACCGCATGGCCATCCTGTGGACCACCGGCGTCAACACCGGCAAGCTCACGCCCAACGAGTTCGTGCGCGTCACCTCCACGGCCGCGGCTCAGATCTTCAACATCTATCCGCGCAAGGGCTCGATCAGCGTCGGCGCCGATGCCGACATCGTGGTCTGGGATCCCAAGGCTACGCGCACCATCTCCGCCAAGACCCACCACCAGAAGGTCGACTTCAACATCTTCGAAGGCCTCAAATGCACGGGCGTGCCCACCCATACGATCAGCCAGGGCAACCTGCTGTGGGCCGACGGCAAGCTCGACGTTAAGGAAGGCGCCGGCCGCTACATCAACCGCCCGACCTTCCCGGTGGTCTACGAGGCCATGAAGAAGCAGGGCGAGTTGAAGGCGCCCAAGCCGGTCGTGCGGCACGCGGCGGAGTAGGGGGACGTCCCTGGATCCTGCTCCCGATTCGCCAGGCGCGACGAATGCGGCCGCCGCGCCTGCGGCGACGCGCATCGTGCTGCATATCGGCTGCGGGCCTTACAACCCGGAGAAGCTGCACCCGGCCTTCCGCAAGGAGGGCTGGTGCGAGCTGCGGGTCGACATCAATCCCAACGTGAAGCCGGATATCGTCGCCTCCATGCTGGCGATGCCGATGGTGGCGGCGGCGTCGGTCGACGCCGTCTGGTCATCGCACAACATCGAGCATCTCTATGCCCACGAGGTGCCGGTGGCATTCGCCGAGTTTCTGCGCGTGCTGAAGCCCGGTGGCGTCGCCCTGCTGACCATGCCCGACCTGCAGCGCGTGGCCGAGTTGATCGTCCAGGACAAGCTCGAAGAGCCCGCCTATGTCTCGCCGGCGGGGCCGATCGCGCCGCTCGACATCCTCTACGGCCACCGCCCGCAGATCGCCATGGGCAACGTCTTCATGGCGCACCGCACCGGCTTCACGGCCCGCACGCTGGCGCAGACGCTCGCCAACGCCGGCTTCGACCGCATCAAGGTCGAGCGCGGCAAGGCGTTCGACCTGTGGGCCGTCGGCTACAAGCCGGCGGCCCCGTCAGCTTGAGAGAGCGCGCGTAAGCTCGACCGTCTTCGGGCGGCCGGGCACGTCGAGCGTCGCAACGGCGGCCGGCGTCTCCGCGATCACCCTGCCGCGCCGGATCACCTGCAGCCGCGTCGCCTTCAGCCGGATCGCCTCGATCGGATCGGCGGCCTGCAGCACGACCATGTCGGCATGGCAGCCGGGCGCCAGGCCGTAGCCCTCGAGGCCGAGGATCTTCGCGGCGTTCTCCGTCACCGCCGCGAAGCAGGCGCGCATGCCCTCGAGGCTGGTCATCTGCGCGACATGCACGCCCATATGGGCGACCTCCAGCATGTCGCCGGAGCCCATGGAGTACCAGGGGTCCATCACGCAGTCATGGCCGAAGGCGACGGTGAGGCCGGCCTTCATCAGCTCGGGCACGCGCGTCATGCCGCGGCGCTTCGGATAGGTGTCGTGGCGGCCCTGGATGACGATGTTGATCAGCGGATTGGCGATGGCGTTGAGTTCGGCCTCGGCCATCAGCGCGATCAGCTTGCTGGCATAGTAGTTGTCCATGGAATGCATGGAGGTCAGATGCGAGCCGGTGACGCGGCCCTGCAGCCCGAGCCGCGTGGTCTCGTAGGCCAGAGTCTCCACATGGCGCGAGAGTGGATCGTCGGTCTCGTCGCAATGCATGTCGACCATCAGCCCGCGCTTGGCCGCGATCTCGCACAGCGCGCGCACGGAGGCGGCGCCGTCCGCCATCGTACGCTCGAAATGCGGGATGCCACCCACGACATCGACGCCGCGGTCGAGCGCGATCTCCAGCTGCGGCACCGCGCCGGGCGAGCGGTAGTAGCCGTCCTGCGGAAATGCCACGAGTTGGAGATCGAGGTAGGGCTTCACCCGGCGTTTGACCTCCAGCAGGGCATCGACGGCGAGCAGGCGCGGATCGCAGATGTCGACATGGCTGCGGACCGCCAGCAGCCCGCGCGCCACCGCCCAGTCGCAATAGGCGAGCGCCCGCTCGATCACCGCTTCAGGCGTCAGCAGCGGCTTCAGTTCGCCCCAGAGCTGGATGCCTTCCAGCAGGGTGCCGGACCTGTTCATGCGCGGCAGCCCGAGCGACAGCGTCGCGTCCATATGGAAATGCGCATCGACGAAGGGCGGGCTGACCAGCCGCCCGCGGGCATCGATCTCACGCGCCGCCTTGGCCTGCAGGTGCTTCTCCACTGCGGCGATCCGCCCGCCCACGATGCCGATGTCGATGCCGGTGCGGCCGTCCGGCAGGTTGGCGCCGCGCACGATCAGGTCCATCTCATCTCTCTCCCTTCCGATACGGCACCATCAGGGCGCGCGGATAGGCGGCCCGCCGCGACATCGCGATCAGTGCGATGATCGAGAGAACATAAGGCAGCATCAGGAAGAGCTGATAGGGCACGAAGGCGCCGGCCAGCTGCTGGAGCCGCAACTGATAGGCGTCGAACAGCCCGAACAGCAGCGCGCCCAGCAGCGCTTTGCCCGGCCGCCACGAGCCGAACACCACCAGCGCGATGCAGATCCAGCCGCGCCCGTTCACCATCTGGAAGAAGAAGGCGGGAAACGCCGACATCGTGAGAAAGGCGCCGCCGACGGCCATAAGCGCGCTGCCGGCCATGACCGACCCGAGGCGGAGCAGCGTGACGTCGATGCCCTGCGCCTCCACCGCCGCCGGGTTCTCGCCGACCGTTCGCACCGCCAGGCCGAGCGGCGTGCGGTAGAGACCATAGGCGACGACCGCGACCAGGATGAAAGCGAGATAGGTGAGGGGTGTTTGCCGGAAGAGAATATCGCCGAGGCCCGGGATCCCCGACAGCAGCGGGATCGCCAGCGGTTCGAACGGCGCGATGCGCGGCGGCGAGGTCACCTTCGGGAACAGCAGGCGGTAGCTGTAGTAGGTGAGGCTGCTCGCCAGCAGCGTGATGCCGATGCCCGTTACATGCTGCGAGAGGCCGAGCGGTACGACCAGCGTGCCGTGCAACAGCCCGAAGGCCGCGCCGACCAGCGCCGCCACCAACACGCCCAGCCAGAGATCGCCGCCGGCGTAGACCGTGAGCCAGCCGGCGAACGCCCCCGCCGTCATGATGCCCTCGATCCCCAGATTGAGCACGCCCGCCCGCTCGCAGATCAGCTCCCCCAGCGTCGCGAAGATCAGCGGCGACGCAATCCGCACCGCAGCCGCCCACAACGACGTCGCGAAGAGGATCTCGATGGCTTCCACGATCACCGCCAGCGCAGGCGGAAGCGTGTGAACATCATGGCGACCACCATGGTCAGCAGCGAGGTCGCCACCATTACGTCGGCGATGTAGTTGGGCACGCCGGCGGAGCGGCTCATGGCGTCGGCGCCCACGAACATGCCGGCGACGAAGATGGCGGCCGCGATCACGCCGAGCGGATGCAGCATCGCCAGCATGGCCACGACGATGCCGCTGTAGCCGAAGCCGGGCGAGAGATCGAGTGTCAGGTTGCCCTTGAGTCCCGTCACCTCGCTGACGCCGGCGAGCCCGGCCAGCCCGCCCGATAGCAGCGCCGTCTTCAGCAGCACGGCGTCGACGGGCATGCCGAGGAAGCGCGCGGCCCGCGGATTGTGGCCGACGGCCCGCATCTCGTAGCCGAGCGTCGTGCGCGCATTGACGAACCAGACCGCGAGCGCGGCCGCGACCGCCAGCAGGAATCCGGCATGCAGCCGCTTGCCCTGCACCAGCTTCGGCAGCGCCGCGTCCGGGATCACCTTCGGCGATTGCGGCCAGCCCAGCCCCATCGGGTCCTTGAGCGGCCCGTCCAGCAGCAGGCTCACCAGCAGCACGACGATGAAGTTGAGCAGCAGCGTGGTGACCACCTCGTCCACGCCGAAGCGGTTCTTCAGCAGCGTCGGCCCCAGCAAGGTGAGCGCGCCGCCGATCGCCCCGGCCAGCAGCAGGATCGGCACGAGAATCGGCGCCGGCAGCGGCAGCAGTCCCGTGCCGAGCACGGCGGTGAGCACCGCCCCGATATAGAGCTGGCCCTCGCCGCCGATGTTCCAGAGCTTGGCGCGGAAGGCGACGGCGGCGGCGAGGCCGGTGAAGATCAGCGGCGTCGCGCGCGTCAGTGTCTCGAGCAGCGCGAACTGCGAGCCGGCGGCGCCCCTGAGCACGAGCGCGAAGGTATTGAGCGCGGAGGCGCCGCTCCACATCACCAGCGCGCCGCCGATGAGCAGGCTGACGCCGAGCGCGCCCAGCGGCGCCAGCACCGCGGCCGTCGGCGAGGCGCCGCTGCGCGGCTCAAGCCGCATGCGGCGCCTGCTCGAGGCCGTGGCCCGCCATCATCAGCCCGAGCCGCTCGATGGCGATGCCGGCCCGCGCCATCGGCGCCGAGACCCGGCCGCGATGCATCACGACGATGCGGTCGGCGAGCGCCAGGATCTCGTCCAGGTCCTCGGAGATCAGCAGCACCGAGCCGCCGGCCCGCCGCGCGCTCAACAGCTGCTCGTGCACGTAGCTGACGGCGCCGACGTCGAGCCCGCGGGTCGGCTGGTTGGCGAGGATGAAGCGCGGCGCCTGCGCCAGCACGCGCCCGAGGATCAGCTTCTGCATGTTGCCGCCCGACAGCAGGCGCACGGCGGCAGCCGGCGAGGGGCACTTCACGTCGTAATCCCCGATGATCCGCTCGGCGAACCGCCGTGCCGCGCCCCAGTCGATCAGGCCGCGCCGCGACAGCGCCGGCCGCCGGTAGCATTCGCCGACCGCGTTCTCGGTCACGGACATGTCGCCGATCAGGCCGACTGCATGGCGGTCCTCCGGAATGCGGGCGACGCCGCGCTCGAGGATATCGCGCGGCCGCCACCGCCCGATCGCCTCGCCGAACAGCGTGACGATACCGGCGCCCGGCGGCTGCAGGCCGCAGATCAGGTCGGCGAGCGCGCTCTGGCCGTTGCCGGAGACGCCGGCGACGCCGACGATCTCGCCGCCGCGCACCTCCAGTTCGATACCGTCGAGCAGCGGCTGGCCGTGGCCGCCCCGCACGGTCACGCCGCTCAGCCGCAGATGCGTCTCGCCCGGCGGCTGCGGCTCGACCCGGGGCGCGCTGATGGCGCGGCCGACCATCAGCTGCGCCAGCTCGGCGCGATCGGTCGCGGCCGGCGTGCGCTCGGCGATCAGCCGGCCCGCGCGCAGCACGAGGATGCGGTGGCAGACCTCCAGCACCTCCGCCAGCTTGTGTGAGATGAAGATGATCGACAGGCCCTGCGCCACGAGCTTCTTCAGCGTACCGAAAAGGGCCGTCGATTCCTGCGGCGTCAGCACCGCCGTCGGCTCGTCCAGGATGAGAATGCGGGCCTCGCGATAAAGCGCCTTCAGGATCTCCGTGCGCTGGCGTTCGCCGACCGACAGGCCGCCGACACGCGCATCGGGATCCACCTCCAACCCGAAATCCTCCGCCAGCCGCCGCAGCCTGCTGCGCGCCGCGCCGCTCTCCGAGCGCCAGCGCCACAGCGGCTCGGTCCCCAGCAGGATGTTGTCGAGCACCGTCAGGTTGTCGGCCAGGGTGAAGTGCTGATGCACCATGCCGATGCCGGCGGCGATCGCGGCATGCGGCGAGCCCGGCGGCAGCGGCCGGCCGAACGCCTCGATCTCCCCCTCATCGGCCACGTAGTGGCCGAACAGGATGTTCATCAGCGTCGTCTTGCCGGCGCCGTTCTCGCCGAGCAGCCCGACGACCTCGCCGCGCCGCACGTCGAAGCTGATCTGGTCGTTCGCGGTGAGCGGCCCGAAGCGCTTGGTGATGCGGCCGAGCCGGAGCACCACCTCCGGCTCGGCCGCGCCGTCCCCGGCCATCTACGACGACTTCGGCTCGTTGTCGTTGATCTCGACCGTGAAGCTGCCGTCCTTGATGGCCTTCTCGCGCTCGGCCACCTTGGCCATCACGTCGGCCGGCACCTTGCCCTCGAAGCTGCCGAGCGGCGCCAGGCTGCAGCCGCCATGCCGCATGAAGGAGTATTCGCCGTAGTCCTCGGCGACGAAGCTCTTGGTCTTCACCTTGCCGATGGCGTGGTCGAGCGTCGGCTCGAAATGCCAGAGCGCCGAGGCGACGACGGTGTTGGGATAGTCGCCCTGGGTGTTGATGACGTTGCCGATGGCGAGGATGCCCTTCTCCTTGGCCGCGTCGGAGACGCCGAAGCGCTCGGCATACATGACGTCGGCGCCGGCATCGATCTGCGCCAGCGCCGTCTCCTTGGCCTTCGGCGGATCGAACCAGCTGCCGATGAACGCCACCTGGAACTTCACGTTCGCATTGGTCTCGGCCACGCCCTTCATGAACGCGTTCATGAGTCGGTTCACCTCGGGGATCGGATAGCCGCCGACCATGCCGATGCTGCCCTTCTTGGTCACGGCGCCCGCGATCATGCCCGTGAGGTAGGAGGCGTCCTGGATGTAGTTGTCGAACACCGAGAAGTTCGGCGTCGACGCATCCGGCTTGAAGCTGGAGCCGATGAGGAAGGCCGTCTTCGGATAGTCGCGGGCGACGCTGCGCGCCGCCTCCTCCACGGCGAAGGCCTCGCCGATGATGAGGGTGTGGCCGGCCTCGGCATATTCGCGCATCACGCGCTCATAGTCGGTGTTGGCCACGCTCTCCGAGAACACATACTCGATGTCGCCGCGGTCCTTGGCCGTGTTGGCGGCGAGGTGGATGCGGCTCACCCACTGCTGCTCGATTGGTACGGTGTAGATGGCTGCGGTCTTGATGGCGTCGGCGGCGCGGGCGCGTCCGATACGCCCGAGCACCGTCGTCGCCGCGACGCCCGCCCCAGTGGTCGCAAGCAGTCTGCGTCTGGAAATATTCATGTTTGCCCCTCCTGTCTCCGTTCTTGTAGGGGCGACCCCACGTGGTCGCCCCGGGGCGGCCACGCGGGGCCGCCCCTACACGATGTTTGTAGCCTTACTTCGCCATCGCCTTTTCCCAGATGTCGTGAGTCCAGGCGCCCTGCGGCTCCTTGGAGATCACGGGGTCGGAGCCGCCGGCCAGCAGGATCTTCACGGTCCGCTGATAGGCCGCCTCGTCGAGATAGCCGGTGCCCTTGTCGGACTTGCCGACCAGCTTGGCGATCTCGCCCATCATGCGCTTCTGGTGCTTCTCGGTCTGGGCACCCGTCTCGTCGTTGTTGAGCACGATCATGGCGGCGTCGTCGGGATTGGCGACGGCCCAGTCCCAGCCCTTCATCGAGGCCTTCACGAAGCGCGCCAGCTTGTCGACCATGGCCGGGTCCTTCAGGTTCTTCTCGAGCGTGTAGATGCCGTCCTCGAGCGTGGCCACGCCCTGGTCCTCGTACTTGAAGACGACGAGCTGGTCCGCCGGGATGCCGGCGTCGATCACCTGCCAGTACTCGTTGTAGGTCATGGTGGAGATGCAGTCGGCCTGCTTCTGCAGCAGCGGATCGACGTTGAAGCCCTGCTTCAGCACGGTCACGCCGCTGCCATCGGTCTTGAGGCCGAGCGTGCTCATCCAGGACAGGAACGGATATTCGTTGCCGGCGAACCAGACGCCCAGCGTCTTGCCCTTGAAGTCCTCCGGCTTGGTGATGCCCGTGTCCTTCCGGCAGGTCAGCTCCATGCCCGACTTCTGGAACACCTGCGCGATGTTCACCAGCGGCACGCCCTTCTCGCGCGTCGCCAGGGCCGAGGGCATCCAGTCCAGCACCACGTCGGCGCCGCCGCCGGCGATCACCTGGCTCGGGTTGATGTCCGGGCCGCCCGGCTTGATCGTGACGTCGAGCCCGACGTCGCTGTAGAGCCCCTTGTCCTTGGCCACGTAGTAGCCGGCGAACTGCGCCTGCGTCACCCATTTGAGCTGCAGGGTCAGCGCATCCGCCGCCTGCGCCCCCACGGCGCCCGCCAGCATCGCCGCCGCGAATGCAATCGCTCCGATCTTTCTCATAGTCTTGTGTCTCCCTTGGTTCAGCCTTCGTTGAATCTTCGCGTTCCCTTCATTGTCACCCCCGCGAAAGTGGGGGTCCAGGGCAACTGCTCCGTCGCTCGCCCTGGATACCCGCTTTCGCGGGTATGACACCCGAGTACGAAATAGATCATCGCGCATACGACTTGCCGCGGTAGGACGGATGCCAGAACGTCAGCCGCCGCTCGACCAGCGCCAGCAGCCCGTAGAACGCCGAACCCGCCACCGCCGCGACCGCGATCGTCGCCCAGACGATGTCGACGTTCATCTTGTACACCTCGGTCGAGATGCGGAAGCCCATGCCGGAGATCGGCGAGCCGAACATCTCCGCCACGATGGCGCCGATCAGCGCCAGGGTCGAATTGATCTTCAGCGCGTTGAAGATGAACGGCAGCGCCGCCGGCAGCCGCAGCATGAAGAAGGTCTGCCAGTAGGACGAGCCGTAGGACCGCATGAGATCGCGGCTCATGTGATCGGAGGCGTTCAACCCGGCGATGGTGTTGATCAGCATCGGGAAGAACGTCATCACCACGATCACGGCCGCCTTCGATTCCCACCCGAACCCGAACCACATCACCATGATCGGCGCGATCCCCACGATCGGCACGGCGCTCACCATGTTGCCCAGCGGCAGCAGCCCCCGCTGCAGAAACGGCACGCGGTCGGTGACCACGGCCACGATGAAGCCGAGGCCGCAGCCCATGGCGAAGCCGGCGAGGACGGACTTCAAAAACGTTTGCCGGAAGTCATCCCACAACATGCCGGCCTGGGCGAGGAGTTGATGGCCGATCTCGGTGGGTGCCGGCAGCAGGATTCGCGGGATGTCGAAGCCGACCACGACGATCTGCCAGAGGAGCAGGACGCCGATCCCGAATATTGCCGGAGCGGCAAAGCGGCCGAGCATTGTGCTACCGGCATTCATCGGCTTCCCATGCGCCTCATGGTAACGCGTTCTATGCCGCCGACGCCGTAGACCATACCGGCACCCAGAAGCGACGCCATCAGCAGTGCAGACCAGATCTGGATGGTCTGTCCGTAGTACGACCCGGTGAGCAAGCGGGCGCCGAGGCCCGCCGTTGCTCCCGTCGGCAGCTCCCCGACGATGGCGCCGACGAGGCTGATGGCGATGGACACCTTGAGGCTCGCGAACAGGAACGGCATCGAGGCCGGCCAGCGCAGCTTCTGGAAGAGCTGGCTCTCGCTGCTGTTGTAGGTGTGCATGAGGTCGAGCTGCAGAACGTC
>DATIXH010000150.1:0-2174 GCA_035518775.1 Candidatus Acidiferrum sp.
CCGCGACATCCCGATCATCATGGGGGTCACGCTGACGGCGGCGATCTTCATCGTGCTTGGCAACCTGCTAGCCGATATGATTGCGCCGCTGATTGACCCGCGCATCCGGCTAAGGTGAAATGGGGCTAGGAGCGGCGCGGCGATGGGATGCCCGGGGCAAACCTGGGCGCGACACGAAGAGAAAGTCACCTGCGCATGCCTGCGTTCATCGACGAAGCAAAAATCGAGACAGGGAGAACGACACCATGAAACGACTGTTGTTATCGGCCGTGGCAGCGCTGGCGCTGATCGCGGCGGTGCCGGCGCTGGCCGATTCGCCCAAGCAGGGCGGCGCGGCGGTGGTCACCTTCAACAACGACCTGACCACGCTCGACCCGGCGATCGGCTATGACTGGCAGAACTGGTCGGTCATCAAGTCGATCTTCGACGGGCTGATGGATTACGAGCCGGGCTCGACCAAGCTGCGACCCGATCTGGCCGAGAGCTACACCATCAGCGACGACGGCCAGACCTACACCTTCAAGCTGCGGGACGGGCTCAAGTTCCACAACGGCCGTGCCGTGACCTCGGCGGACGTCAAATATTCGCTCGAGCGCGCCGTCAGCCCGGCGACGCAGAGCCCGGGCGGCGGCTATTTCAGCGCCATCAAGGGCTATGACGACATGGTGAAGCAGGACAACCCGGCGAAGGAGCTCTCCGGCGTCACCACGCCCGACGACAAGACCGTGGTGATTTCGCTGACCCGGCCCGACGCCACGTTCCTGCACCTGATGGCCATCAATTTCGGCTTCGTGGTGCCGAAGGAGGAGGTGGAGAAATACGGCGCCGACTTCGGCAAGCACCCGGTCGGCACCGGCGCCTTCAAGTTCGTGGAGTGGACTGCCGGCCAGAAGCTGGAGCTCGAGCGCTTCGCCGACTACCACACCAAGGGCGTGCCCTACCTCGACAAGCTGACCTTCGAGTTCGGCCAGGATCCGACGGTCAACGTGCTGCGCCTCAAGAAGGGCGAGGTCGACATCGTCGGCGACGGGATTCCGCCGGCGCAGTTCAACGAGATCATGAAGGATCCCTCGACCAAGGACCTGGTGGCGGTGGGCGACCAGCTGCACACCGGCTACGTCACCTTGAACGTGAAGATCCCGCCGCTCGACAACGTGAAGGTCCGGCAGGCGATCAACATGGCCATCAACAAGGACCGCATCGTGCGCATCATCAACAACCGCGGCGTGGTCGCGACGCAGGCGCTGCCGCCAGCCATGCCAGGCTACGACACGGCGCAGAAGGGCTACGGCTTCGACCCCGAGCAGGCGAAGAAGCTGCTGACCGAGGCCGGCTTCGGCGACGGCTTCTCGACCGAGCTCTACGCCATGAACGTCGACCCCAACCCGCGCATCGCCCAGGCCATCCAGCAGGATCTGGCGGCGGTCGGCATCAAGGCCGAGATCAAGTCGCTGGCCCAGGCCGAGGTGATCACCGCCGGCGGCTCGGGCCAGGGCGTGCCGATGATCTGGTCGGGCGGCATGGCCTGGATCGCCGACTTCCCGGATCCGGCGAACTTCTACTACGGCATCCTCGGCTGCGCCGGCGCCGGCGAGGGCGGCTGGAACTGGTCGAAATACTGCAACGAATCGCTCGACCAGCGGGCCAACCAGGCCGACACCATGGTGACCGCCGAGCAGGCCGCGGCGCGCGCCGACGCCTGGAAGGGCATCTTCAACGACGTGCTGAAGGATGCGCCGTGGGCGCCCATCTTCAACGAGAAGCGTTTCACCTTCCACTCGCAGCGGCTGGGCGGCGATGCCGCGCTGTACACTGACCCCATCCACATCCCCGTGAACTACGACTACATCTTCGCCAAGGACGCGCAGTAACGCATGACCATGGGGGGGCGGAGAAGTATCCGCCCCCTTACCCTTACCTGTCATGCCCGCGCTTGACGCGGGCATCCATCGTGCAGCGGCACGATGGATCGCCGGGTCAAGCCCGGCGATGACAACGGGAGAAAAGCCATGAACGCACCAGCAAAGCACACGATCCACCAGAACCAGTGCCACTTCGGCTGGAACAACGCCAACAAGCCGGTGGTGCAGGCCACGCCGGGCGAGACCATCGAGTTCCATCCGATGGATGCCTCGGCCGGGCAGATCACGCAGACCTCCGTGGTGGCGGACGTG
>DATIXH010000151.1:0-7455 GCA_035518775.1 Candidatus Acidiferrum sp.
TTACTCGTTAGGATCAAGCAACATTCAAACCGGGAAATTCGACCTTGTCTACCGCCAGCTTGAGCCGTGCCGCGAGCGCGCCGGACCCGTAACGCTTATATGTCCATGACCTGCTATGGCCCGCGAGCGCCGCTGCTTCCATCGGATCAACGTTGGCCCGCTCAAGAGCGCCGACGAAGTTTCGCCGCAGACTCCGGAAATTGAGTCCAGGTCGGACGATGCCGGCGCGCTTGCGAACGTCCATGAACAGGTGCGCGACGCTGTCACCCTTGCGGCGCTTCAACGCTTCGAAGTCGATTGACGCAATGGCGTCGTGAATGGGAACGATTCGTTTCCCTGCTTCGGTTTTCGAACGCGGAATCCAGATGCACCGCGTCTCGCCGACGGTGCGAATCTCCATTCGTGCAAACTCGCCGAGTCTCAAGCCGGAAAATATTCCGACTAGAACGAAGTCGCGAATCGAAGCGCCACGACGTGACCGCGCGTCTAATAGCAATTGCAACTCTGCCGTTGTGAATTCGTCCGCGACCGGCTTGGACGCAATGACTATGTGGCCCTCGAATGGGTTGCGCGCATCGTCTGCTAGGTGTGGCCGCGCGCTCACTGTCCATGCACGTTGTAGACGGCCGCACTTGTGCCGTCGCGTCTGACCTTTGACACCGCGCAGCTTGAGCGCGTCGAGCCACCGGCGCACGTCGTGCCACGTCAGCGTCGCTAGGTGTTGGTCGCCAACGGTGGCGATTAAGTCGCCGAAGAGTCCGGGAATCATCGCGAGACTCTTCGCGCTCAAATGCTCGCGCACTTCGGAGACGTAGGTGTCGCGCCATTCGCTTATGCGCGGCGTCCGCTTGATGGCGGCGTCAAGCTCATATTCTTCGGTAGCGTCGTTATAGGTGAAAGCGCCGCGGTTATCCGGCAATGTCAGTTCAAAAAAGAGTCGGTCCATCTTCTCGCGATGCTCTGCTAGCACCTTCGCCGCCAGCGTCTTCGCGCGCTCGTAGGAATCGGTGCTTAGCGAAATCTCCTGTTCCTTGTCCGGGTTCTGTAGCAGGTCACGGACGCGCTTCGGGAAAAAGAGTCTCAGGGTCCACGTGCGCCGGCCGCGCTTGTCTCGCTTGAGACGCAGACCAGGGATTGCTGCTCGCGCCATGTGTGCCCCGTTAGGTGTCCCGACGACTCCTTATATACTGTCGCAACCCGTTGTCAAAGCTTAGTTAATTTGCGGTCAATCGCCTAGACGAGGTGATGGACCTTCCGCGTCAGCGCGCCCTTCTTGTAGATCGTGGAGATCTCCACCGACAGCATGAAGCGTGTCGCGCCGCCGCAGCTGGCGGGCAGGCGCTCATCGATCGATCGCACGATCTCGTCGCGCAAGCGGAACAGGCCGGGCTCCGCCGGCAGCAGCTTCTCCTTCAGCTCCGCAAGCCAGACCGGATGGGTGAAGTCGCCGGTGCCGACGACGGCGATGCCCTTCTTACGCGCCCAAAAGGCGAGGTGCTCGAGGTCGCAGTCCTTGCTCGTGGCGCGGGAGTATTTCGAATGGATGTGAAGATCGGCGTGAAAGCGCATCGGCGTGTATCCCCGCGATGGCCGGCTCGATTCGCATTCTGCGAATCGTTCCCCTGTCGCGAAGCTTAACATGTCTGGCGGAGTGCAACCCCGATTCGAACGGGGGGAGACTACGGCGCGCGCCGCTTCACGCCCCTGGTCGGTGGCGCCGTGAGCGGATCGTCGGGCCAGGGATGCTTCGGGTAGCGGCCGCGCAGCTCGGCGCGCACCGCGGCGTAGCCGTTGCCCCAGAAACCCAGGAGATCCCGGGTGACCTGCACGGGTCGGCCGGCCGGCGACAGCAGGTGGATGAGGATCGGCACGCGTCCGTCGGCCACCGTGGGCGTGGTGCGCGCGCCGAACATCTCCTGCAGCTTCACGGCCAGCACCGGCGCCTCGCCGCCGTAGTCGATAGCAATGCTGCGGCCGGTCGGCACCTCGAGATGAGTCGGCGCCATACGGTCGAGGTCGCGCCGCTGTTTCCAGTCGAGCCGGTCGAGCAGAGCCGCCGCAAGGTCGAGGCGCGCCAGATGCGCGCGGCGAGTGATGCCGTCGAGGTGCGTGGCCAGCCAACTGAGGGGATCTGCGGCGAGGGTCGCATCCGACACGTCCGGCCAGCTCTTGGGATCGAGGCGATGCAGGAAGCCGATGCGCGCCTGGATGGCGCGCGCCGCCGACGTCCAGGGCAGCGCCGAAAGGCCGAGCTGGCGGATGCCGTCCGCCATCGCCTGCGCCAATGCGTGCGGATCGGGTGCAGCGATCGGCTTGCGATCGAGGACGAGCCCGCCCAGGCGGCGCTCGCGCGTGGCGACGACGCTCTCGCTGCGCGCGTCCCAGGCGATGTCCTGTGTCTCCTGGAACTGCTCGGCGAAGAGCGCCTCGATGGCGGCGCGGTCGATCGGCGCGGCGAGGAAGATGCGGGCGGAGCGGGCGTCGCCGTCGAGCGCAGCGACGGCCAGGAAAGGCTCCTTCGCCAGGGCGTCGGTCGGGGACAGGAAGGCACCGCGGCCGCTGGTCAGCCGGAACTGTCCGAGGGCGTCGCCGCGCGCTTGCGCGATGCGGTCGGGATAGGCCAGCGCGACGATCTCGCCCAGGCGGCTGAGATCGTCAGCGGGCGGCGCACCCTTCGCCTTTGCGAGCTGCAGCCATTGCTTCGCCAATGCGCGCGCCTGGGTCAGCGCCGCCCGATCGACCTGGGCATCGGAGTCGGAGCGATCGCCGCGCAGCACGGCGATGCGCGTGCGCAGGTCCGCCTCGCGGTCGTTGGTCGCGCCGCGGAAGAGGTCGCGCTCGCCGAGGATCGCGGCGGTCTCGCAGGCGAGCCGCGCGCGGCCGTGCGGCGCGGCGGCGAGGATCATGTGCGCGAGGCGGGGATGCAGGCCGAGGCGCGCCATCGCACGGCCATGCGCGGTCAGGCCGCCTTGCGGGTCGAGCGCACCGAGCTGCCGCAGCAGGTCGCGCGCCTGGGCCAGTGTGCCGCTCGGCGGCGGATCGAGGAAGGCGAGGGTGCTGCCGTCGCCAGCGCCCCAGGCCGCCAGCTCGAGGGCGAGCGGCGTGAGGTCGGCGGCCAAGATCTCCGGGACCGGATGGGGCGCGCGCGCCCGCTGATCGGCTTCGGTCCACAGGCGGATGCAGAGGCCAGGGCCGAGGCGGCCGGCGCGGCCGCGTCGCTGGTCGGCCGTCGCTTGGCTGGCGCGCAGGGTCTCCAGGCGCGTCATGCCGGAGCGCGGGTCATAGCGCGGCAGGCGCGCCAGGCCGGAGTCGACGACGATGCGGATGCCCTCAATGGTGAGACTGGTCTCGGCGATGGCGCTGGCCAGGACGACCTTGCGCTTGCCCACCGGCGCGGGCGCCACGGCGGCGTCCTGGGCGCGCGAGTCGAGCTCGCCGTAGAGCGGCGCGACGATCGCGTCCGGACCGAGATCGGCCTCGGCCAGATGGGCGGCCACGCGGCGGATCTCGCGCGCGCCCGGCAGGAAGGCGAGGATGCTGCCTTGCTCCTCCTGCAGGGCGTTGCCGATCGCGTGCGCCACGCCGGCTTCGATGTGGCCGGCGAGCGGGCGCGGCAGGTAACGCGTGTCGACGGGGTGGGCGCGGCCTTCGCTGGTGAGGACGGGGGCGTCGCCTAACAGCTTGGCCACCGGCGCGGCGTCGAGCGTCGCCGACATCACGAGAAAGCGCAGCGCCGGATTGAGGGCGGCGCGGGATTCGAGCGTGAGGGCGAGCGCCAGGTCGCCTTCGAGGCTGCGCTCGTGGAACTCGTCGAAGACGACGCAGCCCACGCCCTCGAGCGCGGGGTCGTCCTGCAGGCGGCGCAGGTAGAGGCCGTCGGTGACGAGCTCCACGCGCGTGCGCGGGCCGACGCGCGAATCCAGCCTCACGCGATAGCCGACGGTGTCGCCGACGGCCTCGTCGAGCGTGGCCGCCATGTGGCGCGCGGCCATGCGGGCGGCGAGGCGGCGCGGCTCCAGCACGAGGACCGACTTGCCGGCGAGAAACGGCGCTTGCGAGAGCGCCAGCGGGACGCGCGTGGTCTTGCCGGCGCCCGGCGGCGCCTGCAGCACGAGCGTGCCGCGCTGCTCCAGCTCCTGGAGGATGCGCGCGATCAGCGGTTCGATCGGCAGGTCGGACACGACTCGACTTGTGCGGCGGCGACGCCGCGGCGGTCAATGGCGCGCGGCGGATTTACGCAAAAATGTTTCACGTGAAACATCGCGCGGCCGGGTGGAGCGGCCGGGCTGGGAGGAGAGTCCTCTTACGCAAAAATGTTTCACGTGAAACATCGGCCGAAAAACCGGAAACAACAAAAACTGCAAAACGACCTTATGGATCAAAAAATCGGCCTTGGATTTCAAAGAGTTGACCTTGACCAGTTTCGGTCTGTTTTCGACCGCTGCCGGCGATTTGCTGCCGCCAAATCGCCAAAGCGCACGCTTTGCGACCAGTGTTTCTTTGCAGGTCGAGCCGCGGCGATTCGAGGGCCTTGTAGGGGCGACCGTCAGGTCGCCCGCCTGCCTGTCGCACCGTGATTCATCCCGCCGTTCCGGTTCGTCCGCGACACCGTCGTGCCGGCCAGCCTTCAGCCATATGCGATTGCGCTGCGCGGGCTCGGGAGAGGGGACACGGCGCGGCAGCGAACCGTGCTTGCGTACCGCCGCCGCTTCACACGATGGCGAGGGCGGCGGCGTGGTCGGCGGCGAGCAGGCGGGCCAGGGTCTTCAGCGCGGCTTCCACGCGGGCCTGGTCGGGCTCGGCGCAGAGGCAGAGACGCACGCCGCCGGGGTCCTGGCCAGGCAGCACGGCGAAGGCGTCGCCCGGGGTGACGGCGACGCCGTTGGCCAGCGCGTCGGCGACGAACACGGCGTTGCGCATGTCCGAGGGCAGGCGCAGCCAGTAATGCATCGAGGTCGGGGCCGAGCCCTCCGGCCCGAGGATCGCGGCCGCCAGCTTCTGCCGCTTGCGCGCAGCGGCCGTCTGCGCGCGCGTCGCCGCGCGGCCGGCGCCGCTGCGGATCATGTGGGTGGTGAGCTCCAGCAGGATCGGCGAGACCATCGTGGTGGTCGCGCGCATGGCCGAGCGCATCGCCTTGTGCAGGCGCGCGGGCACCGCCATGAAGCCGACGCGCAGCGCCGGCGCGATCGATTTCGAGAGGCTGGTGAGATAGATCGTGCTGTCGCGCGCCAGCTCGAAATAGGGCGTGGCGCGCGGCTCGAGCAGGAAGCCGTAGGCGTCGTCCTCGACGATCAGGACGTTGTGGGCGCGGGCGATGCGCACGATCTCGCGGCGGCGGGCGAGACTCGCGGTCGCGGTGGTCGGGTTGTGCAGGGTCGGCATGGTGTAGACGAAGCGCGGCCGCCAGGTCTCGCAGGCGACCTTGAACGACTCCGGCGTCATGCCTTCGGCGTCGATGGCGACCGGCCTCAGGCGGATGCCGGTGAGGCGGCCGACCGAGAGCGCGCCCGGCCAGGTCAGCTCCTCCGTCAGCACGGTATCGCCGGAGCGCGCGAGGCCTAGGAATATGGTCATGAGGGCGGTCTGGCCGCCGGAGACGGCATAGACGTCCTCGGCCGCGGCCTCGACGCCGAGCTCGCGCAGCCAGGCGGCGCCGGCCTCGCGATGCTCGATCCTGCCCTGCGCGGGCTGGTAGTGGGCGAGGTCGTTGAGGTCGCGCTTCGCGGTCAGCGCCGCGATCGCGTCGCGCAGCCGCTCGTCGGTGCCGGCGGTGAGGGGCTCGTTGAGACTGAGATTGATGGCGTCCTCCCGCTGCATGAGCGGGAGATAGAGCCGCTCCAGCGGACGCAGGCTGTCGCGCGCCGAGCCGGCCTCGTTCTCGCGGCCGTTCGGCTGCACGAAGGTGCCGCGCCCGACCGTGGCGTCGATCAAGCCGCGCCGCGTCGCCTCGGCATAGGCGCGCGACACCGTGCTGACGGCGACGCCCAGGCGCTTCGACAGATCGCGATGCGTCGGCAGCTGCGCGCCCGCCGGGAGGCGGCCGCTGCGGATCGCCTGCTCCAGCGTATCGGCCAGCGAGGTCGAGACCTCGCCCCGCCGCAGCAGCCAGTCCGCGTACCACTCGTTCATCGGAATACCCGGATTGTCCTCGGAGCGGTACAATTCGGCGCGCGCCTGTTTGCGCGGTTTTGTCCAGAATGGCAGCGCATCGAATTGACTCGGCCGACGGACGGGGCGTATAAACGGGTATTGTACCGAATAACGGTACAAGCTGTTGCGAGGGTCCGCAACCGACAAATAAGCGAGCGACAGCTCGTCAACGGGGAGATGAAAATGAATCGGACATTGCATGCTGAGACGCGCGCGCTCGCCGACGCCTATCAGGCCGGGAGGCTGTCGCGCCGCGCTTTCGTCACGAGGCTGCTCGCGCTCGGCGTCGCCGCGCCGGTCGCGGCGGGCCTTGCCCTCGAGATCCGGCCGGCGCGCGCTGCCGGCCTGAAGGGCAACGTGCGCTTCCTGGTCGGTCCCTGGTCGGACGGCGAGGTCGATCACCACAAGCACATCGCCGAAGGCTTCACCGCGCTGCATCCGGACGTGACCTTCGACTTCCGGCTCTATCAGTGGGACACCGCCGCACAGGAGATCAGCACCTCGGCGGCCGAGGGCGCGCACGACATCTACATGACCACGGAGAGCTCGTACCCTGACTATCAGGCCGGCAGCGCCTTCGCGGACCTGACCGCGCGCATCAACGATCCCGGCTTCGCCGAGGAGAAGGCGAAGTATCTCTACTGGGAGCGCACCCAGGCCTACGGGCCGAAGCTGCTGGGACTGCCGATCAGCTGGCATGTCGAGGACGCGCTGTTCGTCAACATGGACAAGGTCAGTGCCGCCGGGTACGACGAGAGCTTCGTCGACAAGTGGGACACGTTCCACGACTGCGTTGCCAAGATGACGAAGGCCGGCGAGACCTACGGCGCGGGCTTCGGCATGCAGATCGGCGGCTATGGCGAGTGGTATCAGCGGCTGCGCGCCGCCGGCGGCTCCTATCTGACCGCGGACCACAAGGCGCCGAACGTGAACCTGCCGGACGTCGTCACCGTCACTCAGCAGATGGCCGATCTCTTCAAGGATGGAATCGCGCCGCCGCTCGGCACCTACAGCTATGACGCCGCACCCGCCGCCTTCGCCGCGGGCAAGCTCGGCACCATGACCATCGACCTTGCGGCCACGACGGTGCTGCCCAACCCTGTGCCGTTCAAGTGGAAGCTGCTGCCTTATCCGCCGGGGCCGGTGTCGCAGGTCAACTTCAACGACGTCACCTATTACATGGTGAACGCCAAGTCGGGCGATCAGGACCTGATGTGGGAAGTCACCAAGTGGTGGACCACCGGCGAGAACGACGCCTACTGGGCTGACAATTCCGGCACCTATCCGGCGCGCACCGACGCGGCG
>DATIXH010000152.1:0-7897 GCA_035518775.1 Candidatus Acidiferrum sp.
TCCTTGTCGAGGACGCGCTTGATGGCGGTGAGGAAGGTGTCGCCGTAGGCGTGCACGGAGTGGACCGCTTCCATCACCGGGCGGGCGAGGCGGTCGGGCACGGGATCAAGCGGCTGGCCGCTCTGCATGGCCAGAAGCTGCAGGCGGCAGGCCTGCTCCAGATAGTAGAGGCTGTAGATCGCCTGGCCGATGTCGGGCGCCACCACCATCGGGCCGTGGTTGCGCATGAAGATCACCTCCTTGTCGCCGAGCAGGCCGGCGACGCGCTCGCCCTCGGCGGTGTCGAGCGCCAGGCCCGAATAGTCGTCGTCGTAGACGATCTGGTCGTGGAACATCATCGCCTCCTGCACCACCGGCAGCAGGCGGCCACCCTTCTTCAGCAGGCAGAGCGCGGTGGCATGCGGCATATGCGCGTGGAAGCAGGCGCGCGCCTGCGGCTTCAGCCGGTGGATCGGAGCATGCAGGCTGAAGGCTGTGCGTTCGACCGTGCCGTTGCCCTCGACCACGTCGCCGTCGAGCGTGCAGAGGACGAGGTTCGAAGCCGTGATCTCGGTCCAGAAATAGCCCTCGGGGTTCACCAGAAACAGATCGTCGCGTCCCGGCGCCATGAAGCTGAAATGGTTGCAGGTGCCGGTCTGGTAGCCGAGGCGGGCCGCCCAGCGGAATACGGCGGCGAGATCGATGCGGGCCTGCGTGAGATCGTTCGTGAGCATGGCGATGAGGCTCCCTGGGCAATACGGATCAGCGATCGAGCACGTTCTTGAGGAACGCGCGGGTGCGCGGCTCCCGCGGCGATTCGAACAGACGGGCAGGCGTGTCTTCCTCGACGATGACGCCGTGATCCATGAACAGGACGCGATTGGCGACCTGACGGGCGAAGTTCATCTCGTGCGTCACGATGATCATGGTCATGCCGTCGCTGCGCAACTGGCGCATGACCTCGAGCACCTCGTGCACGAGCTCCGGATCGAGCGCGCTCGTCGGCTCGTCGAACAGCATCGCCGTGGGATCCATGGCGAGCGCGCGGGCGATGGCCGTGCGCTGCTGCTGGCCGCCCGACATCTCCTCGGGGTAGTAGTCGGCCTTGTCCTCGAGTCCGACCCGGCGCATGAGCTGCAGCGCCTTCGCGGTGGCCGCCTCCTTGCTCATGCGCCGCACATGGACGGGCGCCTCGATGATGTTTTCGAGGGCGGTCAAATGCGGAAACAGATTGAAGCTCTGGAAGACCATGCCGAGCTTCGCGCGGACCTCGGCGATCTTGTGTTTGGGATGCGGGCGGCGAACGCCGTCGACGACGTCATAGTAGACGGGTTGGCCAGCGATGCGGATGGCGCCGCGCTCGGGCGCCTCCAGGTGGTTGATGCACCGCAGAAGCGTCGACTTGCCGCTGCCGGAAGGGCCGATGATGCAGACGACCTCGCCGACGCCGACCGTGAGCGACACGCCGCGCAGCACCTCGAGCGAGCCGAACGATTTGTAGATGTCGACGAGCTCGATCATTTGCGCTTGCGCCGACTGTAGCCGCGCGACGACAGGCGCTCAAGCCAGCGCACGAAGATCGCGGCCGGGTAGCCCACGGAGAAATAGAGGATGCCCGTCAGAGTGTAGATCGTGAAGTACTGGAACGACCGCGCCGATATGATCTGGCCCTTGAAGAGCAGCTCCTGCACGCCGACCACCGAGCAGAGCGCCGTGTCCTTGAACAGCGAGATGAAATAGTTGCCGAGCGACGGGATGACGATGCGCACGGCCTGCGGCAGGATGATGCGGCGAAACGCCAGAGAATCGGTCATGCCGAGGGCCGCGGCCGCCAGCCATTGACCCTGCGCGACCGCGTTGATGCCGCCGCGATAGACCTCGCTCATATAGGCGGTGTAGTTGAAGGTGAGGCCGATGAAGGCGCAAAGCATTTGCGGCAACCTGATGCCGATGCTCGGCAGCACGTAGTAGATGTAGATGAGCTGCAGCAGCAGGGGCGTGGCCCGCGCCACTTCGACATAGACGTCGACGGGCAGCCGGATCAACCTGCTGTTCGACATCCGGGCGAGCGCCACGGGAATCGCCAGCACGGCGCTCATGGCGATCACGATAAGCGTGAGGAAGACGGTGATCGCGAGGCCCTGCAGCAGGACGCCGAGATATTCCCGTGCGACCTCGAGATTCAGGAGATCCATGATCCGAACCTGAAATCGGGGCGCCCACCGGAAGCGGGCGCCCCGATCATACTGTCGCCGGCCGTTACTTCGGCTGGTAGTAGATCAGGTTGCTCAGCGGATCCAGCCCGTACTTCTTCAGGATGGCACTGATCGTGCCGTCGCCGCGCAGTTCGGAGAGGCCTTGGGTATAGGCGGCGCGCAGAGTGCAATCCTCCTTGCGCGTGGCATAGCGGGCATAGCCGTAGCCGTAGCCGAGGATCAGCTCCTGCGGCAGCGAGACGTTGGGCACGATCTCGATCGGCGCGCTCGGGTTGGCCTTGATGAAGTTGTAGAAGAGCACGTTGTCCTCGAGCACGATCTTCACCCGGCCCTGGACGATGCTGGGAAACTCTTCGGCATCGGTCTGGAACGGGATCGTCGTGGCGCCGAGGTGCCGCGCATACTCGTCCTGCGCCGATCCGGCGACCGTTCCGACTTCCTTGCCCTTGAGGTCCTCGAGGGACTTGATGCCCATCGGGTTGCCCTTCTCGACGATGATGGCCGGTCCGTACCACCAGGCCGGTCCCGTGAAGCTCACCACCTTCAGGCGGTCGGGCGTGACGTGGATGTTGGTGGCCACGATATCGATGCGCTTGGAAACCATCGCGGGGATGAGCTGCCCGAACGGCATGACCTCGTACTTGATGGTCTTGACGCCCATCCAGTCGAGCACAGCCTGGTGGATTTCGACGTCGATGCCGCTGGCCACGTTGGTCGCCGGGTCGATCGAGCTGTAGGGCGGGCTCGGGCTGATGCCGAGCGTGACGCCGTTCGCCAGCGCGTCCTTGTAGGAACTGTCGCCGCAGTCGCCGATGAACGGCGGCGCTTCGTACTTCTTCTGCGCGAATGCCGTGCCGCCGCCAAGGGCAAGAACGAGCACGGCGATGACCGATGCAAACAACCCTCTCATGATGTGTCGCCTCCTCCTCTGGTTTATCACCGGCGAGTCCGGAGGGCTCCGGACATCGCGCGGGCTTGCGCCGGTGTGCGGGCCCCGCCCGCGCCGACGAAACGAGAATCGACGTCCCCTCCCCACAGCGACGACGACGGCATCGCCGCGCGAAACGCCGCCGGTACGGCCGGCCGACGCATCGCAGGCCTTTAGACCGGTCGGCAAGAATTGTATACGATTAGTCAATTAGACGATCAAACCCACCCCGTCAATGCGGGTGCGCTGCGGAGGAGAACGCGAGATGCCGCCGGTCGGACCTGCGAAACGGACGACGTCGCCGAAGCCGGAACACGCGACCGAAGATCGGCCCGGGCTGCGCGTGGTCGACGCCGTCCGGCCCATCACGCTGGTCGACCAGCTCGTCGAAGCGCTGGTGCGCGCCGCCGCCGAGGGCCGCATCTTGCCGGGGGAGCGCCTGGTCGAGGCCACGCTGTCGCGGCGCTTCAACGTCAGCCGCGTCCCCGTGCGGGAAGCCCTGCGCCTGCTGGAGAGTCAGGGCATCGTCACCAATGCGCCCTACCGCGGCATGCGGCTGATGGAGGTCGACTCGCGGCATCTGCGGCAGATCCTGGTGGTGCGCGCCAGCCTGGAGCGAGTCGCAGCGCGCGACGCCGTCGCCGCCTACCGGCGCGACCCAGGCGTCCTCGCCGCCATGGAGCGGGCCCTCGGCGCGATGGAGCGCGCGGCCGCCGCCGACGACAGCTTCGCGCTGGCCGAGGCCGATACCGCCTTTCACCGCGCGCTCTGCCGAATCGGCGGGAACGACGTGCTGCTGCAGGTGTGGGAGACGCTGGCGCGGCGGCTGACCATTATCGTCGGCCTCTCGGCGCTGCAGAAGGACCTTAAGGACATCTACCGGGAACATGTCGCCTTCCTCGCCGTGCTGAAGCGCGCCAACCTCGCCGCCGTCGACAAGGCGGTCGACGAGCACATCGTCCAGCATACCGAGATGGTCGACTTCGAGGGATGGCTCGCATCGCAGCGCGCGGCGCGCCGGACCTGAGCGGCCGCCCTATCGCATGAGATAGCGGGCGATGACGTCTTCGTTGACGGTGATCCCCAGGCCCGGCCCGGTCGGAACTTCGACATAGCCGCCGCGCTGATCGATCGGCTTGGTCACGAGATCGTGCTGCATCGGGGACGGGTTGGGCTTGAGCTCGAACACCACGCCGTTGGCGGCGCTGGCGAAGAGATGCGCGGCCGCCGCCGTGTTGATGGCGCTTGACCAGGAGTGCGGCGTGAAGCCGATGCCGTGCGCGGCCGCGAAGTCGATGATCTTCTTGAAGCCGGTGACGCCCTCGGCCTTGCCGGCGTCGGGCATGACGATATCGACGGCGCCGACCTCGATCAGCGTCTTGAAGGCGCGCAGCGTCCATTCCTTCTCGCCGGTCGCGATGCGCGTGGCAACGGCCCGGCGCAGGCGCACATAGCCCTCGATATCGTCCTGCGGCAGCGGCTCCTCGATCCAGAACAGGTCGAACGGCTCGAAGGCGCGCGCCATCTTGATGGCGTGGGCGGAGGTCCACTTCACATGCGTGCCGACGTCGACGACGAAATCCACGCCCGGCCCGATCGCGCGGCGGATCGTCGACACGACCGCCAGATCGCGCTGGGGATCGAGACCGAAGGAGGCGGCGCGGCTCTTGCCCCAGCCGCCCTTGACCGCCGTATAGCCGCGCGCGACGTAGCCGGCGAACTCGGCGTGGGTGGCGTCGAGGTCCTCGGTATCGAAGATCACGCTGGCGCAGGCGCGCAGTTTCGCGGTGCGCTTGCCGCCCAGCAGCTCGTAGAGCGGAAGGCCGAGCGCCCGCCCCTTCACGTCCCAGAGCGCCATGTCGATGGCACTGATGGCGAAGCTGGCGATGCCGCCGTTGCCGTACCACCAGGAGCGGTCGCGCATGGCCTGCCACAGCCGCTCGGTGTCGCGCGGGTCTTGTCCCTTCAGCAGCGGCGCGAGGCCGGCATCGACGATGACCTTGGTCGCGAGGGCGGCCTCCGGGAACTGGCAGATGCATTCGCCCCAGCCGACCTGACCGCCGCTGGCCGTGAGCTTCACGATCGTGACGTAGCGGCTGTTGCCGCTGTCGTGCGGCTCCGGATAGTGCAGCGGAAACGCCTCGATGCCCTCGATGATCATGCCAGCTCCGTGATCCCTGACGCGGCGCCAGCATAGCGGCGCCTTACGGCCTGGCAAACGCGGCGGCGCGCGTTTGCACCCGGTCGGCGACACGGATACCGTCGCGCCCACCGACACGGCAGGAGGGCGAGATGAGCTGGAGCGTGGGAGCGGGCCTGGAGGGGAAGGGCGTGATCGTAACAGGCGCCGCGGGCGGCATCGGCAAGGGCGTCGCCGAGGCATTCGCGCTGGCGGGCGCCCGCGTCATGGTCGTGGATCTCGATGAAAAGGCCGTCGAGAGCGTGCGCGCCGGGTTGACGGGCAAAGGACATGCCGCGGCAACCGTCGATCTGCGCGACCTCAAGGCTCAGGTAGCGCTGATCGAGCGGACGCGCCAGGAGTTCGGCAACCTCTACGTGCTGGCGCACCTGGCGGGAGTGCTCCGGCGGCGGATGTCGCTGACCGACATCACCGAGGAGGACTGGGACCTCCAGGTCGACGTCAATCTGAAGGCGACCTTTTTCCTGTGCCGCGCGGCGGCCGAGGCCATGAAGGCGCAGGGCCAGGGCGGACGCATCATCGCCTTCACCTCGCAGGCCTGGTGGACCGGCAGCTTCGGCGGCGGCGCGGTCTACGCGGCGACCAAGGGCGGCATGGTCTCGCTGCTGCGGAGTTTCGCGCGCAGCTACGGGCCGCACGGCATCACCATCAACACGATCGCGCCGGGTCAGGTGAATACGCCGATGCTGACGACCGGCAACGATCCCGCGGTGATCAAGTCGATGGCGGACGCCACGCCGCTGAAGCGCATCGCGGAGCCGGCGGAGATGGTCGGCACGGTGGTCTTCCTGGCCAGCAGCCATGCCGGCTTCATCACGGGCGCCACCATCAACGCCACCGGCGGCTTCCTGATGTACTGACGAAGCCGCGCTCAGGGTTCGAACAGGGGCGTGGGATCGGGCGTGTATTTCGCCAGCGCGGCACGGTCGAGCTCGATGCCGAGCCCGGGCTTTGCCGGGATCTCCAGGTATCCCTCGGCATCGATCTTGAAGCCGCCCTGGGTGATGCCGTCGACATAGGGCGAGCCGCCGATATATTCGACGACGGTCGTCTCCGGGAAGACCGAGGCCAGCTGCAGATCGGTGGCGACGCCGAGCGCCGTGTTCCAGCCATGGCCGATGTAGCGGATGCCGAACTCGTTGGCCATCCAGGCGATTTTGCGCTGCTCGCTGATGCCGCCGACCTTGGTGACGTCGGGCTGCACGATGTCGAGCGCGCCTTGCACGAACCAGGGGCGGAAGGTCTGGCGCCGGGTCAGCACCTCGCCGGCCGCAATCGGCACCGGGCTGGCGCGCCGCAGCTGCACGTAGTCCTCGATCGCCTCGGGCTTGAGCGCCTCCTCGAACCAGTAGACGTCGTGGCGGGCCAGCATCTCGGCGGTGCGCAGCGCCCATTTGAGACCGTTCGGCCAATAGGCGTCGCTGCCGCCGGCATCGACCATGAGCAGGTTCGCCGGTCCGGCGGCGGCGCGCGCGGCCGCGACGATGGCCTCGTCGAGGCCGGCATCGCCGCGCCGGCCGAACGGGCCCCAGCCGATCTTGAAGGCGCGAAAGCCCTGCGCGCGGAAGCGCGCCACCGCCGCCTGCATCGCCTCCGGCTCCTCCATCAGCAGCGAGCAATAGGGCTGCACGCGCTCCCGACAGCGCCCGCCGAGCAGGCGCCCGACCGGCTGCTGCGTCACCTTGCCCAGGATGTCCCAAAGCGCGATGTCGATGCCGCTGATCGTGTGCGTGAGCGTGCCGCCCATCCCCATCCAGAAGCTGTTCTGCGCGAGCTTCTCCGAGACCCGCTCCGGCTCCAGCGCATGCTCGCCGCGATAGAGCGGCTCGAGCACGCGCAGCGCCGCTGCGACCAGCAGCGGATTGGTGAAGACGCTGCCGTAGCCGGTGACACCCTGGTCGGTGTGCACGGCGACCAGCGTGTGAACGCTGTCCTCGGGCTTGAGCTCGACCGTCCAGCCGCCCTTGGGCGTCTCGCCGACCAGGCCGACGCTCTTGATCGATCGTATCTTCACAACCTTCCCCCCGATCTTGCCGCGCCATTGACACCGCACGGCCTACGGTTGTGCCATGGCGCGGCAACGCAGCCGCCCGGCACACCCGGCTGCACTATATCGGAGCGCGCAGGAATGAAAATCGAGGCTGTCGACTTCTTCTATCTCTCGATGCCGGAAGTCACGACCGACGCCGACGGCAGCCAGGACGCGCTGCTCGTGCGCGTGCGGGCGGGAGGCCATGTCGGCTGGGGCGAGTGCGAGGCCTCGCCGCTGGTCTCGATCGCGGCCTTCGTCTGTCCGATGTCGCACGGCGCCTGCCGTCCCGTCGGCGCCTCCGTGCTGGGCGCGCCGCTGAACGAGCCGGCGGACATCGCGCGCATCGCCGCACAGGTCGCCTATGACAGCATGGACCTGCTGCAGGCGCCGCACACGCTCTCCGGCGTCGAGACCGCGATGTGGGATCTGCTCGGCAAGGCCAAGGGCGAGCCGGTCTACCGCCTGCTCGGCTACGCCAAGGCGCACAAGAAGACGCCCTATGCCTCGCAGCTCTTCGGCGACACGCCGAGCGAGACGCTGGC
>DATIXH010000153.1:0-4055 GCA_035518775.1 Candidatus Acidiferrum sp.
AAGCCCAAACAAGCAGGAACGTTTGCAGCCCTACCAAATGGGGGGTGCGGGCATTGAGAAACCGTGGGTACGCTGGAGGTCGGTGGCGTCAGCCGCCCAGCGCAGCGATATTTCGGCATTTTTCGTTGTGCTGAACCTCAGCCTCGGCTCCTCCAGGAGTCGGGGCTTTTTTCTGGGTGGAATGTCAGCGCCATCATGCGCACGCGCAAGGGCTGCCCCGGCTGTTAACCCTACCGTCAGGTTACCGTAAGCATCGCGGTCCATGATGCTCCGGCGTGGTTTGGCGCCACATCGTCTCCCCTACAACCCGCGGAGCTCGTGCCATGGCCTATAGGACTGAGGAGCGCGCCTTTCATCTGACGGAATCCGGCTGGAGCAGCAGTGACGTCCCGCTTGGCAGCCGCGTTGAAAGCTGGCGCCTCAGCATCTATCAGGAATCATCGTGGTCGAAAGAGCAAAGATCGTGGAACCGAATCTGGCACAGCCTGGCGTGGTCCGAGACCGAGCGCGATCGGTTGCGCCGCGTCTTCCCGCCGCCGGCTGGAACCCACTGATGTCGGCGTTGGGCGGGTGGCCTTCACAGGGCCGCTGACACTTACGCTGCCGCGCTCCCGTTAGTGGTGGCGGCCGAGTGGGATCACGAGGCTGAAGGACGCTCCGGGCACATAGTAGGCGGGCGGCGGATAGTAGTAGTAGGCGGGCGGTGGGTAGTAGTACCGCGGCGGAGGCGCGTAGTAGTAACCCGGCGGTGCGTAGTAGTAGCCGGGACCACCGAACTGGAGCGAGAAGAAGGTGCTGCTGTGGTGCCGGTGATGCGAATCGTGAGCCGCCGCCGGATTCGACGCCGCGGCGATTGAAATCAACGCCGCCAGCACCAGACCGATGTCAGCCACGCGCCTGCGGATGGCAAATGCCCTCATGACGTCCCCTCCTGTAATCGTGCCGCGCGCGCCCGGCGCTGGACACTTCGTTGTGACCGTCAGCTATCTGGGGTGGCATCCGGGCGAGAGGCCGTGACGTGTGTCACATTCGATCCAGATTTCGCCCGTTCGCAGTGCCGCCTTGATCTCCGTTAGAGAGCAAATACCAACCACCAGCGGCGCCGGCCGGTCGTCCAACGGTGCTGTCCGCCCGGTCCGTGGCGATTGTGACGCGGATAGCCGGCGGAACCGCCCATGGGGGAGCCGCGTTAATATCAGGTGTGGCAGGGGGCACGTGGAGGTGATCCATGCGTGTAGTGCTTACCGCCCTTGCCCTGCTGCTGTTGTCCGCCTGTACGATTCGCGAGGAGACCTTCGCGCCTCGAGGCGAGGCCTCGGGCGGCGGCTTCTCTCTCGGGCCGTTGAACGACTCGGGCGCGCCCGCCGGTAACGAACGTGCCGCCTGCCCGGGCGGTCTTGCGCGCGGATCCGACATACAGACCTACCGCGACGGCACACAGGATCTCTTCTGCAACTGACGCGTCCCGCGCCTGACGGTCCGGCACGACGCGCCGCCGCGCAGAACGGTGCGCAGGCCGGCGCCCGCCGGCTGTTCCCAGCCCCGTTGCCGCGCTACACTGGCGCGGGCATCAGAAGGGCGGGCATCTCATGTCGGAAGCGATCGGGCGGGGCCGCCGCATCTCCATGTTCCTAAGTGCCGTCGTCGTCGTGGGAACGGGTCTTTCATCGGCGCCTCTGTATGCGCAGACCGCCCAGCCGCAGGATGCGGCGGCCTGCGAGGCCGTGAACCAGCACTATCTTCTCGAGCGTGAGCAGCTGAATGCCCGCATCCTGACCGACCTGCTCTTCGAGGCGACGCAGCAGGACTGCGCGGCGCTGGTCGAGCAGTTCCTGGCCGCAGGCGCTTCGGTCAAGGCGCGCACCGGCATCGGGAACACGGCCCTGATCGTCGCCGCGCGCATGGGGCACACCGACATCGTCGAATTGCTACTGGCGCGGGGCGCTGAGATCAACCAATCCAACCTGAACGGCGTCACGGCGCTGCTGGCGGCCGCCACCAATGGCCATGCTGCGGCGACGAACGCGCTGCTGGTGGCGGGTGCCGACGTCTCTGTCGCCGACAAGAACGGCGTCACGCCGCTCGTCGCCGCCGCGTTCAAGGGTGATGAGAAGACGGCCGAACTGCTGATC
This sequence comes from Candidatus Acidiferrum sp., assembly GCA_035518775.1. Classification (GTDB taxonomy): domain Bacteria; phylum Pseudomonadota; class Alphaproteobacteria; order Dongiales; family Dongiaceae; genus JBGPEQ01. The sequence continues at coordinate 2,133 of DATIXH010000153.1, forward strand.
AAAGCCGGGGCAGACGTGCAGCAGCTGGACCGGACGGGCAAGAGCGCCGTCGTCTACGCCGCCGGGCGCGCCTCCGAGCCGACGGTCGAGCTGTTGCTGAACGCCGGCGTCGACGTCAACCGCCGCTACGGCAACGATCTCACGGCGCTGATGTGGGCGGCCGGCTACAGCGACGACGCAACGGCGGCCGACGGCACCGCCACTGTCGGGCTGCTTCTCGCCAAGGGCGCCGCCCTCGACCTTGCGGACAATCGCGGCCGCACGGCGCTGATGATCGCGTCCGAGCGCGGCCATGCCGAGGTGGTCGGGCAGCTGCTCGCCGCAGGGGCCGACCGCAAGCTCCGCGACAAGGACGGCAAGACGGCGGCCGATCTCGCCGCCGACGATGCCGTGAAGACGGCGCTGCTCCCCTAGCAGCCTGCGGCTGACGCGCGGTCCGCTTACATGCCGGCCAGCCAGTGGGCGAGGGCGGCGAGGTCGGCGTCCGAGAAGGTGCTGAGCAGGTCGGTCATGAAGGGGTTGTTGGCGCGCACCCTGGTCTTCATTTCCCTGGTCGTGCGTTCAAGGTAGGCCGGTTGCTGGTCCGCGATGCGCGGCACGTCGCTCCTGTTGCCGTAGTAGTTGCCGAGATGACAGGTCGTGCAGGCGCCGGCCACGGCCGCCTGCTGGGCGCGCGCGATATCGTCGGCGCTCGCCTGGAAGGACATGTGCGGCCAGGTCTGCTGCGAGAAATGCCGCGCTAGCGCCTGCATCTCCTCCTTCGAGAGATCGGCCACGATCCCCTGCATGATTTCGTTTGCCCGCCGGCCCGCCTTGTAGTCCTTCAGCTGCACATAGAGGTAGTAGTAGTTCTGCCCGGCGATGATCGGTGTATCCGGCTGCTGCGGCATGCCGGCTTCGCCGTGACAGCTCTGACAGAGTTGCAGGCGCTCGGAGATGTCGACCTCCTGCGCGCCGGCGGGCGCGATGCAGAGGCAGGCGATTGCAGCAGCAGGACCCAGGCGGAGCATCTGCGCACCGGCAATCACGGCTTTCAAGAAAGCAGGGGCGACCAAGCGGCCGCCCCTGCGAACGATCCTCAGATTACGCGGTTCGCTGTCATTCGCCCAGGGTGAAGGCGATGATGTCATTGCCGCGCTTGTAGTCGAGCTGCGTGTTGCCGCCGGCGGCGACCACGATGTACTGCTGGCCCTCGACCGTATAGGAGGACGGCGGCGCGTTGACGCCGGCGCCGGCATGGAACTTCCAGAGCACGCTGCCGGTCTCCGCGTCATAGGCCTTGAAATCGCCGTTGCCCTCGCCGGTGAAGATCAGGCCGCCGGCCGTGGCGAGCACGCCGCCGATCATCGGCTGCGCGGTCTTCACCTGCCAGCGGATCTTGCCGGTGTTGTAGTCGACGGCGGTGATATTGCCGGACTGCTCCTCGGTCGGGATCACCTTGAACGCGCCGCCGAGCCAGAGCTTGCCGTTGGGATAGGGCGTGCTCTGCACGTGATAGGTCATCGGCTGGTGCAGGTTGATCGCATAGGCGAGGCCTGCGCCGGGGTTCGTGGCGATCGGCGACCATTCGACGCCGCCGTTCGCGCCGGGAAGCATGCGCGCGCCTGTCGGCGTCGGCAGCGTCCACATGTTCTCCTGCGGCACCATCGCGTCGGAGAAGCGGATGAGGCTGCAGTCCTTGCGGTCATGCACGTAGATGTAGCCGGTCTTGCCGGCATGCAGCACCGCCGGAATGACCTTGCCGTCCTTGCCGCGCGCATTGACCAGAACGGTCGGGCTGACCGCATCGAGGTCCCACACGTCGTGGGCGATGTACTGAAGGTGGCAGACATATTTGCCGGTCTCGAGATCGATCGAGACGAGCGAGTCGGTATAGAGGTTGTCGCCAGGCCGCAGCGAACCGTCGAGATCGGGCGAAGGATT
>DATIXH010000154.1:0-2274 GCA_035518775.1 Candidatus Acidiferrum sp.
GTGACTCTGATCGTGCGCGATCAAGGCCCGGGCCTGCCCGAGAGCGTACGGGACTTCTATCGTCGGCCTGCGCTTTCCGGATTGCCGCCGCGCGACAATATCGGCCTCGGCGTCTGGACCGTTTGCCTGCTAACATCGCGCCTCGGCGGCCGCATCGAAACGGAGAATAATGATCCGATGGGAACGACGATCCTGGTCGCGCTCCCGATCGAGAAGGAGGTGAGGCTTGTTGCCGTCGCGTGAGCGGGCGCAGATCGCCATCGTCGAGGACGACGCGATCATGGGGGAGTCGCTGCTCCAGCGCCTCACGCTCGAGGGCTACGACGCGCGCTGGTGGCAGACGGGAACGGCGGCGGTCGAAGGCCTGCGCCAGCGCCGCGCGGATCTCGTCGTCTGCGACATCCGTCTCCCCGATATGAACGGCGAAGATGTGTTTCAGAGGGCCTTGCCCGATCTCATCGGCAGCCCGGTGCTGTTCATCACCGGCTACGGCAGCATCGATCAGGCCGTGCGTCTGATCCGTGCCGGTGCCGACGACTATCTGACCAAGCCGTTCCAGATGGAGGAATTTCTCGCGCGCATCGATCATCTGCTGCATCGGCGCGGACCGGGCGAACTGGCGGCGGCGCCCGTTCTCGGTGAATCGATCGCGATGCGCTGGGTCGAGACCACGCTCCGACGCGTTGCCGATATCGACAGCACCCTGCTCCTCATGGGTGAGAGCGGCGTCGGCAAGGAGGTGGCGGCCCGCTTTGCGCACGAGATTTCGCGGCGCGCCGCAGCACCCTTCATGGCGGTCAATTGCGCGGCGATCCCGGCCAATCTCCTGGAGAGCGAGCTGTTCGGCCACGAGCGCGGCGCCTTCACCGGCGCCCACAGCCGCCACGAAGGCTACGCCGAGCGGGCGCGCGACGGCGTGCTGTTCCTCGACGAAATCTCGGAGCTGTCGCCGCCCTTGCAGGCCAAACTCTTGCGGCTCGTCCAGGAGCGCGCCTTCTTCAGGGTCGGCGGCGAACGGCCCGTGCCGTTCCGGGCGCGCCTCGTCTGTGCGACCAATGCCGACCTTGCGGCGCGCGTGCGCGACGGCCGGTTCCGCGAAGATCTCTATTTCCGCATCCACGTGATCGCCGTCACGGTCCCGCCGCTGCGCGACCGGCCGGAGGAGATCGCCCCCTTGCTCCGGCACTACACCGCATATTTCGCCGAAGCTCTGAAGGCCGACATTCGCGGCGTGACAGCCCACGCCGAGACCGTGGCCAAAGCGCATGGCTGGCCCGGCAATGTCCGGGAACTGCGCAATCGCGTGGAGCGGGCCGTCGCCTTGGCGAGCGGGCCGTGGCTCGATCCCGCCGATCTCTTCCCCGATCTGGTGCCGCGCGAGTTGCTGCCGGATTCCCTGCCATCGCTGGCCACTGTCGTCGATGCCGCCCAGCGGCAGCATATCCAGGCCGTCCTCGAGCGGACGGGCGGTCAGCTGAAGAAGGCGGCCGAACTCCTGGGCATTTCCCGGACGACCCTGTGGGAAAAGATGCGCAAGCTCGGCCTCGCCACCGAGGGCCCCGACGACGACGTTCGCGAGTCCTGACGTCGCGCCGTCGCCGCGTTCGGAACTCCGGACATCGACGGCCCGCCCGTCGGAACAAACCTCCCTGGAAACAGCCACTTTAGAGCACTGCCCGTTTTGGCACCGCTCTTGCTCAGCCCTGAGACGTGGTCATAAACGGGGAGAGTTCCATGCCAAAGTGCGACAAGCTGGTCGATGTCGGCCGGCGCCGGTTCCTGCAGGGCGGCGGCGTTGCTGCGGCGGGCGGTCTGGCTGCGGCGATCGTTCCGGCCGGCAGCGCGCAGGCGACGCCGGCCCTCGCGCGCGTCACCTATCCCTCGACGAAGCTGGGCAACCTCAAGGACCTGAAGGTCGATGAGCCGGTCGAGATCGCCTATCCGGACAAGGCGTCGCCGGGCGTGCTGCTGAAACTCGGCAAGTCCGTCGAAGGCGGCGCCGGGCCGGACAAGGATGTCGTCGCGTTTTCGACCCTGTGCCCGCACAAGGGCTTCCCACTCGCCTATGTTGCGGGCGACCGCAGCCTCAACTGCCCCGGCCACTATTCGCGCTTCGACTGCGAGAAGGGCGGCCAGGAGATCTGGGGCCATGCGACCCAGAATCTGCCGCAGTTCCGCCTGCGCGTCGACGACAAGGGCGACATCTTCGCCGAAGCCGTCGACGACCTCATCTATGGCCGTCTGTCCAATGTCCTGAAGGCGTGAGGGAGGGCA
>DATIXH010000155.1:0-19593 GCA_035518775.1 Candidatus Acidiferrum sp.
CCTGACTCCGATGCTCGATCCCAGCCAGATTCCGTCCGATCTGCCCGCCGGCACGCGGGCGCGCCGCATCTGGGGTTCCCTGCTGATGCTGCTCGGAGTGCTCCTCGTCGGCTTTTCCGGCCTCTGCGCCATCGGGGGCGGCATCGGCTATCTCGGCGAGGGGGACCAGGAGTCGCACGCCATCGCGGCCTTCATGATGGTCGTGAGCGGGCCTTTCATCCTGTTCGGCGCACTCCTGCTATGGGGCGGCCTTCGGCTGAGGCGACGAGCCGACAAAGTGCGGTAACTGCGATCGTGTATGGGAAGATCTTCGCGGAAGCGGCTCGCGTATCGAACCGCCTCGCGTAGAGTCAGGCGCGCGACCGCTCCTTGCGCTCGTCGCGTTTCGGCAGGCCGCTGGGGATGTCGATCGTAAGCAGCTTGCCGCAGGTAAGACACTCGAGACTCACGACTCCCGCCTTGGTCGTCAGGATCTTGAAGGCCGTGCCTCCACAGTGCGGACAAACGAGTCTCATCCGGGCACTCCTTTGTTGTGGCAAAGGAAGCTTGAACGCACGCCCCGACTGTCGGGGGATGTGGAAGTAACGTCCGGCAGCGCGTGGGGTTTCCCCCGGGCCGTGGCCAATCTGTGGCGATCAGGTTCGACGGCCGGGAACTCAGGCAGCTGTCACGGGGTTCAGGGGGATGCTCCACCGGAGAACGAAAGGGAGGCGTCCATGATGACCGCGGTCGTCGTCCAACCGCTCATCGCCCTCATCGCGGGCATCCTGATCCTCATCGTGCCGCGATTGCTCAACTACATCGTCGCAATCTATCTCATTCTCATCGGGCTCGCGGGAGTGCTCCCGCAGCTGATGCATCAGCCCGGAATGTGACGCGACGGGACGCCCGCCCTTGCGGCGGCTCCGCGCCGGCGCAGAGTCCGGCGGCTCGTCCTAGTTCTGGAAGCCGTTGCTGCTGACCGTCGCCGATAGCGTGGAGATGGCGGTCAGGCTGTTGCTGGTGCTGATGGTGGAGACGCCGGCGCCGTCGAAGCTGGGGGTCGCGCCCACCGCCTGATCGGAACTCGGCGGCAAGGGTACGCCGCTCCTATTGCCGCCGGCGGTCTGGACGGCCGAGCCGGACTGCTTCCGGAGGTCGTCGTCGCTGGCCGGCTGGTCGGCCAGGTCGAGCGCCGGGGCTGCGGTGGTCGCGGCATCGTCGGCCAGCGCTGCCGCCATCGGCAGGGCGCTGGATGCGCCGGCGCACAGCAGGGCCGCCAGGACGATTCTGTTTACCATGTCCGCTCTCCCACCCGCCGGTCGGCCTTGGCCGCCGGCTCTTTGCTGCGTTGCCGCCACTCTAAGGCCAAAACGGTTCCGACAGCAAGGTTTCCGGTCGAGATCCGCCGCCGGAGACGCCAAAACGAGCCGAAAATGGTCACGGTCATGTCATTGAAATGCAAAGGTCATTTTTTGATCCATGGGGTCGTTTTGCAGATTCGATTGTTCTCCGGTTTACGGCCATTAACCGAACCTTCAGCTTTCCCGTTAATCTTCAGCTTAGGACACCCACGGCATGATGCCCCGCGCGAATCCCCGGACCAGAGCGGGACGCGGCACCATACCGAACGTATGGGGAGCATCTTGACGTGTTACGGCGATCGCTGAAGCCGCGAACCGACGTTGAGAAGACCGGCACAGCGAGCGTGGGAGGCCGGCCGATGCGGCCGTTCGAGCCAGAGCAGGCGGCGGCTCAGCCGACAGCGGCAGAGGATACCGGCGATCGCCTGCGCGAGGCGCTCGAGCGCAACCGCGAGCTGCTGGCCATCATCGGCAGCCTGCCCGGCGCCGCCTATCGCTACGTCTGCCGTGCCGGCGGCGCTGATGCCCTCACCTTCGTCAGCGACCGCGCGCAGGCGGTGCTCGGAATTCCCGCCGACGAGCTGCGGCGCGATCCGCGGCTTCTGCTGCAGGGCTTCTCGGCGGAGGCGCGGGCTCGGCTGGAGACGGCGCTGTATCAGCCGCCGGCGCGGCTGATGCCGATCGACGTCGAGGTGGAGATCGAGCCGCGCGCCGCCGCGCCGCGCTGGGTGCGCTTCATCGCCCGCCCCAGCCTGCTCGGCAACGGCGACGTCGCCTGGGACGGCGTCATCCTCGACGTCGACGACGATGTCCGCACCCGCCTCAGCCACGAGCTGTTCGCGACGGCCGTCGAGCACGCCGGCGACGGCATCGAGATCACCGACGACCAGTTTCATCTGCAATACGTCAATCCGGCCTTCGAGCGCATCACCGGCTACGCGCGGCCCGAGGTCATCGGCAAGACGCCGGGCTCGCTGGTGCGCAGCGGGCACTTCGACGCCGCCTACTACGAGGCGATCGAGCGCACGATCAAGGCCGGCGAGGTCTGGCGCGGCGAGTTGATCGCGCGGCGGAAGGATGGCGAGCTCCGCTATCAGGAAGCGACCATCTCCCCGGTGGTCGAGCCTGGCGGCGCGATCACCCAGTTCATCGCGGTGAAGCGCGACGTGACCGAGCGGCGCGCCGCCGAGGCGGCGCTGGCGCATGCGCATGCGATGCTGGCCGACGCGGTCGAGTGCATCGCCGAGGGGCTGGCGCTGTTTGACGCCGAGGACCGGCTGATCCTGCACAATCGCAAGTTCATCACCATCCTTCCATTCCTGGCCGAGCAGCGCGAGCTGGCGGGAATGCGGTTCGAAGACCTGGTCCGGCTGGCGCTCGATGCCGGCGCCATCGGCGACCCCAGGGCGCTGACCGATCCCGAGGGCTGGCTCGCCGAGCGCGTCCGCCAGCATCGCAACCCGCTCTTCGGCGCGCTCGATCTGCGGCTCTCCGACGGCCGCTGGATCGAGGTCAAGGAGCGCCGCACCGATGCGGGCGGAGTCGTCGGAGTGTGGAGCGACATCACGGAGCTGCAGCGGCGGGAGGCGGCGACGGTCGAGGCCAAGAACGCGGCCGAGGTCGCCAATCGCGCCAAGACCACGTTCCTGGCGAACATGAGCCACGAGCTGCGCACGCCGCTCAACGCCATCATCGGCTTCGCCGAACTGCTGACGCTGCAGCTCAACGGACCGCTCGGGCACGAACGCTATCTCGGCTACGCGCGCGACATCGGCTCCAGCGGCGAGCACCTGCTGAATGTCATCAACGACATCCTCGACCTCACGCGCATCGAGTCGGGCGGCATGGAGCTGAGCGAAGAGCCGGTCCGTTGCGCGGAGCTCATCGACACCAGCCTGCGCTTCATCCGGGACCAGGCCGCGCACGCCGGCCTCGCCGTCGCCGTCGATTGCGCGGCGGATCTCCCGCGCCTGCGCGCCGACGCGCGCAAGCTGCGGCAGGTGCTGATCAACCTGCTCTCCAACGCCGTGAAGTTCACGCCCCGCGGCGGCCATGTCCGGATCGAGGCCGGCCGCGAGGCCGGCGGGTTGGTGCTGCGGGTCGCCGATACGGGAATCGGCATGGCCGCCCACGACATCGAGCAGGCGCTGACGCCGTTCAAGCAGATCGACAACAGCCTGGCGCGCAAGTATGAGGGCGCCGGCCTCGGCCTGCCATTGGCCAAGAACCTCGTGGAACTGCATGGCGGTGCCCTCGAGGTCATGAGCGAACTCGGAAAGGGCACGGTCGTGACCTGCCGATTCCCGCCATCCCGCACCCTCTATGGTTAAGCCCAACTGCGCGGCAACGTCTTGTTAACCAACGAATTTCCTAGTCACCGCGGAATATGCGGGCGACCCGTCCGTTGTCGATGCAGGATGGTTGGCGGGAGATCGGGGTGACCCAACAGCTACGAGCCGAACTCGTCGGCCTCCTGCCGCGCCTGCGGCGCTTCGCCTACGGCCTCACGGGGTCGCTCGAGGATGGCGATGATTTGGTGCAGGGCGCGTGCGAGCGGGCGCTGCGGCGGCTTGATCAGTTTCAGCCGGGCACCCGGTTCGACAGCTGGATGTATCGGATCGTGCAGAACCTCTGGATCGATCAGCGACGGGCGCGTCAGGTGCGGCCGGAAGCCGGGATGGAGCCGGCAGACCTGGAGGCGCTGGCGGTCGGCGATGCCGAGCGCGAGCTCGATGCGCGCCTGGCGCTGACGAACGTCCAGCGTGCCGTGAAGGCGTTGCCGGACGAGCAGCGGGCAGTCCTGCTGCTGGTGTGCGTTGAAGGGCTTTCCTACAAGGCGGCGGCGGAGATCCTGGAGATTCCGCTGGGTACCGTGATGAGCCGGCTGGCGCGCGCCCGCCTGGCGATCGGGCAGGCCCTGGAGGGAGAATCGATAGCTGCGGCTTCGCAGGCGAAAGGATGACGACCATGACCAAGCAGCCGAAACCCTGGGTGGAAAGCATGCTGGTGGCGTATGTCGACGACCAACTCGAGCCGGCGCAGATGACCGCGGTCGAGGAGGTGATCCGCGAGGATCCGGAAGCCCGCACCATCGTCGCCGTGCTGCGGCGCAGCGCAGCCGCCGTCAAGACCGCCTTCGACAAGCCTCTGAGCGAGCCGGTCCCGGCCCGGTTGCTGACGGCCGCCGGCGCCGAGAGCGGCGCCATCATTCCCTTCGTCCGGCGGAAGCTGGAGGCGAACCGCTCGGTGATCATGGCAATGGCCGCATCACTGGCGGCGCTCGCGATTGGTTTCGGCGCCGGGCAGTGGCAGGCGACGCCAGCCGGCACCATCCACCTGGCAAACGGTCCCGCGGATGGAACGGAGTCGGGCCAGTATGAGGCTGCCCTCTATCAGGCCCTCCAAGGCAGCAATCCCGGAACGCAGGTACCCTACACTGACGATGGCCGGGCGGGTGCCGTCATTGTCGTCGGCCGGATCGCCGCCGGGCTCAGCAGCAACTGCCTTGAATTCCGGCACGAATGGAGTGACGGTGTCCAGAGGATCGTGAGCCGCGGACTGGCTTGCCGGTCGGATGCGGGCGACTGGTCGGTGATGAGCATGCCGCCGAAGCCAGCATCCTAGGACGAGGTCTCATGACGGCAGGATGACCGCTCGGACGGTTGCCAGGATTTTCGGCGGTATTCGAGGAACGGTCGCGCTCATAGGCGCGGCCGTCTTCGCCGTTGGCCTTGTCTCCGTAGACCCGTCACCGACTTGGTTGCCCGCATCGGCAGCGTTGGCTGCTCCGGGGGGCAACGGCAAGGGCAACGGCAAGGGGGCCGAGAACGGCAACGGCGGCAATAGCGGCGCGCACAGCAATAACGGCAACGGTTCCGATAGCAGCAGCGACAGCGACGACGGCGACCAAGACGCCGCGGCCGGTGCGGCGCCCCAGGGGAGCGCCACGGCCTCCCCGCATGGCAGCCACGACTATGTGCAGGACGAGCTCGTGGTGGCCAACCTCGGCGAAGATGCCCGGACCGATATCGCGCGCCTCGGCTTCGTCGTGCTCGATGAGCAGCGGCTGGCGTCGCTCGACCTGACGATAACCCGCCTGCGCGTCCCGCGCCCGATGACGGCGCCATCGGCGCGGACCCTTCTGGCCAGCCGCTATCCAAGCATCCTCGTTGACGTCAACGGCCTGTATCACCAGGAGGGCCAGCTCAGTCTTCCGCCGCCCGACTATGCGACCAAGCTGATCGGCTGGGGGCGCGTCCCCGACGGCTGCGGCCAGGATCTTCGGATCGGCCTGCTCGATACCGCGGTCGATGCGACGTCACCCAACCTGGAGGCGGCGCATATCGTCCAGCGCTCGTTTCTGAAGCCTGACGCCAAGACCGCCTCGACCGACCATGGCACCACGATCGCTTCGATTCTCGTCGGGCAGCGCTCAAGCGGCGGCTCGGGACTCTTACCCGGGGCCGAGTTGAGCGTCGCGAGCGTCTTTGGCGCGGACTCCGCGGGTACTCCGATCGCCGATGTGGTGGCCTTGCTGGGCGGGCTGGACTGGCTCGTCGGCTCGGGCGCGCGGGTGGTCAATATGAGCTTTGCCGGCGATGCCAATGCCGTCGTCGCTCTGGCCCTGGGCCGTGTCACGGACGGTCGCGCGATCGTCGTCGCGGCGGTCGGCAACAACGGGCCAATGGCGCCGCCGGCCTTCCCTGCCGCCGAGCCCGGCGTCATCGGCGTGACGGCGGTCGACAATCATTCGCAGATCTATGCTGACGCCAACCGCGGCGACTATGTCGACTTCGCGGCGCCTGGCGTCCGCATCTGGACGCCGGGGGCGGCGGCCGGCAGCTACCATACAGGCACGTCGTTCGCCGCACCGTTCGTCACGGCCGCGGTCGCCGCTCGCCTCGCCGCTGACGCGAAGCTCAACGCCGACGGCATCGTCCAACAATTGGCTGCAACAGCCGTCGATCTGGGTCAGCCGGGCAAGGATCCTGTCTTCGGCCGCGGGCTGCTGCAGGTCGTCAATCCCTGCGCTCAGCCGACGCAGTAGATCCCGCCGTCACCACGCCAGTTACCACTCCACTGGGCCGGCATTGGGATTGAGCTTGCTGTAGACCTCGTTGCAGATCGCCTTCAGCTGCTCGCGCGGGACCTCCGAGACCAGGGCATAGGCCAAGTCGTCGTCATGCCAGTAGTAGACGGACACGCCGTCGATCGTGAGGAAACGGAACGCCGAATCGCGCTGATCCACCGCCGGCGTGAAGTAGAGCGTTACGCGGTTTCCGCTCACGTTCTGGAACATGAACTGCCCGGCGACTTTGCTGCCCGACGGCAGCAGGCGCGCGCCAAGGAATCGGTATCCGATCGCCGACAGATCGGGCACCCGGACTTGACGGTCGAGACTCTTGGAGAGCCACGCGAGCAGATGCTCGGTTTCGGTTGCCGGCACTTCGACCGGGTGGCTTACCTGTGACGCATAGACGAGGTGGGCTTCTGCCGCCAAGTCGGCCAACTCGTACGTCTGCGCATCTTTCTGATGAGTCACGTCGCGGGCGAGCCAGCCGCCGCCGCCGCCGACCGCCAGCAGAGCGACGGCGGCGGCGACGCGAAGCAGGCCCTGCCAGCCGCGCCGCCGCGGCCGTGTCGTCAGACGCTCCGGCACGGGTTCGTTCAGCATGAAGTCATAGCCGGCGTGCAGTCCCGCATTGAGGCGGCGGTAGAAAGCGACGCGGGCGGCGGCATCGGGGCTGCCGGCGATGGCATCGTCGACCTCGGCTTGGCGCTCCGCCGGCAGGCTACCGTCTGCCGTGGCGTGCAGCTCGTCGTCGCTGATGGGGCGTTCGGCGGTCATTTGACCCTCCGCAGGCTGGCGCCGCCCTGATTGGTCAGCAGCTGACGCAGCCGCTCCCGGCCGCGATGCAGCCGCGACATCACCGTGCCCATGGGCACGCCCAGGATGGCGGCGGTTTCGGCGTAGCTGAATTCCTCCAACCCGACGAGCAGAATGACCTCTGCCTGCTCGCGCGGCAGGCTGTCGACGGCGTCGCGCAGGGCGGCGATCGACAGGTGATCTTCTTGAGTGGCGCGCGTCGACGGCTCCAGCCCCGGCCGGTCGAGCGAGGTCAGAGGCGGGGCGCGATAGTCGCGCCGACGGGCATTGACGCTGACGTTGTGCATGATGGTAAACAGCCAGCCACGGAGGTTGCCTTCCCGCCAAAGGTGGGCTCGGCTCCAGGCGCGCTCCAGGCAGTCCTGCACCAAGTCGTCGGCACGGTCGCGGTCGCCCATCAGGGCGAAGGCGTAGCGCCGCAGGTGCGGGATTTGCGCCGTGATCAACTGGTCGAAATCTTCGATGGCCGGTCTCCTCGGCGTCCTGTCGGGCCTGGGTCGAGCCGCGTCCCCCATGACGCTCTTCCCAGCAATCAACAAAAAGAGGGTCGCGCTTATTCCCCTGCCGCCCGTGCCAGTTCCGCCTCGGCGGCCACGCGCCGGCGCTCTTCCTCGGCCTTGGCCACGGCCGGCCGGCGGCCGGCGAACAGGGTATAGAAGGTCGGCACCACGAACAGGGTAAAGAGGGTGCCGAAGGCCATGCCGCCGACGATCACCCAGCCGATCTGCTGGCGGCTCTCGGCGCCGGCCCCGGTCGCCAGCGCCAGCGGGATGGCGCCCAGAACCATGGCGCCGGTGGTCATGAGAATCGGGCGCAGCCGCAGCGCCGCTGCTTCGATGACCGCCTGCCGCTTGTCACGACCCTGCTCGCGCAGCTGGTTGGAGAACTCCACGATCAGGATGCCGTGTTTGGTGATGAGGCCGAGCAGGGTGATCAGGCCGATCTTGGTATAGACGTTGAGCGTGCCGCCGGTGAGATAGAGCACGAGCAGGGCGCCGGCCACGGCCGGCACCACCGAGACGATGATAATGAAGGGATCGATGAAGCTCTCGAACTGGGCCGCCAGCATGAGGAAGATGAAGACCACGGCGAGCCCGATGAACACGTAGAGGCTGGAGGCCGACTGCTTGAATTCGCGCGAGGCGCCGCCGTAGTCGATCTGCACGTCGCCGGTGGCAAGCTGGTGCACGGTGCGCTCGAGATAGGCGAGCCCCTCGGCCTGGCTGTAGCCGGGCGCCAGGCTGGCGGTGAGCGTCACCGCCCGCAGCTTGTTGAAGTGGTTGAGCTCGCGCGGCGCCACGCCCTCCTTGTAGTCGATCAGGTTGGCCAGCTCGACCATGGTGTCGTCGTGGCCGCGCACGTAGATCTGCATGAGATCGCGCGGCGTCGTGCGCCCCTCGTTGTCGACCTTGACGATGACGTCGTACTGGTCACCGGAGCGCTTGAAGCGCGTGACGTCGCGGCCGCCCAGCAGGGTCTCGAGCGTGCGGCCGATGGTCTCCACGGGAATGCCCATGTCGGCCGCCTTCTCGCGATCGACGCGCACCTTGATCTCCGGCTTGTTCAGCTTGAGATCGGTGTCGAGGTTGAGCAGGCCGGGATTGCCGTGGGCCGCCGCCAGCACCTTGTCGGTCAAGGCCTGCAGGTCTGCGTAGCTTCCCGTCGTCTGGATGACGAACTCGATCGGCCGGCTGTTGATGCCGCCGCCGAGGGACTGCGGTACGATCGGAAAGACCAGCGCGTCCGGGATGCCGCCGAACATCTTCGGTCCGAGATCGGCTGCGATCTCCGGGATCTTGCGCGTTCGCTGCTCCCAGTCGACGACGCGCAGGAACGAGATGCCCTGCGATACGACAGGATAGCCCATCACCACGAAATAGCGGTTCTTCTCGGGCACCTTGTCGTAGATCGCTTCCAGGCGATGCAGCGAGTCCGTGCTGCTGCCGATGGTCGAGCCTTCGGAGGCCAGCATGATGCCCATCAGGAAGCCGCGGTCCTCGGTCGGCGCCAGCTCTTCCTTCAGCTTGGCGTGGCCGAGGTAGTAGACGGTGCCGGCCAGAGCGAGGAAGACAAGGATGATGACCGGGCGCACCCGCAGCACGCCGGTCAGGGCCGCGCGGTAGAGCCGCGTCAGGCCGACGATGCCCGACTCGAACAGGTTGTAGAGCCAATGGTGCTTGTCGTGGTGCTTCAGCATGCGCGCGCACATCGCCGGTGACAGCGTGAGCGCGACGAAGCCGGAGATGACGACAGCGCCGGCGAGCGTGAGTGCGAACTCCACGAACAGCCGGTCGGTATGGCCGGTGGCGAAGGCGAAGGGCGAGAACACCGCCGCCAGCGTCAGAGTCATGGCCACCACGGCGAAGCCGATCTCGTGCGCGCCCCTGAAAGCAGCGCGGAGCGGCGGCATGCCCTCCTCGACGTGGCGATGGATGTTCTCGAGCACGACGATGGCGTCATCGACGACCAGGCCGATCGCCAGCACGATCGCCAGCAGGGTGAGGGTGTTGATGGAGAAGCCGAACAGATAGATCAACGCGCAGCTGCCGATCAGCGAGACGGGAATGGTGACGAGCGGGATGATTGTGGCGCGCAGCGAGCGCAGGAAGAGGAAGATGACGGCCATGACGAGCGCCATGGCCTCACCGATGGTCGTAAACACCTCGTCGATCGAGCGGGCGATGAAGATGGAGGAGTCGTAGGCGACGTCGACATGCATCCCCTCCGGCAGGATCTTCTCGATCTCCGGCAGCACGGCCTGCACCTCGTTCGAGATCTCCAGCGGGTTGGCGGTCGACTGCTTGACCACGCCGAGCGCGACCGCGCTCTTGCCGTTGTAGCGGGCGACGATGCGGTCGTCGGCAGCTCCCAGCTCCGCACGGCCGACGTCCTTGAGCCGCACCAGATAGCCGCCCGCGTCGCCGAGGATGATGTCTTCGAACTGGTCGGGCGTCTGCAGGTCGGTCTCGGAGACGACGGTGAACTCGCGCATCTGGCTTTCGATGCGGCCGGCCGGCACCTCGACGTTCTGGCGGCGCAGCGCGTCCTCCACGTCCTGCGTGGTCATGCGGAACGCGGCGAGTCGCGCCGGGTCGAGCCAGATCCGCATGGCATAGCGGCGCTCGCCATAGATGGGCACGTCGGCCACGCCCGGCAGCGTCTGCAACCGATCCTGCACCAGCCGATCGGCCACGTCCGTCACGTCGAGCGCCGAGTGGCGATCGCTGGAGAAGGCTAGATAGAGGATCGGCTGGGCGTCCGCCTCCTTCTTCGAGACGACGGGTTCGTCGATGTCGTCGGGCAGCGACGAGCGCACCCGTGCGACCCGATCGCGCACATCGTTGGCGGCGGCGTCGACGTTGCGGGTGACGACGAAGCGCACGGTAATCTGGCTGTCTTCGGCCCGGCTGATCGAGGTCATGACCTCGATTCCTTCGATGCCGGACAGCGAATCCTCGAGCGGCTTGGTGACCTGGGATTCGATGATCTCGGCGCTGGCGCCGGGGAAGCGCGTATCGACCGTGACGATCGGCTCGTCGATGTTCGGATATTCGCGGATCGGCAGGCGTTGCCAGCAGATCAGCCCGACCAGCAGTATGATCAGGCTGAGCACGGTCGCGAAGACCGGCCGCTTGATGCAGAGATCGGCGAGAAACATGTCAGCTGCCGACTTGCGGGCTGCCGCTCGCCGGCAGCACGGTGACGTCGGCGCCGTCGCGGATCTTCATTTGCCCGGCGGTGACGACGGTATCGCCCGCGGCGAGGCCCTGGCGGATCTCGGCGCGGCCCTTGAAGCGCTCGCCGATCGTGACCTTGCTGAGGGCGGCCTTGCCGTTCACCACCTTGAAGACGAATTTGTCTTCGCCGATCGGCACGATCGCCTGCTCCGGGACCAGGAGGGCGCTGGCGATCGTGTCGTAGACCAGCGCGACGCGGGCGAACAGGCCGGGGCGCAGCCGCCTGTCCTTGTTGGGCAACGTCGCGCGCACCACGATGGCGCGACCCTGCTCGTCGACCAGGGGATCGATGGCGTAGACCGTACCGGTGACGAGCTCGCCGGGCAGGGCGTCGACCTCGACCTTGATCGTCTGCCCGATGCGGACCTTGCCGAAATAGATCTCTGGCACCCGGAAATCCACCTTCAGCGGATCGATCGCTTCGAGCTTGAAGATGGCGTCGCCCTCGGCGAGGTATTGGCCGACGCTGACCGAGCGCAGCCCGAGCACGCCATCGAACGGCGCGGCGATCACCGTCTTTTCCAGGCGCGCCTTCGCGGATGCGAGCTTGGCTTCGTCGACCCGCACCTCGGCCTCGGCCTCGTCGCGCGCCCGCGCGGTGCCGGCGTTCTTGCGCATCAGCTCGTCGGCGCGCTTGAAGTTGGCGCGCGCGAGCTCGAGGTTGGCTTCGATCTCCGCGATCTCCGCCTGGTAGACGGACTGGTCGAGGCGCGCGACCGCCGTGCCGGCGGTGACCGCCTGGCCCTCTTCGCCCCGGATCTCGACGACGCGGCCGGCGATCTCCGGGCTGAGCACCACCGATTCGTTGGAGCGCAGGCTGCCGACCGCGGGTATGGTCAGATCGACGCGCTCGACCGCGACCGTCACGGCCTCGACCGGGATGGCGAAGCCCCCGGACGCAGCCGCCGGCTGGGCGGCCGGCGGGTCGCCGCCGGCGTATTTCTGCCAGAGCGGCGCGCCATAGCCCATCCAGAGCACATCGCCATAGCGATAGCCCACACCCAGGGCGACTGCCGCCGCGCCCGCCGCAACGATGACCCCGATACGCATGATTCTTCTTGGTTGCCCGCAGAAGTGCCGCCGAACCCGGCGCACGATGATCCAAAAAGAAACTAAACTGACCGGTTCAGTTAATGCAATGCCGTCAGAACGCGGAATTCGGCTCCTTGAGGAACGCGATCTCGTCCGGCGTCGATTCGCGGCCGAGGACGGTATTGCGGTGCGGAAACCGCCCGAAGCGCTGGACGATCTCCTGGTGGCGCAGCACGTATTTCATCTGGTCGAGGGCCCGCTCGCGAGCGTCGCCGCGATGTTCCTCGGCCCAGCGCCGGAACAGCGCCACCGAGCGCGCCTGGTCCTTGGGGTTCTCGCTGTGCTCGAACGGCAGGTAGAAAAAGAAGCGGCGCTCGAGGGCGGTGCGGCGGTCGAAGCTGCGCTCGATCGCCGTGTCCGCGATGTCGCGGGCCCGGGCGTCGCCGGCATAGGCTCGCAGGGTGCCGCGATGGATGTTGCGCGGGAACTGATCAAGCAGCAGGACCAACGCCAGCGAGCTGTCGACCGCGCGCACCCAGTAGTCGAGGTCGCCGAGACAGGCCGCCGCGACATTGGCCCCGAAGCGCGAGCGGATCTCTTCGTCGAAGGCGGCGTTGCGCTCGAACCACAGCGGCCGCGACTGCTCGCTGAACCAGAACTCGAGCACTTCACCGGGCATGCGCAGCGGCGGCATGGTCGTGGCGCCGATCAGGCCGCGCGGATTGGCGGGATCGATGCACTGCCGGGCGAATGATCGCGCATATCCATCGGACTTCCTCAGGGATGGTTTCTTATCGGAAACCCCGATTCTTCCCCGTTGCAGCCAGGGGGTGTCAAGCCATGACAATTTTCCTGTTGGAGGCATGAAAACGAAAAGGGCGGCCGGAGCGGCCGCCCTTCGTCGCTGGCAATCGTAAGCTCTTCAAGCCGTCGTCAGGTTGTTGCGGGCGAACGGCAGAACGCGGATGCGCTTCTTGGTCGCGGCATAGACGGCATTCGCCACGGCCGGTCCGATGGGCGGCACGCCCGGCTCGCCGACGCCGGTCGGCGGTTCCTGCGACGGCACGATATGCACCTCGACCTGCGGCATCTCATTGATGCGCAGCACGTCGTAGCTGTCGAAGTTGCCCTGGTCGACCGCGCCGTTGGTGAGCGTCAGCTGCGACTTCAGGATCGCGCCCAGCCCGAAACCGATGCCGCCCTCCATCTGCGCGCGGATCTGGTCGGGGTTGATGGCCGTGCCGCAATCGACCGCGCAGACCACGCGCTCGACCTTGATGTGCCCGCCCTCAGCGACCGATATCTCCGCCACTTGCGCCACGTAGGTGCCGAAGGATTCCGCGGCGGCGACGCCGCGGAAGCGCCCCTGCGCCGCGGGCGTTCCCCAGCCGGCCTTCTCCGCCGCCAGCTTCAGGACCCCGACATGGCGCGGATGGTCCTTCAGCAGGGCGAGGCGAAACTCCACCGGGCCTCCGCGACTTCGTCGAGGAAGGCCTCGACCGCATAGGCCGTGTGCGTGGAGCCGACCGAGCGCCACCACAGCACGGGAACGCCGACGTCGGTGGTCGTAAGCTCGACGCGCAGGTTCGGGATGGCGTAGGGAATGTTCGCGGCGCCCTCGACCGAGGTGAGGTCGATGCCGTGCTGGACGAGGGCGCCGAACGGCGTCCCCGCCAGGATCGACTGTCCGATGATGTGATTGCGCCAGGCGACGAGATTGCCGTCGGCGTCGAGACCCGCCCTCAGCGTGTGAACATAGAGCGGGCGATAGCGGCCGCCCCGCATGTCGTCCTCGCGGGTCCACTGCACCTTCACGGGCGCCTTGCCGCCGAGTGCCTTGGCGACCGCGACCGCCTCGATGATGACGTCGGAGTCGGGCGTCGCCCGGCGGCCGAAGCCGCCGCCGGTCTTCATGACGTGGAGCGTGACCTTGTCGGGCGTGAGGCCCGCGGTCTGGGCCGCCATCGCCTGATAGAGGTCCGGCATCTGGTGGCCGCCCCAGACCTCGAGGGTGCCGTCGGCGTTGAGGCGGGCCACGGCGTTCAGCGGCTCGAGCGCGGCATGGGCGAGATAGGGGAACTCGAAGCTGGCCTCGAGCGTCTTGGCGGCCGCGGCGAAGCCCTGATCGACGTCGCCCTCGTTGCGGGCGGTGCCGGTGCCCGGGTTCTTGGCCAGCGCGCTGTACTGGGCGGCGAGCTCGGCGGAGCCGCGCTTCTCGGCCTTGGAGTCGTCCCACGCGACCGTGACCTGCTCGCGGCCCTTGATGGCGGCCCACATCGTCTCGCCGACCACGGCGACGCCGCGCGGCGTCTCGACGACGTCGACCACGCCCTTCACGGCCTTGGCCTTGCTCGCGTCGAAGGACTTCACCGTGGAGCCGAACAGCGGCGGATGG
The DNA here is from genome assembly GCA_035518775.1 of Candidatus Acidiferrum sp. GTDB lineage: Bacteria > Pseudomonadota > Alphaproteobacteria > Dongiales > Dongiaceae > JBGPEQ01. The sequence goes on from DATIXH010000155.1 coordinate 14,395, forward strand.
ATCATCACCGCCGTCAGCATGCCCGGCAGCTTCACGTCGATGGTGTAGTCCTGCTTGCCCGTCGACTTCGCCAGGCTGTCATAGCGCGGCAGCTTCTCGTTGCCGATCAGCGTCCAGTGCCCGCTGTCCTTCAGCGGCACATCGGCCGGCACTGGCAATACCGCGGCCTCGGCCGCGAGCTCGCCGAAGCTGGCTCGCTTACCGGAGGCGTGGGTCAAGACGCCCTTGGCGACCGTGATCTCGCCAATCGGCACCTTCCAGTCTTCCGCCGCCGCGGCGACCAGCATGGCGCGGGCCGTGGCGCCGGCGCGCCGGTAGCGCTCGAACGACGAGGCCATGGCCGAGGAACCGCCGGTGCCCTGCACCTTGCCGCCCCAGGTCAGGTTGCCGTAGAGCGCGGGATTGCCCCAGCCGCCGATGACGTCCATCTGCGCCCAGTCGGCGTCCAGCTCCTCCGCCACCAGGGTGGCGATGCCGTTGTAGCAGCCCTGCCCCATGTCCATGTGGGCCGACAGCACCGTGACCTTGTTGTCCGTGCCGACCTGCACGTAGCCGTTGAAGGGATTGACGGGTCCCGGCGCCGTATCGGCCGCGGCAGGGCGCCCGAGCATGTGGTAGCCGACGACCAGGCCGGCGCCTGTCGCCGTGGCGCCGATCAGGAATTGGCGGCGCGACGGGGTTGGCCGGATGTTGCGGATTGCCTTGATCAGCATGTCACGCCTCCAGCAGCTTGGCGGCTTCGTGGATGGCGCCGCGGATGCGGTGATAGGTCGCGCACCGACAGAGATTGCCGCTCATGGCGTCGTCGATGTCGGCGTCGGTCGGCTTCTTCTTCTCGGTCAGCAGCGCGACCGCGGACATCACCTGGCCGGACTGGCAGTAGCCGCATTGCGGCACGTCCATCTTCGCCCAGGTCGTCTGCACGGCCTCGGCGACCTTGCCGGAGACGCCCTCGATGGTGACGATCTCGGTCCCGGCGGCGTCGCTGACCGCCGTGATGCAGGAGCGCGTGGGCACGCCGTCGATATGGACGGTGCAGGCGCCGCATTGCGCCATGCCGCAGCCGAATTTGGTGCCGGTAAGGCCGACCAGCTCGCGTAGTGCCCAAAGAAGAGGCATATCCGGGTCAGCGTCGATACTGTGCGGCTGCCCGTTGATCTTCAGTTCGATCATGAGAACACCCATCTGCTGGAATACGCAGGGATCGATGACGGTCCGGTCGAGCCGGCCTCGCCGGGGAGCGGCAACGAACGGCTGGATTCGGATGCGCGGAGACGATGGAGTGATATATAGTCAATTCATCGCCTTGCGATTTGCAAGAAGGCACTTGTATGGGAATAGGGAACCCGATGGAAACCAAAGACCGCACTGCCAGGGTTCATACCGCTGCTTGTCCGGCCCGGCGCACGCTGGAACTGCTCAGCGACAAGTGGACTCCGCTCGTCCTCTACGTGCTGGCGGACGGCGCGCATCGGTTCAACGAGTTGCAGCGGCGCTGCGACGGCATCAGCCGCAAGATGCTGACGCAGACGCTGCGCGGGCTGCAGCGCGACGGGCTCGTGCACCGCACGGTCTATCCGGCCGTGCCGCCGCATACGGAGTACAATCTCACGCACCTCGGCGAGAGCCTGATGACGCCGCTTGCCGGCCTGTGCGCCTGGGGCGCCCTCCATCTGCCGCAGATCGACGCGGCGCGGCGCGCGGCTGCCGGGGCCGAGTCCGAAACCGACAAACGCGTGCTGGAAACGGTACCCTGATCGGCCCGGCCGCGGCGAGCGCAAAACAAAACGCCCGGGAGTGATCCCGGGCGTTTGCTTTGCAGCCTATCCTGCCGGCTCAGTTGCTGCGGACGACGCCGACGAACCGCAGCAGGAAGAGGAACAGGTTGAGGAAATCGAGGTACAGCTGAAGCGCCCCCTGGATGGCCTTCTTGGTCATCACCTCGGCCGCATCATGCTCGAAGTACCACTCCTTGATCCGCTGCGTGTCCCATGCCGTCAGCCCGGTGAAGATCAGCACGCCCAGGATGGAGATCGCGAAGTCGATCGCCGGGCTGCGCAGGAACAGGTTCACCACGATCGCCAAGATGATGCCGAAAAGGCCCATGACCAGGAACGACCCGAACTGCGACAGGTCGCGCTTGGTCGTATAGCCGTAGAGGCTCATCGCGGCGAATGTGCCGGCGGTGATGAAGAACGTCTGGGCGATCGAGGCGCCGGTGTAGATCAGCAGGATCGGCGAGATCCAGACTCCCATCAGCGCGGCGTAGACCCAGAACAGGGCCTGCGCCGTGGCGGCCCGCATTGCATGGATGCGGAAGCCCATGAACAGCGCGATGCCGAAGGTCGCGAACAGCGCGACGAAGCGCAGCGGGAACACGATCTCCCGGACCGCAGGTATGCTCACGGCTGCGAAGGCGATCAGTCCGGTCAGCACCAGGCCGCCCGCCATGTAGTCGTAGACCTTGAGCATGTACTGCCGCAGGCCGACATCGATGTCGGCAACGCCCGCCTGGGCGCGCGTCATGTAGTTCCGTTCGGGTCCGATGGCCATTTGTGTCTCGGTCCTAAAGGGTTGAAACTGCCATGGATATTGGTACAGCGGGCGTCGGAGTCAAGCTGATTCACGGGGCGAAGGACCTACTAAGGCGCTGAAAAACAATACAATGCACCCCACTATTCGTTGCGCAGCAGGGGAGCCGCCGGCTGGCTTAGCGCCCACAGCGTGCCGGCCAAGCCGAAGATCAGCGTGATCAACGTGCCGATCGCCGCCGTGGCCAGGACGGTTCCCGGCAGGAACACCCAGTCGCCCTCGAGTACCAGCGTCTGCAAGAGATAGCCGGCCACCGTGCCCAGCACGGCCGCCAGCAGTCCCGTCACGAGGCCCAGCAGACCGTATTCGATGAGGTAGGCGCGTCCAATATCGGCGCGGGTGGCGCCCAGCACCTTCAGCACGACGGCATCGTACACGCGCCGATGGTGGCCGGCGACGATGGCGCCGCCGAGCACCAGGATGCCCGCGAGCAGCGTGACCCCGGCGGTCAGGCGCACGGCGTCGCCGACGGCCGCGAGGATGCTGCTGACGGCCTCGAGTGCGTCCTTGACGCGGATGGCCGAGATGTTGGCGAAGCGGTCGGTCACCGCCTTCTGCAGGGCGATCTCGCGCTCGCCGGCGATGCGGGCGGTGGCGATGTGGGTCTGCGGCGCGCCTTCGAGAATGCCCGGCGAGAACACCATGACGAAGTTGATGGTCAGCGACGACCAGTTGAACTCGCGCGTGTTGGCGATGGTGCCGGTGATCTCGCGCCCCAGCACGTTGACGGTGATGGTGTCCCCGAGCTTGAGCCCGAAGGCATCGAACACCTCATGGTCGAGCGAGATCAGCGGCGGCCCCTGATAGTCGGCCGGCCACCAGTTGCCGGCGACGATGCGGCTGCCTTCGGGAACGCTGGTCGACCAGGTGATGCCGCGGTCGCCCTGGAGGATCCAGCCCTGGTCGCCCTTCGGTTTCAGCCGGTCGGCGGGCACGCCGTTCATGGCGGTGATGCGGCCCCGCAGCATCGGCACGCGCCGCAGCTCGCTGACGCCCGGGAAGCCGCTCACCAGCTTGTCGAAGTCGGCGACTTCGTCCGGCTGGATGTCGATGAAGTAGAAGGACGGCGCCGTCGCCGGCATGGTGTCGCGGATCTCGTGGCCGAGGTTGCCCTGGATGAGCGCGATCGCCACCAGCACCGTAAGCCCGAGGCCCAGCGAGAGCACGACACTGCCGGCCGGCGCGCCCGGCCGGTAAAGGTTGGCGAGCGCCAGCCGCAGGCTCGGGCGACGCACGCTGAAGCGATGGAGGCGCCGCGCGCCGGCGGCGACGGCAAGAGCGGTGGCGCGGAACAGGCCGAGCGCCAGGATCGAGCCGCCGACGAACCCGGCCGCCAGCCACCGATCGTCGGCGCTGAGCAGCACCAGGCCGGCGAGGGCGCAACCGACGAGACCGATCGCGACGAGGTCGCGCGGTTGAGTTTTGCCGCGCGCCTGCTGGACCAGTGCGCGAAACAGCTGGACGGCGCGCACGTCGCGCGCGCGCGCCAGCGGCCAGAGCGAAAAGCCGACGGCGCTCAGCAGCCCGAACCCGGCCGCTAGCGCCAGCGGCGCCGGAAACAGACCCACCAGCGGGTCGATCGCCATGCGCTCCGCCAGCAGCCCCGCGACCAGCGGCGGAACGGCCGCGCCGACGCCGAGACCGGCGGCCACGCCGCCACAGGCCAGCAGCAGGATCAGGATGAGGTAGGTGCGAAAGACGAGCGCGCCCGAGGCCCCCAGGCACTTCAGCGTGGCGATGGTGGCGGTCTTGCCGTCGAGATAGCTGCGCACGGCCGTGCTGACGCCGACGCCGCCGACCAGCAGCGCCGCCAGCCCGACCAGCGTCAGGAACATCGCGGTGCGGTCGATGAAGCGCCGTAGGCCGGCGCCGGCGTCGCCGAGATCGCGCACGCGCCACACCGCTGCGGGGAACTGCGCCTTGAGCCGGTCGCGCCAGACCGCGACGTCGGCGCCGGCCGGCAGGCGGAGGCGATAGGCATGATAGATGAGGCTGCCGGGCTGCACGAGCCCAGTCGAGGCCAGGCTGCTGTCCGCCACCATCAGGCGCGGCCCCAGGATGAAGACGCCGGCGCCGCGATCCGGCTCGCGCTCCAGGCTGGCGCGGATCTCATAGTCCGTCGCGCCGACGCGTATGACGTCGCCGACCTTGAGCCCGAGCCGCTCCAGCAGGTTCGGATCGGCGACCGCGCCCCAGCGCCCGTCGCGCTCGGCAAGGGCATTGGCCAGAGGCAGCGCCGGCCGCAGCTCGACGGCGCCATAGAGCGGATAGCGCGCGTCGACGGCCTTCAGCTCGACGAGCGTGCGCTCGTCGCCGGCGACCGGTCGGGCCATGGCGCGCATCTCGCGGATCGCCGACACCGCCCCGCTCGCGTCGAAGAACGCGATCTGCTCGGGAGTCGCGGGCCGATAGAGCAGCCGGACCTCGACGTCGCCGCCCAGCAGCTTCCGGGCATCGGCAGCGATCCCCCCGCGCACCGACGAGGCCACGGAGCCGGCCGCTGCGATCACCGCCACACCCAGCATCAGGCAGGCGAGGAAGATACGGAATCCCTTCAACCCGCCGCGCAGCTCGCGCCGCGCCAAGCGGAACGCGAGCGGCCATTGG
>DATIXH010000156.1:0-20054 GCA_035518775.1 Candidatus Acidiferrum sp.
AGAGCAACTTCGTGGCCGTGCCGATCACCCAGGGCACCTACGGCGCGCCCGAGCTCGACCCGCGCGGCGAGGCCGAGCCGAGCCCGGCTGCCGCCGGGCGCGCGATCGCCGCGGTCGTGGACTGACACCGCCGCCCGCGCCACGGAACGATCGCCGCCACGGAGGGTTTGAAACGGCAGGCGAACGCGGATAAAGAGCATCGGCGTTTCCCTATCCTATGCAGGAGCGGCGGCTTCACCATGACGACGAACAAGCAGGTGCTGTTGGCCAGTCGGCCGAGCGGGTGGGTGAAGGAGAGCGACTTCCGCATCGTCGAGCAGCCGCTCGCGAGCCCGGGCGACGGCGAGGTGCTGGTGCGCGGCCTCTTCCTGTCGCTCGATCCCTACATGCGCGGCCGCATGAACGACTCGAAATCCTACGCGGCCAGCGTCGCGGTCGGCGCCGTCATGGTCGGCGACGCCGTCAGCGAGGTGGTGGAGTCGCGCAATCCCGCGTTCAAGGCCGGCGACCTCGTCGTCGGCCGGCTCGGCTGGCAGCAATACGCCGTGAACGACGGCAAGGACCTGCGCAAGGTCGCCCGCCGCAACTTCCCGCTCTCGCTCTATGTCGGCGCGGTCGGCATGCCCGGCGTGACCGCCTGGATCGGGCTCAACAAGATCGGGCAGCCGAAGAAAGGCGAGACCGTCGTGGTCTCCGCCGCCTCGGGCGCGGTCGGCAGCGTGGTCGGGCAGCTGGCGAAGCTGCAGGGCTGCCGCGTCGTCGGCATCGCCGGCGGCGCGCTGAAGTGCTCCTACACCATGCAGGACCTCGGGTTCGACGGCTGCGTCGACTACAAGGCCGGCCACATCGCCCACGATCTCGAGCGCGAGACGCCCGACGGCATCGACATCTATTTCGAGAATGTCGGCGGCGACATCCTGGAGGCCGTGATGCCGCGCCTCAACCCGTTCGCGCGCATCCCGCTCTGCGGCCTGATCTCCGACTACAATTCGACGACGCCGCGCGGCATCTCCGACATGCGGCCGTTCCTGATCAAGCGCGTGAAGCTGCAGGGCTTCATCTGCTCGGACACGATGGAGCTGTGGCCGGAGGCGCTGAAGCAGCTCGGCGAGCTCGCGGCGAGCGGCACGCTGAAGTACCGGGAGACCGTGGTCGAGGGGATCGAGAACGCGCCCAAGGCCTTCATCGGACTCTTCAAGGGCGAGAACTTCGGAAAGCTCGTCGTGAAGCTGGCCTGACCCGCCCGGCGTCGGCTACAAGCAGGCCGCGCTCGGCCACGGTGTATTGGAGCGCGCTGGGTGCCTGCCCTTTCAAATCATCCGCCCATGATCAGTGAACAGATCGACAGCTACTACACGCGCACGGCCAATCCGGCGCCGGCGCGGCCGGCGCTCGAGGGCGAGATCGAGACCGAGGTCTGCATCGTCGGCGGCGGCCTGGCCGGGCTGTCGACGGCCCTCAGCCTGGCCGAGCGCGGGCGGAGCGCGGTCGTGCTGGAGGCGCGGCGCGTGGCGTGGGGCGCCTCGGGGCGCAACGGCGGCTTCGTCGGCGCCGGCTACGCGGCCGGCGTCGACGCCGTGGTCAAGCGGGTGGGCCTGGAGCGGGCGCGCCAGCTCTATGGGTTCACGCGCGAAGCGGTCGCGCGCATCCGGGACCGTATCGAGCGCTACGCCATCGCCTGCGAGCCCGTGCAGTCCGGCATGCTGCGGGCCTGGTGGACCGATGACCGGGACGAGCCGCGGCGCATTCGCGACCACCTGCAGGAGACCCTCGGGGTGGAGCTGGAGTTCTGGCCGCGCGAGCGCGTGCGCGAGACGCTGGTCACGCAGCGCTATCACGACGCCCTGCTCTATCCGCAGGCCTTCCACTTCCACCCCCTGAACTATGCGCTCGGCGTCGCCGCCGCGGCCGAGGCGCAGGGCGGGAAGATCTTCGAGTCTTCGCCTGTCATAGAGCTGCGGACAGACGGTGCCGAGAAGCTGGCCCGGACGGCGCGCGGCACCGTCAAGGCGCGCAGCATCGTGATGGCCTGCGGCGGCTATATCGACGGGCTGGATCCGCGGCTCAGCCGCGCTATCCGCCCGATCGCCACCTGGGTGATGGTAACCGAGCCGCTCGGCGAGCGGCTGAAGACGGCGATGCGCGGCCCCTACTCCGTCATCGATTCGCGCTTCGACTTCGACTACTACCGGCCGCTGCCGGACACGCGCATCCTCTGGGGCGGCGGCATCACCATCCGCAAGAGCGACCCGTCGCGGTTGCGCGCGATCATGCTGCGCAAGCTGCTGACCGTCTATCCGCAGCTCGCGGGCGTGCGCGCGGAGAGCGCCTGGTCCGGCCTCATGGGCTATCCCCGGCATTCCATGGTGCAGATCGGCGAGGTGCAGCCGGGAGTCTGGTACGCCATGGGCTTCGGCGGCCATGGCATGGGCACGACCACGATGGCGGGCGAGCTGGTGGCCTCTGCCATCGCGGAGGGGGACGGCCGCTACAAGCTGTTCGCGCCCTTCGGCCTCGACTGGACGGGCGGCCCGGTCGGACTGGTCGCGGCCGAGGCGATCTATCGCTGGTATCGCTTCAGGGACTGGCTGAAGGGGTGACGGCGCCCCGCATATGGCGCGTGTGCGGCGTCGCAGAAGCATTTTTCAAGCGGAGACGCGGACGCGCAGAGGTCGTCGAGTGCGATGGCGTCATAGCCTTCGACCCATTTCTTGTAGGGGCGCCGTTGCTCAGCTTTCTAGGTTGCGGCGATCGGGCGGGCGCGCGCAGCGCGCCCCCACAAGCAACCCATCGGCTAGCCTCCGCGCCTCCGCGTGCCACCAATTGCTTTCGCGGGGGTGACGCTGAGAGCGGAGCCAAGCATCAGGCGCTGGTCGCGCCGGCGACGCCCGGCTCGGCCGACAGCACGCGCGCCGCGGGGAAGCGCAGGGTGACGGTGGTGCCGGCGTTGGGCGCGCTGGTGATGGCGAGTGCGCCCTGGTGAAGCTGCATGAGCCCGGCGGCGAGCGAGAGGCCAAGGCCGACGCCCTCGTACTTGCGGGCCAGCGAGGCATCGGCCTGGTGGAACGGCTTCACCACCTTGTCCAACTGATCCGCCGGGATGCCGATGCCGTTGTCGGCGATGGCGAGCAGGCAGTCGCCAGCGGCGTCGATACTGCCGGTGACGGCGATCCGGCCGCCCTCGCCGGTGAACTTCACGGCATTGGCGAGCAGGTTGACCAGGATGTGCTGGAGCGCGCGGGCGTCGGCGCGCACCGCCGGCGGCGCATTGTCGAGCCGGACCTCGATCGCCGTGCCCTTGCGCTCCACGGTCTCGGCGATGCAGCCGAGGGCCGCATCGACGGCGTCGCGAAGCGGCACCCGGTCCTCCTCGAGCTGGTAGCGGCCGCCCTCGATGCGGGCGATATCGAGGATGCTGTTGAGCGCGTCGCGCAGGCGCACGCCGGAGGAATGGATGTCGGTGGCATAGGAGACGTAGGCCGCCTTCCCCATCGGGCCGAGCATCTGGTCCTTCAGCATCTCGGAGAAGCCGATGATGGCGTTGAGCGGCGTGCGCAGCTCGTGCCCCATGTTGGCGATGAACTCGGTCTTGGTGCGGCTGGCGGCGATGGCCTGTTGCAGGGCGGCCTTCTGCGCCTCCTCCGCCCGCCGGCGCTCGCTGATGTCGCGGAAGGTCCAGATCGCGATCACGCGCGGCCGGTCGCGGCGTTCGAAGCGATGCGGGCTGCCGCGCAGTTCCGAGCGGCTCACGACCAGCTCGACGGGAACGCGGGTGCCGTCGGCGCGCTCCAGCTCGGTCGCGCGCGGCCGGCCGGCCTCGTGGGCCGACGCCAGCTGGTGCGCGAAGGAACGGGCGATGGGGCGGCCGAAGAGCGCCTCGGGCGTCTCGCCGAGCATGGCGGCGGCGGCGGGGTTGGCATGCTCGATGAGGCCGGCCTCGTCGGCGATGACGATGCCGTCGAAGCTGTCGTCGAGCACGGCGCGCATGGTCGCGCTGCGGTGCAGGAGCGCCATGCCCTTGCGGAAGATGCGCGCCGTCAGGGCGTCCGCGCCGCGCATCAGGGCGGCGAGATACGATACCCATAGCACGACGATCCAGGCCGCGATATCCAGGCTGATCGGCGCGGCTGCTTGTACCGCGATGCTGAGGCCGATCAGCGCGCCCGTGCCGACAATGGCGGCGAGCAGGCCGCCGCGCCAGGGCCAGCGCGCGAAGCGCGAGCCGGCCGCGATGGCCAAAAGCAGGGCGATGCCCCAGGTGATCCAGGGCGAGGTGCGCAGGATCATGCGCCCCTGCGCGATCGACTCGTAGCCGAGCGCCTGCACGACCACGCCGGGAAGCGTGCGATAGACCGGCACCGACGCCTGGTCGCCCAGTTCGATGGCGGTGGCGCCGACGATCACCAGCTTGTCCTTCAGAACGGCGGCATCGATGCTGCCCTGCAGGACATCCGCGAAGGGGAGCACCGGCAGCGTCTCCGGGCGGATGCCGTAGTCGAGATAGAAATCGTCGGCCCGCGGGCGCGCCACGGCGGCGAAAGCCGTGCCCAGCGACGGCAGGAGATTGCCGTCCCATGGCTCGGCCAGCGCATAGAGCCGGACGCGGCCATCCTCGCCGGGCTGCAGATTGACCGACGCCAGCGGCGCGTGGGCGGCGAAGATCGGCAGCGGCTGGGTATAGCGCATGTCGTCGTCACGCCGCGCCAGCGAGCCGTATTGCTTGAAGACCGGCAGCACCACGCGATGGTCGGCATGCGCGAGCGCCGCGGCCAGCGCGGCATCGGACGCGGGCGTGGAGACCGAGCTGAAATCGATGTCGAAGGCGACGCCGCGGGCGCCTGCCGCCAGCAGGCGATCGACCAAGGCCGCGTGCAGATCGCGCGGCCACGGCCACACTCCGAGCGCGGTGAGGCTGGCATTGTCGACGGCGACGATCACGAGGTTACCAGAGGCGGGCCGCTCGACCAGGCCGAAGCGGAGGTCCATGAGCCGGTGCTCGAGCGGCGCGAGACCGCCGAGCCCGGCGATGACCAGCGCCGCCATCACGCCGAGCGGGCCCGGCGACGCGACGCGCCGGACAGCGGCGAGCCGGAGGGCGCGCGTGCCTCTCGCGATCAGGCTTCGCGGGGCCGCCTCGGCAGCGTCGCTCCGCTCGGACTCGCGGCTTGCAGGTTGCAACGGCTCGATCACGCGGCCGATCCCCGGTGACTAGCTCTTCCCGCCGAGCAGACCGCCGAGGGCGCCGCCGACCGCGTTGGTCACGCCGCCGACGGCGTTGGTCACCCCGCTGACCGTGCCGCCCACGAGATTGCCAGCCGCGGAGGTCGTGCTGCTTACGGTATCACCGACCGCCGACACGGTGTCGCTGACCGCATTGCCGACGGCGCTCGCGGCGCCAGCGACAGTGTTGGCGGTGCCACTCGCGACCTTTCCGACGGCGCCGGATGCCCCGCTGACGACGCCGCCGACGGTGTCCGTGGCCTTGTCGGCCGTCCCGGTCGCCGGATTGCCCGTCTCGGTTGTGGCCAGCGACTCCGCCGCCGGCACCGCCGCCGCATCGGGAATGCCGCTGGACGACAGGGTCACGCCGCGCGCCAGCGCCGGCACTGCCGTCGCGACCATGCCGGCGTCGACCAGAATAGAGGACGCGCCATCCTTCGACTCCACCAGCACGCGGCCGCGGTCGACGCGCACGCTGTTCCTGTCCGGGGCGACCGTGACCAGGAACCGCGTGCCTTTCACGATCGCGGCCACGTAGGGCGCGCTGACGCCGAAGGAGCGGTTCTTGCGCGGCTCCACGTCGTAGAAGACGCTGCCGAGGGACTGCATGAAGTGGTCGAGCAGACCGTCCGTCCCGGGGGCGTCGATGCGCATGCGGGACTGGGGTTGAACGATGAGGCGATCGCCGTTGTGCGACAGGAAGACGACGGCGCCGGCGCCGGTCGCGATCTCGCTGCCGGGCGACAGGACCTGGCCGACGGCCACGGGCGCGGCGGCTTCCGCGCCGCGCTGCGCGGTGGCTTCGCCGGTGATGCCGTCGACCCGCCAGCCGGCGGCCCCCGTCCGAGCCTGGGGGTCGATGGCGGCGAGCTCGTCGGCCCGCGCCGGGAGGCATGCCAACAGGCCGACGCCCAGCAGCGCCGCGCCCACGATCGTGCGGATGCAGGAGAGAGACATATTTACCTCGTATGCCCGCGACGCCGCCCTTCCCAAGCGGCATCGTCACTTTGCTTAGGTGTATTTTTGGCAATGAAGACTAATTTTCCGTTAAATATCTCTCGTTTACTACGAATATTTCATTCAATAACCATCATTATTTACGATAAGCGAGCATAAATTTTGATTAACCTTAAATCAGGGCTCCACCTTTGTTTTGCCATCGCACGAAGGACGGCGTCCTCGCCCCCGACGCCTGGATAGCTCACGCGGAGACGCGGAGGATTGTAGGGGCGCGCTGCGCGCGCCCGCCTCTCAGTGCCCAAGTGTCCGCAGTCTGCGCCTGTTGCCGGGCGCCCGCAGCGCGCCTTACAAGTCCACCGCCGCCGGCAGTTCGCGGGCGAACGGGCGGTCGCGATCGATGGCGGCGTCCAGTTCGCGGGCATAGCGGTGGCCGGCATGGACGGCATGGGCGATCGTGGCGGGGGCGAACGCATCGCCGATGGCCGTCACCGACTTGATGCCGGCGGCGGCCAGGGCCGGCGCATCGGCCTCGAGGCTGCGGCGGAGGGCGTCGTCCGGGAGGCGCGCGGTGACGGTCACGACGGCTCGGCAGGGAATGTCGCGCCGGCGCTGCGTGTAGACGCAGGCCGTCGTCACATGGTCGCCGCGGAAGGCGGTCACCGCGCGGTTGGCGACGAGTTCGACGCCGAGCTCCAGCAGGCGCGTCTGGATGCGCTCATGCTCGAGCGTGTTGTGCGTCCAATGCGAGGCCGATTCCGCCGGCGTCACCAGCGTGACGGCGAGGCCGAGCTGGCGCAGCTTCTCGGCCAGGACGCCGCCGATATAGTAGTGATCGTCGTCGAATACGACGACTGGCCCTGCGATCGTCACGCCCGCCATCACGTCGTCGGGCGTGTAGACGCCGGGACCAGTGAAGCCCGGGATGGTCGTCCGACGCGCCCGGCCGACGCCGTCGCGCCGCCAGGTCGCGCCCGTGCCGATCACGACATGGGCGGCGCCCATCTCCCGCACGTCGGCGGCCTCGAGGCGGCTGGCGCGATAGAGGCTGACGTTCGCCATCTTGTCGAGCTGCAGCAGGCGGTGATCGCGCACCCGCGCCCAGGCCGCCAGGCCCGGAAGCCGCGACTCGCGCGATACGCGGCCGCCCAGTTCCTCTCCGGCCTCGGCGAGGTGGACGGCGTAGCCGCGCTGGCCGAGGGCGCGCGCGCATTCGAGCCCGGCAGGACCGGCCCCGACGATCAGCACGGAGGCGTCGGAGCCCTTGCCGGCGATGATCTCCGGGTGCCAGCCGCGTCGCCACTCCTCGCCCATGGTCGGGTTCTGGGTGCAGCGCATGGGCGTCATCGTGTAGTCGCCGCTGACGCAGATGTTGCAGCCGATGCATTCGCGGATGTCGTCGAGCCGGCCCTCCTCGATCTTTTTCGGCAGGAACGGATCGGCGATCGACGGGCGCGCGGCCCCGATCATGTCGAGGATGCCGCGCCGGATCTGCGACACCATGGCGTCGGGCGAGGTGAAGCGGCCGACGCCGACCACGGGCTTGGTGGTCAGCGTCTTCACGAAGGCGATGTGTTTTTCCTGGTAGCCCTCGTCGGCGAAGCGGGAGGTGACGGAGTCGTTGTGCCAGTCGCTGACGTTGACGTCCCAGAGATCGGGCAGCTCGGCGAGCATGGCCACGACCTCGCGCCCCTCGCTCCCGCTGGTGATGCCGTCCTCCCCCAGCAGCTCGTCGACCGCGAAGCGGAGGGCGACAGCGCAGCTGTCGCCCACGGCCTCCTTGGTGTCCTCGATCAGCTCGCGCAGCAGGCGCGCGCGGTTCTCCAGGCTGCCGCCGTACTCGTCCGTCCGCTGGTTGCGCCGCTTCTGCAGGAAGTGCATGGGGAGCGCGATGTTGTGGCCGGCATAGCAATAGACGATGTCGAAGCCGGCCGTGCGAGCGCGCAGGGCCGCGGCGCGATGCCAGCGGCGGTAGTCGCGGATGTCGGCCTTGTCCATGGCGCGCGCCTGCACCGGCGCATCCCAGGCGATCGGCTCGTGCCCCGGGCCGATCGGCGTCTCGCGGCTGTAGTAGTTGGCGGTGGTGGGGCCGTGGTGCGTCAGCTCGATCGCTGCCAGCGCGCCGTGCCGGTGAACGGACTCGGCCATGAGCGCCAGGCCGGGCAGGTCGCGGTCGTCCCACAGCCGGCCTTCCGGGAAGGGCAGGATGTCGCTGGTGGGATGGATGTCGCATTCCTGCGTCGACACGACGGCCCAGCCGCCCTCGGCTTTGACGCCGCGCATGGCCGCCTCGGCGCGCGGCCTGACATGGCCCATGCCCGTGCAATGCGGCACCTGGTAGAAGCGGTTCCGGGCGGTCTTCGGGCCGATCTTCACGGGCTCGAACAGGATGTCGTAACGCGGATCGCGGGGCATGAGGGTTCCTTCGTGGACAGGGGCGACCACAGGGGGTCGCCCCTGCGCCGGTGGGTGCTGCTATTCGGCCGCCGTCGAGATGATCGGATCGATGGACCGCAGCTGCTCCATCGGGATGTGGCAGGCGATGCGGTGGCCGCTGTTGGTGCGATGCTCCAGCGGCGGCGTGGTGTCGCAGATCTCGCCGAGCTTGCGCGGGCAGCGCGTGGCGAACGGGCAGCCCTTGGGCACGTCGCGCGGGCTGGGCATCGCGCCTTCGAGCAGGATCCGCTTCTGCTGGCGGTCCGGATCGGCGATCGGCACGGCCGAGAGCAGCGCCTCGGTGTAGGGATGGTAGGGCGGGTTGAAGACCTCCTCGACCGAGCCGAACTCCACGATCTTGCCGAGATACATCACCGCCACCCGGTCGGCCAGATAGCGCACGACCGAGAGGTCGTGCGAGATGAACAGCATGGTGGCGGCGCGCGTCGACTGCAGCTCCAGCAGCAGGTTGATGATGGCGGCCTGAACGGAGACGTCGAGCGCCGACACCGGCTCGTCCGCGACCACGACGTCGGGGTCGCCGGCGAGGGCGCGGGCGATGGCCACGCGCTGCTTCTGGCCGCCGGAGAGCTGCCGCGGCTTGCGGTCGACGAAATCGGCCGGCAGCTTCACCGTCTCCATGAGGTGGCGCGCCTGCTCGTGCATCGCCGCGCCCGTGAGGTTCTTCAGCCGGCGCAGCGACCGCTCGATGGCGAAGCCGACGGAGTGGCTGGGATTGAGCGTGCTGTCGGGGTTCTGGAACACCATCTGCAGCTTGCTCTTGATCTGCGACTCCCGGTCCTCGACGCGGATGCCGCCGATATCCGATCCGTCGAGCGCGACCTTGCCGCCGGTCGCCTTCTCCAGGCCGGTGAGGACCTTCGCCAGGGTGGACTTGCCGCAGCCGGATTCGCCGACGACGGCAAGCGTCATGCCGCGCCGGGCCGACATGCTGACGTCGTTGAGGGCCTTGATCTCGTAGCTCTCGGCGCCGCTGAAGATGCTGGTCGAGGTCTCGTAGAACTTGCGCAGGCCGTCGATGTCGAGCACGAGGTCGGCGTCGCGCTCGTCGGCGGCCGTTGCCGGCGCCGCGGCCTGCGGCCGCTGCCAGGGCGGCAGCTCGAGCGCGCGTACGCACTGGACGCGGTGCGCGGCCTCGCCGAGAATCGTGATCGTCTCGATGCGGGCGGTGGTGCAGCGCGCCGGCTCGGCATGCTTGCAGCGGCTCGCGAAGATGCAGCCCGGCGGCCGATGCAGCGCCGGCGGCACCTGCCCGGGGATCGGCACCAGCGGCGAGGTGTGCTTGTCGGTGCCGAGCACCGGCAGGCACTCCAGCAGGCCGCGGGTATAGGGGTGGCGCGGATTGCGGAACACCGAGGCGATCGGCCCCTCCTCCACGAGGTCGCCGGCATACATGACGCCGATGCGGTCGCAGACCCGCACGACCGTGCCGAGATTGTGGCTGATGAAGACGAGCGCCGAGTTGTGCTTGCGCCGGAGGTCGCGCACGAGATCGAGCACGGCGGCCTCGACGGTGACGTCGAGGCCCGTCGTCGGCTCATCCATGATGAGGAGCGACGGCTCGGCCATCAGCGCCATGGCGATGACCACGCGCTGCTGCTGGCCGCCCGAGAGCTGGTGCGGATAGCGGTCGAAGATCGACTCGGCGTCGGGGAGCTTCACCTCGGCCAGCATTTGCAGGGCGCGTCGGCGGGCATCGGCCTCGCCGGCGCCCTGATGCACGATCGGCACCTCCATGAGCTGCTTGCCCACGGGGATGACCGGGTTCAGGCTGCTCATCGGGTCCTGATAGACCATGGCCAGGCGGCGGCCGCGCAGCCGGCGGAGCTCGGGCTCCGGCATCTTCGCCATGTCGCGGCCCTCGAACAGGATGCGGCCGCCGGTCAGGCGGCCGGCGCCGCCGAGATAGCGGACGATCGAGAACGCCACCGTCGACTTGCCGCAGCCGGACTCGCCGACCAGGCCGATCGCCTCCCCCCGAGCCAGCTTGAAGCTGACGCCCGGGATGACGTTGATCTCGCCGGCGCGCGTGAAATAGGAGATGCGGGCGTTGTCGAGCTCGAGGACGGGGGCGCCGGTCTTGTCTGCTTCCGCCATGGCCCCCCTCAATCGCGCAGGCTGATCTCGCGGAGCCCGTCCGCGAGCAGGCTCAGCCCGACCACGAGGGAGGACAGCGCGATCGCCGGCGCCAGCGACATCAGCACCTGGCCGCCCATGACGTATCCATAGGTGGCATTGATCATGCCGCCCCAGTCGGGGTCGGGCGGCCGCAGGCCGAGGCCGAGAAAGCCGAGGATCCCGATGGTGATAGCCGTGTAGCCCATGCGCAGGCAGGAATCGACGATCAGCGGCCCGCGCGCATTGGGCAGGATCTCCACGAGCATGATGTACCAGGCCGGCTCGCCGCGCATCTTGGCCGCCGCGACGTACTCGCGCTCGCGCAGTTCCAATGTCTGGCTCCGCACGAGGCGGGCCACCTGCGGCGACGCGACGAAGGTGACGGCGACGACGATATTGAGGGGCGACGGGCCGAACTTCATCACGATGATGACGTACAGCACGAGGACGGGGAACGACAGGATGACGTTGCAGACCTGCATCAGCACCGTGTCGACCCAGCCGCGGTAGTAGCCCGCGAGCAGCCCCATGACGCAGCCGACGATATAGGCGCAAAGCGTCGCCAGCGGCGAGATGACGAGGACGACGCGCGAGCCCCAGATGATGCGCGACAGCGTGTCGCGCGCCTGGTCGTCGGTGCCGAGCCAATGCTCGGCGGAGGGCGGAGCGATGATGCCGGCGTCGAAGTCGTTGTCGTTGGGATCATAGGAGGAAATCCAGGGCGCGAAGACGGCCACGACGACCCAAAAGCCGACGAGGAACGCGCCGACCACGCCGAGCGGGGATTCGCGCAACCTCAGGACGCTGCGCAACCAGCCCGGGAGCCGGGAGCGCCGGGGCGCCACGCTCGAATGGGCTGTGTTGACGCTCATCGTGCCTTCCTCAGGTGAAGCGGATGCGCGGATTGAGCAGCATGTAGGTGAAGTCGCCGACGATCTGCGACGTCACGACCACGAACACGGCGAACAGGGTGGCGGCCTGCACCGTCGCAACATCGTGATAGAGCGCGGCCTCGACGATCATGCGCCCGAACCCGGGAAAGGCGAACACCGCCTCGGTCACGACGACGCTCGTGAACAGGAAATTGAGCTGCAGCAGGATGGCGGTGAACGGCGTGATCAGGGCGTTGCGCATGGCGTGCTTCACGACCACGTCCGGAAAGGACAGGCCCTTGAGGACCGCCGTGCGTACGTACGGGCGCGTCATCACCTCCACCATCGACGCCCGCACCATGCGGACGAGATAGCCGAGGTAGTAGGCCGTCAGCGTGGCAACGGGGAGCACCAGCTGCGCCGCCAGCGACCAGTCGCCGCCGGTATCGAGGGTCGCCGTGCCCGGCAGGAGGACCGGCAGGACGGTTCCGGAGGCGAAGATGGTCATGAGAAAGACGCCGGTGGCGAATTCCGGCATGGACGTCGTGATCGAGCTGAACACCGAGACGACGCGATCCACGATCGACCCCTCGCGCATGCCGGCGACGACGCCGAACAGCACCGAGAGCGGCGCGATGATCGCAAAGGCCAGCAGGGCGAGGAACGTCGTATTGCGGAGGCGGTCCCATATGAACGTGTTCACGTCCGCCCGCCAGCGGTGCGAGTAGCCGAAGTCGCCCTGCAGGAGGCCCTTCCATTCGCCGTTATAGTTAGGACCCACGCCGAGCCATTCGAAGTAGCGTGCGAGAAACGGGCGATCGAGGCCATGGGTCTGGTGGTACTTCGCCAGTTCATCCTTGGTCGCGTATTGCCCGAGCGCGCTGATCGCCTGATCACCCGGCGCGAACTCGAAGGTCGCGAACAGGATGAATGAGACCACCAGCATGGTGAACAGCAGGATGCCGACGCGCTTGGCGAAGAACCTGGCCATGCCGGCGTTGCCTAAGGCCCACCGGTGCGTGTTCGCTGTCGGCGCGTCACAGGCACGGCTTCAAAACTCCATGCAGGGCGTGAAGTGGGGCGATCGTCGGGATCGATATGGCTGCCAGGAACGCCGGCGGGCATCCCGTCGGGATGCCCGCCCTGATCCTTGTCTGAGCTCTAGGCTTCGAGCGACCAGTCCCACGGAAAGATATAGCTCGTGGGATGAGCGGCGAAACCCTTCACCTTCTTGTCCATGGCCATGAAGACCGAACGCCACAGCGGCTGAACGATCGGGCCGTCTTCCTGCATGATGGTCTCGAGGTCCTTCATCACCTCGCGGCGCTTCTCGACGTCGAGGATGCCCTCGGCCCTGGTCAGCGTCTCGTCGAACTTGGCGTTCGACCAGAAGCTCTCGTTCCACGGCACGCCCGTGCGATAGGCCAGACCGAGCACCATCACGCCGAGCGGCCGATGCGTCCAGGAGGTGAAGGAGAACGGATTGGTGTTCAGGTTCCAGATGTCCCAGTACTGGGCCGCCGGCAGCACGTTGACCTTCACCTTGACGCCGATCTTCTTCCACATGCCGGCCATGACGGTGACGGCCTTCGCCTCCCAATCCGGATCCTTGATCGCCGTGATCTCGGTCTCGAACCCGTCGGGCACGCCGGCTTCGGCCAGCAGCTTCTTCGCCCCCTCGATGTCCTGCTTCATGAAAGGCAGCTTGAAGTATTCGGGATGGACGGGGGCGACATGGTGGTGCTCGGCCGGCACGCCGTTGCCGCCGTAGGAGACCTGCAGCACCTTCTCGGGGTCGATCGCCAAACGCATCGCCTTGCGGACGCGCGCATCCTTCCAGGTGTCGTGGATGGGCTGCATGCGGGCCACGCCGGTCTGCGCCGTCGCCGACTGGTAGAGCTTGAGGCGATCGATCTTCTGGAGGGCGGACAGCTGCGAGGTCTTGACCTCCCAGATGCCGTCGACCTGATTGGCGGCAATCGCGCCCAGCGCCGCCGCCGGGTCGTCGCCGTGGTCGATATATTCGACGGAGTCGAGGGCGCCGTCGCCATGCCAGTAGCCCGGGCGCTTTTTCACCACGCACTTCTTGCCCAAGTCGTATTCGACCATCTCCGCCCACCCGGTCCCGAGCGAGCCGACGCCCGGGAAATTGCCGTTCGAGCTCGGATGCATCATGGCGAACGGATAGTGGAAGAAGTGCTCGGGCACGGCGAGCTGGCTGGCCTGGGCGTTGAGCCGGACGGTGTGATCGTCGACCTTCTCGATCGCGTTCGCGTCCCACAGCTCGGTCGTCATGACAGCGTTGCCCTTGTCGTCCTTCTTGCCGGTGTCGACGTCCTTCAGCATGTAGCCCTTCATCAGGCCCAGGACCGAGGAACCGGTATTGGGATCGAGGCAATGCTTGATATTCCAGATCACGTGGTCGGCGACGAACGGCTCGCCGTTCGACCACTTCACGTCCTGGCGCAGGTGGAGCGTCCAGGTCTTCAGGTCGTCGCTGGCATCCCACTTCTCGCACAACCAGGGCCGGGTGACGTTGTCGCTGCCCGTCAGCGTCAGATACTCGATGACGTTGCGCGCCATCATGGAGTCCTGGATCCAGGAGTAGGTGTGCGGGCTGGCGATCGGCTGCACGCGCATCGAGATGCGGACCGTGCCGCCGGCGGCGCTCGCGCGCTTGGTCAGGCTGCCGGCCTCCGGCAGGCCGATGATGGAATAGGCGGCGGCCGAAGACAGGCCGAGGAGCGTGGCGGTGCGCAGGAACTCGCGGCGGCTGACCTTGCCGTCCTTGAACTGCTGGGCGAGCGTCGGCAGGTAGGAGTGCGTGTTCTCCAGAAGCGTTCTGAGGCTCATTTTACTCGTCTCCCAATCGGATGTTTGGTTCTGTCGTTTGTTACAAGCGGTCGGCTCGCGACGGGCGCGCGGCAGCAAGCCAGGCGCGCCTCGGCCTCCCCTTCTTGTTCCCTGTTCACCCTTAGCAAAGCACCCTTTGCCATTGGGATTCAAGAAGTTCCTTGCAGGTGCGAAGGCGGCGCCGGGCGGAACCACGGCGCTGCTTGGTCCCGCCGTCGCGACCGCCGGCAACGCGACCCGCGGCGATGGCGCGCTAAAAGGTGCCGTCTTTGACAACGCGCGCGAGATGCGAAATGGTAAGGGCAGAAAGAGAAGACAGCAGGGAGACGCCTACAATGACCATGTTCAAGAGTAACGGCGACCGCGTGCCCGCCACGATCAAGTCGCTCGCCCAAAGCACCAAGGCGGGACAGATGGACCGCCGCGAATTCCTGGCGATGGCCAGCATCATGGGCGCATCGACCGCCCTGGCCTACAGCATGATCGGCCTCGCGGCGCCGAAGGAAGCCAAGGCGGACGAGCCCAAGAAGGGCGGCGTCCTCAAGATGCAGATGATCATCAAGGAGATGAAGGACCCGCGCACCTGGGACTGGTCGGAGATGGCGAACGTGATGCGCCAGTGCAACGACTACATGGTGCGCTACACCAAGGACTTCACCTTCGAGGGTCATCTGATCGAGAGCTGGGAGATCAGCGACGACGCCACCGAATACACGCTGCACGTCCGCAAGGGCGTGAAGTGGTCGAACGGCGACGACTTCAACGCCGACGACATCATCCACAATCTCAACCGCTGGTGCGACAAGTCCGCGGAGGGCAACTCGATGGCCTCCCGCGTCGGCTCGTTGATCGACGCCAAGACCGGCAAGGCCGCGGACGGCGCCATCACGAAGGTCGACGACCATACGGTCAAGCTGAAGACCAGCCAGTCCGACATCACGATCATCCCGGGCATGGCGGACTATCCGGCCATCGTCGTCCACCGCGACTTCGAGAAGTCCGGCGGCGACATGCTGAAGACGCCGGGCACCGGCCCCTACGAGGTCGTTTCCTACGAGGTCGGCAAGTCGGCCGTCCTCAAGCGCCGCGAGAATTTCACGTGGTGGGGCGGCGAGCCCTATCTCGACGGCGTCGAATTCACCGACTACGGCGTCGAGGCCAACGCCATCATCAGCGCCCTGGAAGCCCAGGAGATCGATGCGAACTACCAGACGGTCGGCGAGACCGTGACGGTCCTCGACGGGATGGGCCTGGTCAAGGAGCAGGTGACCACGGCGGCCACGATCGTGCTGCGCACGAACCTCAACAACAAGCCGTTCGAGAACCAGAAGGTGCGCAACGCCCTGCAGCTCGCCGTCGACAACGCCACCGTGCTCAAGCTCGGCTACAACGACGCCGGAACGGTCGGCGAGAACCACCATGTCTGCCCGATTCATCCGGAATATTACGAGCTTCCGAAGATCAAGCGCGACATCGAGAAGGCCAAGGCCCTGATGACCGAGGCCGGTCAGATGGATCACGAATTCGAACTCATCTCCTACGATGCCGAATATGTGAAAAACCCGGGCGACTCGATCGCCGCGCAGTGCCGCGAGGCCGGCTTCAAGGTGAAGCGCACGGTGATCCCGGGTTCCAGCTTCTGGAACGACTGGACGAAATACGCCTGGTCGACGACCGAATGGAACATGCGCCCGCTCGGCGTCCAGGTGCTGGCGCTCGCCTATCGCACGGGCGAGGCCTGGAATGAGGCGGCCTATTCGAACCCCGAGTTCGACAAGAAGCTCAATGCCGCCCTTGCCGTCGCCGACGCGGCCAAGCGCAAGGAGATGATGAAGGACATCGAGCAGATCCTCCAGGATTCGGGCATCCTGATCCAGCCGTTCTGGCGCTCGCTCTACCGCCACCATGCTGACTACGTGAAGGGCCTGTTCATGCACCAGACCTTCGAGTTGCAGCTCGACAAGGTCTGGCTGGACAAGGCTTAGGCTCCGGAGATCGGGAGGAGCGGCAACGCCCCTCCCGACCCCCTTCGAACACACACAGAGACATGACCCGCCGGCTGCCATCGGCGTAGAGAGGCAGCGATGCTCTCGTTCATGCTTCGACGTCTCGGCGTGATGCTGCTGACGATGCTGTGCCTCAGCTTCGTCGTGTTCTTCTTCGTCAATCTCGATCCCAACCTGCGCAAGCTGGCGATCTTCCAGACGGAGATGCGCGCCAGCGACCAGGACCTGGAGAGCTGGCTCCACCGCAACGGCTATCGCGACAACTTCTTCGAGCGCTTCGGCCGCTGGTTGGGCGTCTGGCCGAAGCAGCCGGTCATCGATCCCGCCACGGGGGCGGCGGTGCCTCGCTTCCGGTTCTGCGCCGAGCCGGCGGAGGCCCACTTCTCCGGGGTGCTGGAGGGCGACTTCGGCTGCTCCACCGCCTTCCGGGCAACAGTCGCGCAGCGGCTGCCCGAAGCGCTCAAGGCGACCGGCATCCTGATGTTCTGGGTCATGATCGTCATGGTGCCAGTGTCGCTGCTCATAGGCGTGCTCGCCGGCATGCGCGAGGGCTCGCGGCTCGATCGAAGTCTCTCGGTCGCCTCGATCGCATCCACGGCGACGCCGGAATACGTCTCCGGGATCATATTCACGGCGGTCTTCGCGTCCTGGCTCGGTCTGCTCAACGGCTCGGCGGCGACAGCGACCTCCAAAGGCGTGAGCTTCAACAACTTCACCCTGCCGGTGATGACCATGGCCATTTACGGAACCGGCTACATCGCACGCATGACCCGGGCCTCGATGGCCGAGGTGATGACCGCCCAGTACATCCGTACGGCCCGGCTCAAGGGCCTGAGCTTCGGCTCGGTGGTGGTCAAGCACGCGCTGCGCAATGCGCTGATCGCGCCGTTCACCGTCATCATGCTGCAGTTCCCCTGGCTGCTGACGGGTGTCGTCGTCGTCGAATCGATCTTCAACTACAAGGGCTTCGGCTGGCTGCTTGTACAGGCGGCCTCCAACAACGACATCGACCTGGTGCTGGCCTGCGGACTCATTTCGGTCGTGCTGGTGCTCTTCACCCAACTGATCTCCGATGTCGGCTACGCCTTCCTCAATCCGCGCATCCGCGTCTCGTAGGGCGCGACATGGAGAAAGTGGGGTTCTTCGGCATCGTCATCGGGATCCTCTGGCGCTTCTGGCCGGTCTGGATCGCGCTCGCCGTGGTGCTGGCCAATGTCTTCAAGTTCAAGCGGAGGCTCGGCCTGTTCGGCCATCTCTTCGACAGCCTCACGGGCGCGGCCGGTGTGCTGATCTGCTGCTTCTGGCTGTTCACGGCCCTCTTCGCCCACATCATCGCGCCGCTGGACCCGCGCGTGCAGGTCGCCGTGATGAAGAACGCCGTGCCCGGCGCCATCAACCCCGAAACGGGTATGGTCTTCCTGCTCGGCGGCGATCAGCTGGCGCGCGACGTCTTCAGCCGCGCCGTCTACGGCGCGCGCATCGTGCTGACGATCGCGCCGGCCGCCACGCTGATCGCGCTGCTGGTCGGCGTGACGCTCGGGCTGCCGGCCGGCTATTTCGGCCGGCGTGTCGACCAGGTGCTGTCGTTCCTGGCCAATCTCGTCCTCGCCTTTCCCGTCATCCTGCTCTTCTACCTGCTGGTCACGCCGGGGATCATGGACACGCCGATCCCCTACGCCATGGCGGGGGTGCTGTTCCTGTTTCCGATCATCTTCTTCTGCGTGCTGTTCTACACGCGCTTCAAGGCGCGGCCGGAGCGGCTCTATATCTATCTCGCGGTGACCCTGGTCATCGGCTTCTGGATCTATTCAGGGCTGGTCTTCAACGCCGATCCGCTCGGCATCGTCTCGATCGAGCCCAACGAGCTCAATATCTTCGTCGCCGTGGTGTTCGCCTCGAGCCCGGGCGTCTTCCGCATCGTGCGCGGCCTCGCCATGGACATCAAGACGCGCGACTATATCTCGGCCGCCCAGACCCGGGGCGAAACCCCGTGGTACATCATGCTCTGGGAAATGCTGCCGAATGCGCGCGGGCCGCTGATCGTCGACACCTGTCTGCGCATCGGCTACACGACGATCCTGCTGGGCACGCTGGGCTTCTTCGGGCTCGGCATGGGCCCGGAAAGCCCGGACTGGGGCACGGCCATCAAGGACGGCAGCCAGGTGGCGCAGCTGCGGCTCTTCTTCTGGCAAGGCCTCACGCCGGCCGTCTCGCTGATGTCGCTCGTACTCGGCCTCAACCTGCTGGCCGATACGCTGCGCGAACAATCGCTCAAGGATTGAGCCCGGAGGCAGCCATGAACGATGCCGCCACCCAGACTGCCGAGCCCATCCTGGAGATCGAGAACCTCTCGATCTCCTTCTTCACGCGCGCCGGCGAGATCCCGGCGGTGATGGATTTCTCCTGCACGGTCATGCCGGGCGAAGCGATGGGGATCGTCGGGGAATCGGGCTGCGGCAAGTCCACCGTCTCCCTCGGCATCATGCGCGACCTGTCCAACATCGGGAAGATCGTCGGCGGCCGCATCAAGTTCCAGGGCCGCGACATGGGCGACCTGTCCGACGCGGAGCTGCGGGCCCTGCGCGGCTCCAAGATCGCGATGATCTACCAGGAGCCGATGGCCAGCCTGAACCCGGCCATGAAGGTCGGGAAGCAGCTGATGGAGGTGCCGCTCATCCACGAAAAGGTCTCGAAGGCCGAGGCCTACAAGCGCTCCCTCGACATGCTGAAGGCCGTGCGCCTCCCCGACCCCGAACGGATGATGCGCTCCTATCCGCACCAGCTCTCCGGTGGCCAGCAGCAGCGCATCGTCATCGCCATGGCGCTGCTGTCGAAGCCGGCCCTGCTCCTCCTGGACGAGCCGACGACCGCGCTCGACGTGACGGTCGAGGCCGGCATCGTCGACCTGGTGAAGGACCTCGGCAAGCGCCTGGGCACGTCGATGATCTTCGTGTCGCACAATCTGGGCCTGATCCTGGAAACCTGCGACCGCATCACCGTCATGTATTCCGGCGAGGCCGTCGAGACCGGCACGGTGAAGGACGTGTTCGACCGCATGCGCCACCCCTACACGCAGGGCCTGTTCCGCTCGATCCCCCTGCCCGGCGCCGACAAGAACGAGCGGCCGCTGATCGCCATCCCCGGCCAGCTGCCGCTGCCGCACGAGCGGCCGCAGGGCTGCAATTTCGGCCCCCGCTGCCATCACTTCGTGAAGGGGCGCTGCGACGCGGCGGACATCCCGATGATCCCCGTCGAGGGGCACGAGAACCACTACAGCCGCTGCGTGCGCTTCAACGAGATCGACTGGGCGGCAACCCCCGAGGGGGCGCGCAAGCACAGCGAGCCGGTGAAGCCGGGCGCCCCCGTGCTGAAGATCGACGACCTCCGCAAGTACTACCGCGTCGCGGCGAACGAGGTCTTCGGCCGCGGCGAAGGCAAGGTGGTGAAGGCCAACGAGACCATCAGCTTCGAAGCACGCGAATCAGAGACGGTCGCGATCGTCGGCGAGTCCGGCTGCGGCAAATCCACCCTGGCCAAGGTGCTGCTGGGGCTGGAGACGGCCAGCTCGGGC
>DATIXH010000157.1:0-39696 GCA_035518775.1 Candidatus Acidiferrum sp.
GCTCGTTCGAAGGCAAGATCGAGCGCGCCGACGTGCTCTCGAGCTACATCCCGATCTACCAGGGTCGCCCGGTCTCGGCGATCGCGGGCGCCTTCGAGATCTATTCCGACGTCAGCGGCTTCGTGCTGGACATCGCGCGCACGCAGCTCCTGCTTACGACGATCGTGGGCGCCGTCTTCGCGCTCGTCTATCTGGCCCTGCTGTGGGTGGTCAACCGCGGCAACCGCATCATCCACCGCCAGCACGAGGAGGCGCTGGCGCTGGCCGCCGCCAAGGCGCGCGCCGAATCCGCCAACCAGGCGAAGTCGAAATTCCTCGCCAACATCAGCCACGAGCTGCGCACGCCGCTCAACGCCATCCTGGGCTTCTCGGAGATCCTGAAGACCAAGCTGTTCGGGCCGCTGGGCGCGCCGCAGTACGAGAACTACGTCTGCGACATCCACGAGAGCGGCGTGCTGCTGCTGAACCTCATCAACGACCTGCTCGACCTCTCGAAGATCGAGGCCGGCAAGTTCGTGCTGCAGGAGGACATCTGCGACGTCGAGGAGATCGCCGACGCGGCGACGCGCGTCATGGCCGAGCGCGCCCTAAGGGCGGGCGTGACGCTGGAACGAAAGATCGCGGCGCTGCCGCCCGTGCGCGCCGACGAGCGCAAGATCAAGCAGATCATGCTCAATCTGCTGTCCAACGCGGTGAAGTTCACGCCGCAGGGCGGCACCGTGACGCTCTCGGCCGGCCTCGACGACGCCGGCGGCGTGACATTCGCCGTGGCCGACACCGGCATCGGCATCGCGCCGCACCAGCTCGAGCGCGTGATGGAGCCGTTCGGCCAGGTCGAGAACATCATGACCCGAACCCACGCCGGCACTGGCCTCGGCCTGCCGCTCTGCAAGGCGCTTGCCCAGCTGCACGGCGGCACGCTGACGCTGGAGAGCGAGGTCGGCAGCGGCACGACCGTGACGATCGTGCTGCCGAAAGACCGCTCGGTCCCGTCGCACGGCATCGCGGTCTCCGCCGCCTAGCGCGGAGCGTTAACGGCCCGCCAACCCGGGCAGGCTATATTACGGGCAGAGTCCGCACTCTCCACGATTAACTGGCGCGCCGTCGCAGCTGACGATGGAACGCCAGAGAAGCAATTTGTGTCGAATGCATTCTAACAAAGCGGCGCCGCCTTGGGTACGCACCCTTGGCAAGGCCGCGCTCCTGTTCGCGGCGTATCTGCTGAGCGCCTATTGTGCGATCACGGTATCGCGCCCGATGGGCAGCGTCGTCCTGATTTGGCCCGCGAGCGCCTTGGCGCTTGGTGTTCTGCTGCGGTCGCCGCCGCGCGAGTGGGCTGCCTATCTGCTGGCCGCCGGCGGCGCAAATCTGATGGCGGGCGCCGTCCTTCACCTGAACCCGATGATCTCCGCGGGTTTCACCCTGTTCAATGTGATCGAGATCCTGCTTGCCGCCGGTCTGTTGCACCGCCTGCGCACGCAGACGGACTGGCTCGCCTCCGTACGCTCGCTGATGAAGTTCCTGGCCGTGGCGGCCGTTCTCGCGCCGACGGCCATCGCGCCGCTTCGCTCGGCGCTGTCCCACTTCGCCCTGCATGCCCCCTACTGGTCGGCCTGGGAGTCCCGCTGGATCGCGGACATCCTGGGCACGCTGATCGTAGCGCCGTTGATGCTCGCCTGCAGCGGGCGCCAGGCGGCAGCGCCGGTCGTTCGGCGGCCGGCCCTGGAGATCGCCGGCATCGCCGCCGGCCTCGTTGCGGCGGCCGGGCTGACCGTCGGGCCCTGGGTGGGCAGCCAGTCCATCAACCACGTCGCGCTCATCGGTGCCCTGCCGTTCCAGATCTGGGCGACGTTGCGCTTCGGCAGCCGCGGCGCCACGGCCGCGAACGCCTTCGTGGCCCTCGTCGACATCGGCGCGCTGCTGACGGGCGCGGGGCCGCTCGCCAACCCGGGCACCATGCCCGAGGCTCTCCTGACGCTGCAGACGCTGCTGGCGACGACGGCGATCGCGACCCTCGTCCTGGCCGCCGCCCTCAACGAGCGGCGCGCGGCCGAGACCCGCCTGCGCGACGCCGTCGAAAGCATCGGCGAGGGATTCGCCCTGTTCGATTCCGACGACCGCCTCGTGCTGTCCAACAGCACGCACCAGCGCATGTACGCCAAGAACAAGGATCTGATGGTGCCGGGTGTGCGCTTCGAGAATATCCTGCGCGGCAGCGTGGCGCGCGGCCAGCATCCCGACGCCGCCGGCCGCGAAGACGCGTGGATCAAGGAGCGACTGCACCGCCATCGCAATCCCGGCGATGCGATCGAGCAGGACCGCGGCGACGGACAATGGCTGCTGATCTGCGAGCGGCGCACGAGCGAGGGCGGCATCGTCGGCACCTTCACCGACATCAGCCGGCTGAAGGCGCAGGAGGCGGCGCTGATCGCAAGCGAGCAGCGCATGCGCGTGGCCGAGAGCCGGGCGCGCGCCGCCGAGGCGCGGCTGCGCGACGCCATCGAGAGCATGAACGAGGGCCTCACGGCGTACGACGCGCAAGGGCGCCTGGTCCTATCCAACAGACGCATGCAGGAGATCTATCCCTCGCTCGCCGACCTGCTCACGCCGGGTGCGAAGTTCGAGGATTTCTTGCGCGAAGGGGTGGCGCGCGGCGTTTTCGATACCGATGGCGCGGCGGCCGACACCTTCGTTGCCGAGCACATGGACATGCCCGCCGACCGGCGCAAAGAGATCGAGATCGACCTCACGGACGGCCGCTGGCTCCTGGTCTCGAGGCAGCGCACGGCGGACGGCGGCAGTGTCCACGTCCGCACGGACATCACGCGGCTGAAACAGCACGAGCAGGCGCTGCGCGAGAGCGAGGAGCGACTGCGCGGCATGCTGCGCGAGCTGGAGGAATCGCACGCCCAGCTCGAGCGCCAATCATTCCAGCTCTCGCGGCTGGCCAATCAGGCGGCCGAGCAGCAGCAGGTGGCCGAGAACGCCAGCGTGGCGAAGTCGCAGTTCCTGGCCAACATCCGCCACGAGCTGCGCACGCCGCTCAACGCCATCCTCGGCTTCTCCGAGATCATGAAGTCGGAGATGTTCGGGCCGCTAGGGTCGCCGCAGTATCGCGGCTATGCCGCCGACATCCACGACAGCGGCAGCCACCTGCTGACGGTCATCAACGACATCCTCGACCTCTCGAAGATCGAGGCCGGAAAGTTCGAGCTGCACGAGGAGGACTGCGATCCGGCACGGCTCGTGCGCGACGCCGTCCGCTTCGTCGCGGAGCGGGCCGCCGCCGCCGGCCTGGCGCTGCAGCAACGCCTGCCGGCCGCCCTGCCGCCGGTGCGCGCCGATGGCCGCCTTATCAAGCAGATCCTGCTGAACCTGCTGTCGAACGCCATCAAGTTTACGCCTGCCAGCGGGCTGGTCACCGTCGCCGCCGAGCTCGATCGCAACGGCGGCCTCGCGCTGACCGTGGCCGACACCGGCATCGGCATCGCCGCCGATCAGCTCGAGCGCGTGCTGCAGCCGTTCACGCAGGTCGAGAACACGCTGACGCGCACCCATGCCGGCACCGGCCTGGGCCTGCCGCTCTGCAAGTCGCTGACCGAGCTGCATGGCGGCCGGCTCGTCCTGGAAAGCACGGTCGGCCGCGGCACGGTCGTGACGATCGTCCTTCCGAAAGAGCGCGTGCTTTCGGCAGGTCTCGCCGCTTCGGCTGCCTGAGATCGACTAGCCGCTGCGGCGGCGACGCCGGCGCGCGCCGTCGTCGGCCGTGGCGCCCGCCCCCTTCGGCGCCGGCAGCGTCACCGCCTTGCGCAGATTGGGATAGGGCGCGGTCTTGTGCGGGATCGCCATGGCCTCGACGAAATGCTGCTGGAACAGCGGCTCGACCGCCGTCTCCACCTTCTCCACCGAGCGCACGACCCGGCTGATCTCGTCGCGCGCAGCCAGGTTCAGCAGCGCGATGCGCGCGCCCGTACCGGCGGCATTGCCGGCCGACGTGACCTTGGCAAGGTCGCAATCCGGGATCATGCCGAGGATCATCGCGAACTTGACGTCGATGTGGCTGCCGAAGGCGCCGGCGAGGGTGATGCGGTCGACCTGCTCGACGCCCATGCGGTCCATCAGCAGGCGGGCGCCGGCATAGAGGGCGGCCTTGGCCAGCTGGATGGCGCGCACGTCGTTCTGCGTGACGCGCAGGACGGGCTCTCCGTCATGCAGGAGGTAGGAGAAGGTGCGGCCCTCCGGCTGGATGCGGGGCGAGCGAGCCGCCATGGCGCCGTCGATCACGCCGTCCTGGTTGATGATGCCGGCGAGATACATCTCGGCCAGCGCCTCGATGATGCCGGAGCCGCACACGCCGGTAACGCCGATCTGCCTCGTGGCCTCGCTGAAGCCCGGCTCGTCGGACCACTTGTCGCTGCCGATGACGCGGAAGCGCGGCTCCAGCGTCTGCGGATCGATGCGCACGCGCTCGATGGCGCCGGGCGCGGCGCGCTGGCCGCAGGAGATCTGCGCGCCCTCGAAGGCCGGACCGGTGGGCGAGGAGGCCGCCAGCAGGCGATGGCGGTTGCCGAGCACGATCTCGGCGTTGGTGCCGACATCGACGATCAGGGTCATCTCGTTGCTCTCGTGCGGCGCCTCCGACAGGATCACGCCGGCGGTGTCGGCGCCCACATGTCCGGCGATGCACGGCAGCACGTAGATGCGCGCGTTCGGATGGATGCGCAGATCGATCTCGGAGGCCCAGAAGGTGAGGCTGGAATCGCTGGCCAGCGCGAAGGGCGCGCCGCCCAGCTCCGTCGGATCGATGCCGAGCAGCAGGTGATGCATGATCGGGTTGCCGACGAACGTGGCCTCCAAGATGTTCTTGACGTCGATGCGGGCCTCGCTGGCGACGCTGGTGGCGAGGCCGTTGATGGCCTCGCGCACTGCGCGGGTCATGTCGACGTCGCCGCCCGGATTCATCATCACATAGGAGACCCGGCTCATCAGGTCTTCGCCGAAGCGGATCTGCGGGTTCATGATGCCGGCGGAGGCCACGACGTCGCCGCTCGAGAGATCGCAGAGATGGCCGGCGATGGTGGTGGAGCCGACGTCGACTGCGAGGCCGTAGGCCTTGTCGTGAAAGCCCGGCCAGACGGCAGTGATCTGCTTGCCGTGATGGACGGCGACAGTCACCGTCCAGTTGCCCTGGCGCAGCGCCTTCTGCAGGTGCTGGATGACCCGCAGGTCGCAATCGAGACCGGTCAGCCCCCATTGCGCTTCGAGCGCCTGCATCAACCGCTGCAGATCGCCGGAGGGATCGTGCATGTTGGGCTCGATCACCTCGACATAATGCAGGCGCACGACCGGATCGAGCTCGATGGCCCGCATCTCCGCGCGCTTGCGCACGACCTGCTTGTGGACCTGGCTGTCGGGCGGCACGTCGATGACGACGTCGCCCTGCAGCAGCGTGGAGCAGCTGAGGCGCCGGCCGTCCTTCAGGCCGCGGCGATCGGCATAGCGCTGCTCGACCACGCCGAAGGAGGAGAGATTCGCGACCTTCGAGGTGACGCCGAGCTTGGCGAACTCGCCCTCGCTGACCTCGACCTGGCAGCGCCCGCAGATGCCGCGTCCGCCGCACACGGAGTCGATGTCGACGCCGAGGCTGCGCGCCGCCTTCAGGACCGGCGTGCCCAGCGGAAACCGCCCGCGCTTACCGGACGGCATGAACACGACGAGGGCGTCGGTATGGGAGCCGGCGGGGCTCACCACGATTGCTCCTGAGCGGACGACGCACCCTCACCCCCACGCTCTCCCGCTTCGCGGTAGAGGGGGCCAGCGCATGGGAACGCTCCGATGGTGTCGCCTCGGCCGCGAAGCGGGAGAGGGCTGGGGTGAGGGTGCATGCAGCGACTCGGCATCGGTCGAATCGCTAGGCCGCGCCAACGTCTCCAGCGGGCGCAGCGCCGGCCTCGCCGCCGCCACGGCGGCGGCGGCCCTCGCGGCCACGGCGGGCCCCGCCCTCTTCGCCGGCGGCGGGCGGCTCGCGGAACTTCTGGATCCAGCGCGCGCAGTGCTCGTCATGCCCCATGGCGACGTCGGCGCCCATGATCGCCGTGAGCATCTCCGTGTGCAGCGGATTGGTGATGGCCGAGGTCATGCCGGCGCCGATCAGCATGGCAAGAAATGACGCGTTGAGGCCGTTCCGGTTCGGCAGGCCGAAGCTGAAGTTGGAGGCGCCGCAGGTGCTGTTGACCTTGAGCTCCTCGCGCAGTCGCCGGACGATATGAAACACTTGGCGTCCGGCATTGCCGAGCGCGCCGATCGGCATCACCAGCGGATCGACGACGATGTCCGAATAGGGAATGCCGTGATCGCGGGCGCGGTGGACGATCTTCTTCGCCACCTCGAAGCGCACGTCGGGATCCTCGGAGATGCCGGTCTCGTCGTTGGAGATGGCGACGACGGCGGCGCCGTACTTCTTCACCAGCGGCAGTACGGATTCGAGCCGCTCCTCCTCGCCCGTCACCGAGTTCAGCAGCGGCTTGCCCTTGTAGACGGCAAGGCCGGCCTCGAGCGCGGCCACGATCGAGGAGTCGATGGAAAGCGGCACGTCCGTGAGCGACTGCACGAGTTGGATGGCCTCGGCGAGGATGCGCGGCTCGTCGGCAAGGGGGATGCCGGCGTTGACGTCGAGCATGTGGGCGCCGGCCTCGACCTGGGCGATGGCGTCAGAGCGCACGCGGCTGTAGTCGCCGGCCGCCATCTCGGCCGCCAGCAGCTTGCGCCCGGTCGGGTTGATGCGCTCGCCGATCAGGACGAACGGGCGCTCGAAGCCGATGACCACTTCCTTGGTCGCCGAGCTGACGACGGTATCAGTCATGATGCCATTTTCTCCTTCGCCGGCCGCCGCGGCTGCCGGTTCTTAAAGATGCCTGAGTCCGTGATGATCTCCGAGACATATTCTTCCTGCCGGTAGGCCATGACATGCACGCCGGCCACGCCTTCCACCTCACGGATCTGCTGGATGAGCTCGATGCACAGCTTCTTGCCTTCCTGCTTCTGCTGCTTGGCGCCTTCGATGCGCTTCACGATGTCGTCCGGGATATGCACGCCCGGCACGTGGGCCCGCATCCAGCGCGCCGTCTTGGCCGATGCCAGCGGCCCGACGCCGACCAGGATGAAGGCCTTTTCGTGCAGGCCCTGATCGCGCACCTTCGCCATGAACTGGCGCAGCAGCGGCACATCGAAGCAATACTGGGTCTGGATGAATTGGGCGCCGGCCGCGATCTTCTTGGCGATATGAAGCGGCCGGTAGTCGTAGGGCGGCGCGAACGGGTTGGCGGCGGCACCCAGGAACACGCGCGGCGGATGGGTGATCTTGCGTCCGGAGAGGAACTGGCCCTTGTCGCGCATCGTCCGGATCGTCTCCAGCAGAGTCGTGCTGTCGAGATCGAACACCGGCTTGGCACCGGGCTGGTCGCCGCACTGCACGCCGTCGCCGGTAAGGCAGAGGATGTTCGCGACGCCCATGGCCGCAGCGCCCAGCACGTCGCCCTGGATGGCGATGCGATTGCGGTCGCGGCAGGCGATCTGCATGACCACGGCATAGCCGGCGCGCGTCAGCAGGCTGCAGATGCCGACGCTCGACATATGCGTGTTGGCGCCGGAGGCGTCGACGGCATTGATGGCGTCGCACACTTCCGCGAGGACGAGCGCGCGCTCGTAGACCTCGCGCGCGTCGGCGGAATCCGGGGGATTGAGCTCGGCCGTCACGGCGAAGCGGCCAGAGCGCAGCACGCGCTCGAGCCGGCCGTCCGACGAATGGCCGGGCAACCGCGGCAGCGGATCGCCGGGATCGACGAGGCGCTCGCTCATCCCGGCTGCGCCGCCTTGGCCGATTGCGCCGCCTTCGGCGGCGCCGTCTTCTCGCGCACCACGCGCAGCCAGGAGGACGTGCCCTTCAGGCTGTGATCGACCGGCTTCTGGCCGTCGACGATGACCATGCCGGCGCGCATGCGCTGCGCGCCTTCCCAGGCCGCGACCCAGACGCATTTCATCTCCGGCTTCACCTCGCAATGGCCGTCGGCGCGCACACCGCCGCAGGGTCCGTTGCGCAGGTTCTTCGGGCAGTTCATCGGGCAGGACATACCGGTCGAGGACAGCGCGCACTGGCCGCACATCTGGCAGTCGAACAGGAAGCCCTTCACCCGCCTCTCGATTGCAGCAACAGGCCTTTCCAGGCGGGCGTAGCCGATACGCGACAGAATTGGGCCGAGCGTGACCAGCGTCGGCTCGAACAGTCTGTAGATGCCCTCCATGAGGCGCGCATGACGGATCGACCAGAGACGGACGGCGTACATTCGACTTCAACCCGCACCCGATTGTAGGGGCGACCCCATGTGGTCGCCCCTCGGCCGCGGGCGGCTGCATGGGGCCGCCCCTACAGACCACCCGTTCATGCCGCCCTGCGCCGCCCGAGCAATCCGGACTCGGCGATCGCCTCGGCGCAGGCCTGCTCCTGCCGAGGCGCCATCAGGTGCGCGCCGGCGACGCCCTTGATCTCCGCCAGCTCCTGCAGCAGCTCGACGCAGATGCGGCGGCCCTCGGCGCGCTGATCCTGTGCGCCCTCTAGCCGTGCGATCAACGTCTCCGGCACATGCACGCCGAACAGGTGCTCGTTCATCCAGCGCGCCGACTTGGCCGAGGCCAGCGGCCCGATGCCGACGATGATGAAGAGCCGGTCGGGAATGCCATTGTCGGCGAGCGCCGCCAGGTAGCGGCGAAACAGCGGCAGGTCGAAGGCGTATTGGGTCTGCACGAAATCGGCGCCGGACTCGATCTTGGCGAGCAGCCCGTCGGGCCGCCAGCCGGGCTTGGGATCGATCGGCATGTCGGCGGCGCCGATGAACAGGCCGGGGCGCGGATAGACCGCGCGGCCCGACGGCAGCGCGCCTTCGTCGCGCAGCCGGCGCGCCGTGCGCATGAGCTCGCGGCTGTCGATATCGTAGACCGGCTTGGTCTCGGGCTGATCGCCCTTCTTCACGTCGTCGCCATGGAGGCAGAGGATGTTCGGCACGCCGAGCGCGGCGGCGCCCAGAAGATCGCTCTGCAGCGCCATGCGGTTGCGGTCGCGCACCGTGAACTGCAGCACCGGTTCGATGCCGTGCTGCGCCAGGATCGCGGCCGCCGCCAGGGCCGACATGTGGGCGCGCGCGCCGGCGCCGTCGGTGACGTTCACTGCATCGGCCAGGCCCTTGAGGCAGCCGGCTCGCTCCAGCACGGGCGCCGCCGTGCCGGCATCGGGCGGCGATGTCTCCGCGGTCATCACGAAATGACCGGCGCGCAGGGCCGCCTCCAGGCGGCCGGCCGAGCGATGCATGCCGACGACGCTCATGCGTCCTTCTCGTCGACGCCGCCGGCAGCGACAAGGCGACTCAAGCGGTCGTCCGGATACTCCATTTCGAGCCGCTCGGCCGCCGCGGCGGCCTCGGCTTCCAGATCCGCGCCGCACTCGACGGGAGCGGCCCGGCGCCACTCCGCGAGGTAGGAGTCGGTGTCGCGCAGGTTGGCGCGCATGGCGGCGCGATCGATCGCCTTCTCGAAGCGCTCGGTCAGCTGACGCTTGGCGCTCTGCCGCCCGGCCTTGACGATGACCTGGGCCGGGATGTCGCGCCAATAGACGATCGTGAGCTGCGCCATCAGGCTGCATCTCCCGCCGCGGCCAGGAAGCTCTCCATCTCGCCGTAGCCGGTGAAGCGATATTCGTAGGCCAGGTTCAGGCGGCGGGCGGCCGCCTCGGCCAGGCGCTCGAGCTCGTGGTCCCTGGTCTGCGCGAGGTAGACCACTCGCGTGTAGTTGCCGAAGTAGTCGTCGCGCAGCTCCGGATGGCGATCGAGGCCGAGGCCCTCGACGATGATGCGGTCGAAGTGGCGGGCGAGATAGTCCGTCAGGAAGAGCGAGCCGGGTTCGGCCTCCATCAGCGCCGTGAAATCGGCCGTGCCGGCGTAGAACTGATAGCAGTGCGGGCCGGCGATGCGCTCCACCCCCTCCTCCTCCAGCACGCGATCGAGCAGGCCGCCAGTGCCGCAATCGCCATATGCCACGAGGATACGGTCGTAACGGCCGCGGTTGTCGCGGATCTTCGCGCGCACGGCCTCCGGGATCTTCTGCGGCGTGTTGTGGTAGTGGGCCGGCAGACAGGTGACTGCCATGTTGCGCCAGCCGTGCGCCTCGACGAGGGCCAGCATTTCGCGCGCCAGGGCGCCGCAGGCGATCAGCAGGGTGGAAGCGGGGGCGGGCATTCGGTGCAGACCAGAATTATTGCTTCTAGAACAAGCGCTTGACGCGAGCCACCCCAACCGCGACCGGAGCGCTCGATTTGTATTGGCGCAACGGATGCGTCGCTGCGCCTGCCGCGACGGCCGATCTCGCGAATGCGACAGTAGCACGTCGCACACTGAACGGATTGTAGGAGTTTGCGGATCGAATGCACGGTTTATTAACCATGATTTAGGAACTGGCGGGGATACTCACCAATATTGCGAAGAAGGGCGACGCATGCCGCACGGCGGGGTCCTTACGCAGAAGCGAATAGAGTCCCGCCTTGACCCAGTCCCCACCGGAACACCTGGCCGCATGCGGCCGCTCGGCTGGCACGCCCGCGGCCCATACGCTGCCCCCCGCGCCGGGCCGCCGTCCCCGCTCCGTCGAGTTTGGCCGAACCGGGCTCCTCGTCGGGCTCTCCCTGTGCGCTTGGCTCGTCATCGGCTGCGCGGAGATCGTCGACGGCCTCACGTCCGGCGCGCCGATCGAAGCCGTCAAGGGCGCCGTGATGCTGCTGGTCCTGCCGCCCATCCTGCTGGTCCTGCGCCGCCGGCAACGGCAGTACGAGGCGGCGCTGGCCGAGTTGGGGGCGACGGAGTCGCAGCTGCAAGACATGGCAGGCGCCTCCTCCGACTGGCTTTGGGAGATGGGGCCGGACCTGCGGTTCACACATTTCGCCGGCAACGTGGCGCGCGTATCGCCGGAGACCGTCCCGGCCTTCATCGGCAGGACCCGCCTGGAGATCGTGGACTCGTCGCTGGCGCCCGAGATCTGGGTGAAGCATGCCGACGACCTCGCCAATCGCAGGCCGTTTCGCGACTTTGTCTATCCCTGGCGGGACGCCGAAGGCCGCCTCTGCTACTGCCGCATTTCCGGCCGGCCGTTCTTCGACCCGAACGGAGCGTTTCTCGGCTATCGCGGCGCCGGGTCGGACGTGACGGCGCAGGTGGCGGCCGAGCAGGCGCTGGCCGCGGCGATCGCCGAACAACGCGACAAGGACGCTCAGTTCAAGGCGCTGGCCTCGAACATCCCGGGCGTCGTCTTCCGCAGCCTGATCGACGACGACTGGACCGAGCTGTTCATCAGCGACAGCATCGAGCAATTGACCGGCTACCCCGCCAGCGACTTCGTCGGCAACAGGATCCGCAGCTGCGCCAGCGTCATCCACCCCGAGGACCGCGCGCTGTGCGAGCGCGTCACCCGCGACGCCGTCGCGAACCGCCGCTCCTACTGCCTGGAATACCGGGTGCTGCACAAGGATGGCTCGGTGCGATGGGCGTCGGAGCGAACGCAGCCGGTCTACGACGCTGCCGGACGCCCGCTCTACATCGACGGCGTCATCTTCGACATCACCGAGCGCAAGCACTCGGAGGCGGCGCTGGCGGCAAGCCATGCCGAGTTGCGCCGGCGCGAGGCCGAGTTCCGCGCGCTACTGTCGAACCTCCCGGGTACGGTCTATCGCTGCCTCAACGACAGGGAATGGACGCCGACCTTCCTGAGCGGCGCCGTCGAGGCCGTGTGCGGCTATCCGGCGGAAGTGTTCCTCGCCAAGCGGGCCAGTTTTGCCAGCATGGTCGACCCCGCCGACCGCGCCGCCATCGATCGGGCGATCGCGGCGGCAGTGGCAACGCGCACGCCCTTCGAAGTCGAGTATCGCATCATCCGGCGCGACGGCGCGCTCCGCTGGGTCCAGGACCGCGGCCGCGCCGTGTATGACGAAGACGACCGCTTCCTCCACATCGACGGCTGTCTCTTCGACATCACCGAGCGCAAGCAGGCGGAGGCCGCGCTCGCCGACGCCCTCGAGGGCGTGCGCGCAAGCGAGCGGCAGCTCCGCGCGCTGACCGGCAGCATTCCCGGCGCCGTCTACCGCTGCAAGCTCGACGACAACTGGACCTCCGTGTTCATGAGCGAGGCGATGGCGGAGATCTCCGGCTACACGGTCGCCGAGCTGAGCGAAGGCGGGACGACCCGCTACGCCGACCTGATCGATCCCGAGGATCGGGCGGTCTGCGACCCGATCGCCCTCGGCGCGGCGCGGCGCGGCGATCCCTTCATCGTCGAATACCGCATCCGCCGCAAGGACGGCAGCCTGCGCTGGGTCCAGGAGCGCGGCCGCGGCATCCTCGGCGACGACGGCCAGCCGATGTTCCTCGACGGCGTGATCTTCGACATCACCGAGCGCAAGGCGGCGGAGGTCGAGCTTCTGCGCACCAAGGACCACGCCGAGGGCGCCAATCGCGCGAAGTCGGAGTTCCTGGCCATGATGAGCCACGAGCTGCGCACGCCTCTGAACGCGATCATCGGCTTCTCTGACATGGTCATCCAGGAAATGTTCGGGCCGCTGGGCAGCGAGCGCTACCGCGACTATCTGCGCGACATCAGAAGCAGCGGCACGCACCTGCTCGATCTGATCAACGACATCCTCGACCTGTCGAAGGCCGAGTCGGGGCAGCTCGACCTGCAGGAGAGCCTCATCGGCGTCGAGCAGCTCATCAGCGGCAGCGTCGCCCTGGTGGCCCTGCGTGCACAGCAAGGCGGCGTCGAGCTCGTCACGGATATCGCCCGCGACCTGCCGCACCTGCGCGCCGACGAGCGCAAGATACGCCAAGTGCTGCTCAACCTTGCCACAAATGCGATCAAATTCACGCCGCCCGGCGGGCGCGTCGTCCTGCGCGCCCGGCTCGCCGGCGACAGCCTGCGGCTGACAGTCGAGGATACGGGCATCGGCATGTCGAGCGCGGACATACCGAAGGCACTCTCGCCGTTCGGGCAGATCGACAGCCCACACAACCGCCGCCATCCCGGCACCGGTCTCGGGCTGCCTCTCACCAAGCGGCTGGTCGAGGCGCACGACGCCAGCTTCGAGATCAGCAGCGAGGTGGCGGTCGGTACGGTCGTGACCATCGACTTCCCCGCCGCACGCCTAGCCGAGCGCTTGGCGCCGCGCACGGCGGCCGTTCCCTAGCACCGCACGCCGGTGGTTCTAACTGTTTCTTCAAGGGTTTGCCGGCATAGTTCCGGCTCAAGAGACCACGATGCCGTCCCGCCTGGCGCGTGGCGAAACTGCGTGCAACCCGCTTCACGCCGTCATGCCCGCACCTGACCGCCAGACGAAGGGACCGCCTGCCATTGCGTCCGACGCGGCATCGCCGCCGGCGGCGGGATGCGAGCGGCGCCTCCTCCAGAACGCGCTGTTCCGCCGGGTCCTCGTCCTGGGCGCGCTGGCGCTCTGGCTGGTCGCCGTTGCGATCGAGAGCGCGGAGCTGCTCGCAGCTCCGGACAATGGCGATGCGGTCATACTGCTGGCGTTGGTAGCGTGCCTGCTGCTCGTGCTGTTCGCCAGGTCGGCAGCGCGCCACGCCATCGCGCAGCGCGAGCAGGCCGCTGCCATCGCAAGCCACGCGCAGGAGCGGCTGTCCGACATGGCCGACGCCTCGTCCGACTGGCTGTGGGAGACGGGGCCGGACCATCGCTTCACGTTCTTCACCGCCGGCGCTTGGGCGCGCTACGGCATCGATCTGCACGGCATCCTCGGCAAGACGCGCTGGGAGACGTCGGACCTGACCTGGAATGCGGAGGCCTGGGCACGACACCGCGACGATCTGGAAAGGCGTCGGCCGTTCCGCGATTTCCTGTTCCGCAAGCGGATGGGCGACGGCTCCTTCCACTACTTCCGCAGCAGCGGCAAACCCTTCTTCGATGCGGCCGGTGACTTCCTCGGCTATCGCGGCACCGCCGCCGACGTGACGGCGCAGCGGCAGGTCGACGATGCGCTTGCCGCCGCCCGCGAAGAACTGCGTGACAGCGAGAGCAAGTATCAGTCGGTCGCCGCGCACATACCGGGAGCCGTCTATCGCACCTCGGGCGGCTCCGACGGCCGCGAGCTGTTCCTCGGCGAGCAGATCGGAGACATCTGCGGCTACACTGCCAAGGAACTCCTGGCCGGGCCGATCAGATGCCAGGACGTCATCCATCCCGACGACCGGGCGATGGTCAACGGGGCGACTGCGGCGGCGATGGCGGCGCGGCAGCCCTACGTCATCGACTACCGCATCGTCCACCGGGATGGCTCCATCCGCTGGCTGCAGGACAAGGGCCAGGCGGTTTTCGGCGAGGATGGCCAGCCGCTCTTCCTCGACGGCGTGGTCTTCGACATCACCGAGCGCAAGAAATTCGAGGCGGAGCTGGCGGCCGCCGCGGCAGAGCTGGCAACCAGCGAGAGCCGTTTCCGGAGCCTGGTCGCCAACATCCCCGGCATCGTCTACCGCTGCCTCATCGATGCCGACTGGACCGACCTCTATGTGAGCGACTACAGCGAGACCCTGACGGGCTATCCCGCATCCGACTTCATCGACAAGCGCGTGCGCACCTATGCCAGCGTCACCCATCCCGACGACGGCGAGATGATCGAGAAGACGGTCGCCGAGGCATTGGCACAGCGCCGGCCGTTCGAGATGGACTACCGCATCCTGCACCGCAACGGCGAGGTGCGCTGGGTGCGCGAATACAGCCAGCCGGTGTTCGATGCCGAGGGACGGCCGGCCTATCTCGACGGCATCATTTTCGACATCACCGAGCGCAAGGCGTTCGAGGCCGCCCTCAGCCAGGCCAAGGAGCAGGCCGAAAGCGCCAGCCGCACCAAGTCGGACTTCCTGGCCGTCATGAGCCACGAGCTGCGCACGCCGCTCAACGCCATCATCGGCTTCTCGGAGATCGTGCTGCGCGAGACCTTTGGGCCGATCGCCAACAACCGCTATCGCGAATATGTCGACGACATCCGCTGCAGCGGCGCCCATCTGCTGTCGCTGATCAACGACATCCTTGATCTGTCCAAAGCCGAAGCGGGGCGGATCGAGCTGGTCGACGAGCCAGTGGAGGC
Organism: Candidatus Acidiferrum sp.; assembly: GCA_035518775.1. Lineage (GTDB taxonomy): Bacteria > Pseudomonadota > Alphaproteobacteria > Dongiales > Dongiaceae > JBGPEQ01. The sequence continues at coordinate 15,188 of DATIXH010000157.1, forward strand.
GGCGGCGCTCGTAGCCGACTGCGCGGCCATGCTGTCGCCGCGCGCCCAGCAGGCCGGCGTCCATATCATCACCGAGGTGGCCGAGAGCCTTCCGCATCTGCGCGGCGACGAACGGAAGCTGCGCCAGGCGCTGCTCAACCTCCTGACCAACGGCATCAAGTTCACGCCGCCGGACGGCGAGGTGCGGGTGCGTGCGCGGATGGCCGGCGAGGATCTCGAGATCGAGGTGACGGACACCGGCATCGGCATCGCCAAGGAAGACATCGCCAAGGCGTTGTCACCCTTCGGCCAGATCGACAGCGCGCTCAGCCGCCGCCATGCCGGCACCGGCCTCGGCCTGCCGTTGACCAAGCGTCTGGTCGAAGCGCATGGCGCGAGGTTCTCGCTCGTGAGCGACTTCGGCACCGGCACCACCGTCACGATCGCATTCCCGCCGGAACGGCTGCTCCCGCCCCGCGACGGCCGGACGCCTTACTCCGCCGCGGCGCGGTAGCGCAGCCGCTTCAGGCAGCGATCGATCCAGGCCGCCGTCAGCTTCTCCTGCACGGCATTCTGGCTCAGGCGCTCGCGCAGCACGCGGAAATCGACCTGGTCGAGCGGCTGGTCCTGGTTGAAGCAGGAGAACACCACCGTGCGCTCGCCGGTCTGCGGATCGACGTGCGCCTGCAGGCACTGGGCACAGATCTCCTTCATCATGCATTGCATCGGCGAGTTGATGCTGCCGATGGCGCAGTGGCTCGGCTTGAGGTACGGCTTCAGCACCTCGTGGCGGGCGCGGCCGACGGCCGCCATCATGCCGTCGGAGCCGATGGCGATGATCCGGTCGACCGCGCCGAGATCGATCGCCTTCTCGCCGAGCCGGCCCTGCTGATAGTGGACCATCGTGTCGATGATGTTGCCGACATGGCTGCGGTCCTGCGGCCGTCCCGGCTTGAAGCCGGGCGCCTCGTCGCAGGCCCACACGACCACGTCGGCCGCCGCCTCGATGTCCGGCACCTTGTAGCGGTCCTGCACGCGCTTGTAGCCCGCGAAGTAAAGCACCTTGGAGCCGGCGGCGCGCAGCGCGCGGCCGATCGAGAACAGCACGGCGTTGCCGAGGCCGCCGCCGGCCAGCAGCACCGTCTCGCCGGCCGGCGTCTCCGTAGGATGGCCGGTCGGCCCCATGAGGATCACGGGATCGCCCGGCTTCAGCAGCGAGCACAGGTCCGACGAGCCGCCCATCTCCAGTGCGATGATCGAGACCAGTCCGCGCTCCACATCCACCCAGGCGCCGGTCATCGCCAGGCCTTCCATGGCGAGGGTCGTGCCGTCGACGCGGTGGGCCAGCGTCTCGAAGTTCTGCAGGCGGTAGAACTCGCCGGGCTGGAAGTTCGCGGCCGCCTGCGGCGCCTCCACCACCACTTCGACGATAGTCGGCGTCAGCCGCGCCACCGTATGGACGCGCGCGCGCAGACGGCGATTCAAGTCGGCAAGGAACGCATTGTCGTTGGCCGCGGCCCGCGCCGGCAGCTGGTTCAGCATCCGCGCCACCACCGGCCAGCCCTGCTTGGCGCTCGCCATGGCCTTCACCACGTTGCCGGCGAACGAGGGATGGAGATCGCCGAAGAAGCTGACGGAGCGGCCGTCGCCGCGCAGGCTCTGGAGCACCTGCACCGCCTTCGGTTTGGCCAGCTTCTCCGGCTTCACCGGCTGGCCATGCTCGTCGACAGCCTGGAAGTACTGGCCGTCGAAGCCGAACTGCTCGGCATATTCGCGTGCCAGCACGGTGTTGGGACGCGTGCCCGCCGCCACCAGCACGGCGCGGGCCGGCAGCGTCACCTCGTCGTTGGCGCCGGCGCGCGCCAGCCGGATGGCGGCGCAGCGGCCGAGCTCATCGACGTCGATGGCAGTCGGCGTCAGGCCCTCGGCGAAACGGATGCCCTCCTCCAGCGCCTTGCCGACTTCCTCGTGGTTGAGCGTATAGCTCGGCGCATCGATGAGGCGGCGGCGATAGGCGATGGTAACGCCGCCCCAACCGTCGACCAGCTCGCGCACGCGCGCCGGCCGGCGCTCGCGCTCCGCGGCCGCGCGCTCGGCGCGGATGGCGCGCGCGTGGCCGATGAACTCGTCGACGATGGTCAGCTCCGGCCCGGTCCAGCGCCGGCGCAGCGCCGCCTCGCCCATCTCTGCCGCCAGCGCTTCGTAGCGCGTCAGGAATTTCTCGACCTGCAGCGGATAGTAGGCCATCGCCTCGGTCGCGGTATCGATGGCCGTGAGGCCCCCGCCGATCACGACCGCTGGCAGCCGCAGCTGCAGATTGGCGATCGAGTCGGTCTTGGCCGCGCCGGTGAGCTGCAGCGCCATCAGGAAGTCCGAGGCCATGCGCACGCCGGGCGCCAAGTTGTTGGGCAGATCGAGGATGGTCGGCTTGCCGGCGCCGAGCGCCAAGGCCACATGGTCGAAGCCCATCGCAAAGGCCTGATCGAGCGTGAGCGTACCGCCGAAGCGCACGCCGCCGAACATCGTGAAGCTGGCACGCCGCTCCAGCAGCAAGCGGATGATCTTCAGGAAGTTCTTGTCCCAGCGCACGGTGATGCCGTACTCGGCGACGCCGCCGAAGCCGGCCATCACGCGGTCATCGAGGTCATCGCGCAGCTCTGCGATGTCGCGGACCGGCCGGAACGGCACGCGCTGCCCGCGCGCGTCGACGCCCGACAGCTCCGCCGCCAGCGGCTCGATCTTGAGACCGTCGATGGCGACCACCGTATGGCCCTGATTGAGCATGTAGTGGGAGAGCGCGATCCCGGCGGGCCCGAGGCCGGCCACCAGCACCCGGCGCCCGCTCGGCGGCTTGGCGATGGGATTGCTCAAGTTGAGCGGGTTCCAGCGCGTCAGCAGGCCGTAGATCTCGAAGCCCCAGGGCAGCGCCAGCACGTCCTTGAGAATCCGCGTCTCGGCCTGCGGGATGTCGACCGGCTCCTGCTTCTGGTAGATGCAGGCCTTCATGCAGTCGTTGCAGATGCGGTGGCCGGTAAGCGCGGCCAGCGGATTGTCGACCACGGCCATGGCCAGCGCCCCGACCGGCACCCCCTCGGTCTTGAGGGTGTGCATCTCCGAGATCTTCTCCTCGAGCGGACAGCCCGCAAGGGTGACCCCGAACACAGTCTTCTTGAAGCTGCCGTCCTTCTCCTTCAGGCCGCGGGAGCAGGAGTCTTTGCCCTGGTTGTGGCAGAAAATGCAGTAGTGGGCGTGGTCGAGGCCGCCGACGAGATCGTGCCCGGCGTCGGTGAGCCTGAAGCCTTCGCGCCGCCGCAGATGCGACGCCGGCAGCTCGATCATGGCGACCCCGTGCCGCTCGATCGTCTCGGTCGGCAGCATATGGACCGGGTCGATCTTGTGTGGCGCCTTGAACAGCACGCCGCGGCCGTGCTTGGCGTGGCCGGCGTCCGTCAGCAGCGCCCAGGCCGCGTAGCGCGTGGCTAGATCGATCGCCTCGGCATTGGCCGCCTCGGCATCCAGCCAGGCCATGACGTGGCGGGCGAAGGCCAACTCGGTGAGCGCCTCGCCGAAGCGCGCCGCGAGGGCGGACTCGAGGGCCGCAGCGTCGAAGCCGGCGGCTTCGTCCGGCTTGTAGGCGCGCTGGGCGCGCCGCTGCACGAACAGCCGTTTGCAGGCATAGAGCGGCGCCAGCTCGTGGTGGCGCGCCGCCAAGGCGCCGACCTCGGCGCGGATCTGGAACAAGCCGGCGATGAAATCCTCGAGGTGGGGCGCCAGGGCGATCAGCAGCTCCGACTCGCCTTTCGCGTCGAGGGTCGCCGGCTGCGCCCGCACGGCGTCCAGGCGGCCGGCAAGGCCGGCATCCGCGGCAGCCAAGTGCTCGCGGAACAGACCATCGATGCGGGCCAGCCCGTCCGCTTGGTAAAGATCGGTCAGGGCTAGTCCGTGGGCGAGCGTCAATTCGGTCATCGCGATTGGCGGAACTCTGCTTTTGTGCGGTGCGGGAGCAGAAGTTCATAAGCTGCCCCAGCCCGTAGGACAAGCGGCCAGTGGGGCCTCTCCCTTCCCACAGAAGGGTGCTTGGCGACGGGATCCCGCGCCCCGCAGCCCGCCGCACGCAAGCGGCGGCGGCACCGATCGGCCTTCTCGCATCGGCAGATCCACTACCTTGAGTGGAATGCGACTGATTTGCAGTTGCATAGAAGAGGCGCGAGCATTACTGTGCAGCGCGCGGCGTTCGGAGGCAGTGCGATCGGGGAGACGCGACGAAGTGATGTCGGGAGCGCCAAAGGACAAAGAGCCGCTAGACGGCAGCAGCGACCGTCCACAGGACAGGCCGACGGCCAATGCGAGCGCCGTCCGCCACGTGCGCAGCGCTGACTTGTTCGGCGATGCGCGCGAGGTCGTCATCGAGCATGAGCATCATCGCTATCGCCTGAAGATGACGAGCAGAGGCGGCCTGATCCTCAACAAGTGACGCCGCCACAGACTTAGGGCGTTGTTAACCATCCTGTTGCGATGATTCGCCTCCCGCATGGCGCCGGCGGCGCGGTCGCGCGGGCGCTTGCCTGCAGGCCCGCCGGCCATTTCGAGGGGCTCCTCTACACTTCGCGGCGATTCCCATGATCGAGTGACGGCGCGTCCCGCCCTGTTCGTCAGCCTGCCGGAACGGCCGATTCATTGCCCCACAGCAGCCGGGTCACGGCACGGCGGTTCAGCAGCCAGCCGACGCCGTACCAGATGAGCAATGTGGCGACGATCGACACATAGCCGTCGATCGCATAGTGCCAGCCGAGATGAACCGAGCCGATCAGAATGAAAGCTGTGAAGATCATGGCCCCGACGCCGAGACGCCGATCGATCTGGCGCGCCAGCAGCGAGGTCGTCACGGCGATCGCCACGTGCAGGCTTGGCATCGCGGAGATGCCGCTGCCGATGGCGATCCCATGCGATTGATAGACCTTCCACAGCATGTCCTGCACGCGCAAGGCGGGCACCGGCGCGATGGTGTTCGCATGCTGCAGATAGCTCATGAGCGGGGCGTAGGGATCGGGTAGTCCGGTAACGCGGCCGAAATAGACCGGGCCGGCCGACGACAGGACGATCGCCATGATGTTGCCGATCACCGCCCAGGCCAGAACGAAGGTGAGGAGATACCGCATCCGCAGTCGCGGCCGATCCGTGCTGGCGATCTGCCAGCTGATGACGGCGTAGGCGAGGAAGAACCAGAAGTGATAGACGGCGTTGATCAGCGATGTCACGTAGGGATAGCCCAGCACGGGCTGCAGGATCTGCCAGGGATAAAGGCCGCCGTGAAGCAGCCGATCCCACTCGGAGAAGTCGGCATCCCAGCTGAATGGTGCGATCGCCGGGATCAGCACCTTGAGATTGGTGAAGGTGGCGCCGAAGAACGGCAGGACCAGTATCACTGGAAGCACGATGGACAGCCGGCGCAATGTCAGGAAGCGGCCGAACACTGCCTCCTGCAGGGCAGCCGTGAAGTTCGCTGGCTTGAGAGCAAGCTTGAGATGGATCGCGTAGCAGATAATGAAGATAGCGGCAGAGACCCCGACGAGCGCGAGGAAGAAGCCAGCGTAGAGATCGTCGGCGCCAGTCGCGGCGACGCCAAGCCAGCGCGGCAGCAGTGCGCCGAAGGCGACGTAGACGGCTACGAAGGCGATGAACAGGCTGTGCTCGCGCAGCGAGCGGCCGAGCTCGAGCCAAGCGCGATGCGTCCAGTGGTCAATTGCCGGGAGTATGGCGCCCGACGGATCCATGGTCGCCGCGGTGCTCTCGCGGGTACCGTCGCTCGACATGCAGACTTCCTCTCGCCGAACCGAACCGCCTACTTCGGCCGGGGCGGCTCACCCTATCGGGTCGTTGCTAAGAATGCGTGAAGAATGCGCGGATGGCACCAGCGACGCGTGGAGCGCTGGGCGCAAATAGAAGAAGGGCGTGCGACACGGGCCGCACGCCCCTCTTTTCCGGTCAACCCGGGCGGGTAAGACCCGCCCGGGAGGACTTTCGTTCGCCGTTAGGACGACGCGGTGTCCAGCGTGGTCGAAACGTGCGTGAAGATGGCCGACAGCGAGTCGCCGAGGGCCGTCAGAGCGGCGATCAGGCCGACGGCAACGAGAGCGGCGATCAGGCCGTACTCGATCGCGGTGGCGCCCGACTCGTCCTTCACGAAAGTCTTCAGGGTCTTCAACATTGATTGGGTCTCCTTCCTGAAATGTCCCGGCAAGGAGAATGCCCTGAACCTATGAACGAACCCTTAAAGCGACCCCTGAATCGATTTGGCCTGTGTGGTTTTTTTGTGGTCTAACAAGTATTTACGTTAACAGGGCCGGTAACCATGACGGCCAAAAGATGGCATTTCCGAAAGCCTGGCTTAAGGTGCTGTTGACGGCTGCCCCGGTCGACCGGCTATTAACAGCTTAACGATCTCGCGGGCGAGGAGCAGATGGCAGGAAACGAAGTAGCGATCGTGATCGGCGCCGGGCCAGGCCTTGGTGCCGCCCTCTGCCGCCGCTTCGTGAAGGCGGGCATGCTGGTGGCAGCGGCGACGCGCGACAGGGAGCGGGCGACGGCGATCGCCAAGGAAGCCGGCGCGCGCGGCTATGGCTGCGACGCCGGCGACGAGAAGGCGGTGCTCGAGCTCTTCGCCGCCGTGAAGCGCGATTTCGGCGATCCCTCCGTCGTCGTCTACAACGCCGGCGCATATCTGCCGAAGGCCGTCGTCGACACCACCGCCGAGGAGTTCGAGCGCTGCTGGCGCATTGGCTGCTTCGGCGGCTTCCTGGTCGGGCGCGAGGCCGCACGCGCCATGCTGCCGAAGGGCCGCGGCAGCATCCTCTTCACCGGTGCCACGGCCTCGCTGCGCGGCGGCGCCAATTTCGTCAATCTGGCGGTCGGCAAGTTCGGCCTGCGCGCGGTCGCCCAGAGCATGGCGCGCGAGCTCGGGCCCAAGGGCATCCATGTCGCCCACGTCATCATCGACGGTCAGATCGCGGCCGAGCACCGGGAGGGTCGCTCGGCCAGCACGCGCGGCCCCGACGCGATGCTCAACGACGATTCGATTGCCGAAGCCTATTGGCAGCTGCACAGCCAGCCGCGCAACGCCTGGACGCTGGAGATGGACCTGCGGCCCTGGGTGGAGAAGTTCTAGCGGCTGCGGCTCGGAGCGCCCTCGTCCATGCGCCACCCTCGGATCGGCAAGCAGATCTCCCGTATCATCGAGACGACGGAGGAAGACGGCGCCGTCGTCGGCAAGGTCGAGGTCGACGTGGTCGCGACCACCGCCCTGATCCTGTTCCTCGAGGCCGCCGCCGCCGAGCTGATCGACGATTGCTGCGAGCCCGGCGAGATCTCCGTGGGCTCGGCCGCCAACGTGCGGCACCTGGCCGCGGCGCCGATCGGGGCCACGGTCAAGGCGACCGCCAAGGTCACGGCCGTGCAGGGCCGCCGCATCGATTTCGCCGTCGAGGCGCACCACGGCCGCAAGACCCTGATGATCGGCACGCTGCAGCGCGTGGTCGTGAACCAGGAGCGCTTCCTGCGCCAGCACGGGCTGGCGGCGCAGCGCTCCTGACGTCTCGCGGCGCCTGCCTTCGGCCATCGAGTCCTTTCGTCGCCATCCCGCAGCGTCGGACTGGCCACACCAGCCTTCCCGTGAAGCGTGACGGGACCATGGAGTGCCGGCGGCAAACCGACGGCGCAAGAAGCGGATGGAACGCGCTCGCTCGCCTATGCAGCGTGGCAGCCGTCCAGTCAAGCCGAGGGGATCATGGGTTCCGACCGCGCGCTCAGGATGGGTCCGCTCGAGTGGGCCCTGCTGGTGGCTCTTTCCGTGCTATGGGGCGGCTCCTTCTTCTTCGCCAAGCTGGCGGTGGCCGCGCTGCCGCCCTTTACCATCGTGCTGGGGCGCGTGGGGTTGGCCGCCGTGGCGCTCAACCTGCTGGTGCGCGCGCTCGGCCAGCGCATACCGGGCGACCGGCGCAACTGGGCCGCTTTCTTCGTCATGGGCGTGCTCAACAATCTCGTGCCCTTCAGCCTGATCATCTGGGCGCAGACGCAGATCGCCAGCGGCCTCGCCGCGATCCTGAACGGCGCGACGCCGCTGTTCACGGCGCTGCTGGCGCACTGGCTCACGGCCGACGAGCGGCTGACCTGGAACCGGCTGCTGGGCGTGGCGTTGGGGCTCGCCGGCGTGACCATCATGATCGGCATGGAGGTGTTGTCGGGGCTCGGCCTCCACGTGCTGGCCGAATGCGCCGTCCTCGCCGCCACCGTCTCCTACGCATTTGCCGGCATCTTCGGCCGCCGGTTCCGGGGCCAACCGCCCCTGGTTACCGCCACGGGACAGGTGACGGCCACGACCGTCATGATGCTGCCGATCGCGCTGATCGCCGACCGGCCGTGGACCCTGGCGATGCCGACGCCGGTGGCGCTGGGCGCCATCGCCGGGCTGGCGCTGCTGAGCACGGCCCTGGCCTATGTGCTCTTCTTCCGCATCCTGGCCGCGGCCGGCGCCACCAACCTGCTGCTGGTGACGCTGCTGATTCCCGTGAGCGCCCTGCTGCTCGGCCATTTCATCCTCCAGGAGGGGCTGGCGCTGCAGCAACTCCTGGGCATGACGCTGATCGCGCTCGGGCTGGCCGCCATCGACGGCCGTCTGTTCAGCGCAGCCCGGCGGCCGCTCACCCAGTCGCATCGCTGACGCGACGGCGAGCGCGCTTGCCCTGGCCGCCGGCTTTCGCGAAGGTGGCGCCGAACCGAAGCATGCGGCGAGCGCGGACCGAATGGCCTGGCAGTTCGAAGTGATCGACTCGGTCTCGGAGGCCGGAGGATCCGTCAATGAAGATCGCGCCGCGGCGTCAGGGCGCGCCGCATGGATTCTGGACGGCGCCACCGGCGTGAGTCCACAGCGGCTGTTTCCGGGACCGAGCGATCCGGCGTGGTTCGCCGCGACCGCCGATTGCCTCCTGGGGCGCCTCAGCGCCGACGGCGACGGCATGACGCTGCTGCAGGGACTCGTGGCGAAACTGCACGAAGCCTGCACCGCGGCGGCGCTCGCACCGCTTGCCGAGACCGCGATCGAATTGCCGTCCGCCAGCCTCCTGGCGGCGCAGATCGTCGGCGACGAGATCGCGCTGCTCATGCTCGGCGACTGCAAGCTGTTGCTCCGGCGGCGGGACGGAACGGTGGAGGCGTTCGACCAGTCGAGCGTGGCGCCCTTCGATGCCAGGCTGGTCGAGGCACTGCGGGCGATGCGGGCCGGCGGCGCGGTCGGGCTGAGCGAGCTCGCGCCGCGGCTGACGCCGCTGATCCGCGAGAACCGGCTCTGGAAGAACCGCCCCGGCGGCTATGGCGTGCTGACCGCCGACGCGGCCTGCCTCGCCTTCGCCGAGACGGCGCGGCGGCCGGCGCCGGATGCGACGCATCTGCTCCTGGCCACCGACGGCTTCTACCGGCTGGTCGATACCTATCACATGCTGACGGCCGGTGAACTCGTGCAGGCAGCGCTCGAGCGCGGCCTCGCTCCGCTCCGCGCGGAGCTACGGCGCCTGGAAGAGTCCGACCCGGAGTGCGTCGCCTTCCCGCGCCTCAAGGCACGCGACGATGCGACGGCGATGCTGGTGGGCGTGGTGTGATAGAGGCGCGCGGACGCACGCCTCTACACGGGAGCAGGCGGTCTACAGGACCTTCATGATGGCTTCGGCGCTCGAGACTTCGAAGGCGCCGGGGGCCTCGACGTTGAGGTTCTTCACCACGCCGTCCTTCACCACCATGGCGTAGCGGCTGGCGCGCGTGCCCATGCCGTAGCCGGTGCCGTCCATGGTGAGGCCAACCGCCTTGGAGAAGTCGCCATTGCCGTCGGCCAGCATCAGCACGCTGTCGCCGACCTTCTGGTCCTTGCCCCAGGCATCCATGACGAAGGCGTCGTTGACGGAGAGGCAGGCGATGGTGTCCACGCCCTTGGCCTTCATGGCCTTGGCATTCTGCACGAAGCCCGGCAGGTGCTTGGCCGAGCAGGTCGGCGTGAACGCGCCCGGCAGACCGAACAGGACGACGGTCTTGCCCTTGAACAGCTGGTCGGTGGTGAGCTTCTGAATGCCGTCGGCCGTCTTGGTGTTGAGCGTCACCGCGGGAATCTTGTCGCCTACCTTGATCGCCATGGGGAGTCCCTTTCGAAATTCGTTGAGTGCGGAAACCGGCAGCGCCCGGCGCCTGAAGCGGCGGGGCGGTGGCCTTAAGATAGTCCGGATTGCCGCTCTGTCCAGGCCGGCAGTGATCAGCCGCCGGCAGCCTTGGCGAGAGCATCGAGCACCGCGCGTTCGGTCAACAGCTCCGGCAGGACGATGCCGTTGGGAGCGCCGGGACCGTAAACCGCGTTGAAGGGAATGCCGTAGCGGTTGTTGGCGGCGAGGAAGCGAGCGATGCTGTCGTTGGGTTTCGTCCAGTCAGCCTGCATGGCCACCACGGCGGGGTCGGTGAGGATGCGTTGGACGCGTCCCGATTCGACGACCAGCCGCTTGTTGACGATGCAGGTGACGCACCAGTCGGCGGTCACGTCCACGAACACGGTCTTGCCTTGGACAACGAGCCGGCCGATGGCGGCCTCGTCGAACGGCCTCCAGAACCCTGCCGGTGCGTTTGCTGCCGGCGCAGGGCGCGACGTCGCTATCTGGGTCGGCACAACGAAGGCCGCCAGCGCAAGCACGATAACGGCGATGGGCGATGCCGGGCGCAGCGCTTCCGGGAGGCGATGGACCGCCCATAGCGCGGCGGCCATGGCCAGCAGGAGTCCGACGATCACCCAGACCGCGATCGCGCCAAGCGAGCTGGCGAGGATTGTCAGAAGCCACACGGCCGTGCCTGCCAGGAGCAGGCCAAGGACGCGGCGCAAGATCAGCATCCAGCGTCCCGGGCGCGGCAGCAGCTGCGCGATGGCCGGCATCGCCGCCACCAGCAGGTAGGGCGCGGCGAAGCCGAGGCCGAGCGCGAGAAAGATGCCGAAGATCTCGGTCGGGCCATGCGCCAGAGCGAACGCGACGGCCGTGCCGACGAACGGCGCAGAGCAAGGTGTCGCCAACAGCGTTGCGAAGACGCCGGTGCCGAACTGACCCATCAAGGTGGCGTGACTGCCGACGCCTGCCAGGCGGCCGACGACGGCGGGCACGGGAATCTCGAACCAGCCCCACAGGTTCGCCGCGAACAGCGTCAGCACCAGCATCATCGCGATGAGAAACCAGGGCTGTTGGAACTGGATGCCCCAGCCGACCGCACTCCCCATGCCCTTCAGAACCACCAGCACGGCGGCGAGGCCGGCGAAGGCGACGAGGATGCCTGCCGCCGAGGCGAGGAACCCAAGCCGCACATGCCGCCGGTCCTCGCCGTCATGGCCGATGAGGCCGAGCAGCTTCAGCGACAGCACCGGCAGCACGCAGGGCATGACATTCAGGATCAGGCCCCCGAGCAGAGCAACCAGCAGCATCGTGACAAGAAGAGATATCGAGGAGACCGGCGGCAACTGGATGTTCTCGACTCTGCCGGGGCCGCGGACGCCGACTCCCGCGACGAACTGCTGCTCGAGTCCGCGCACGCCATCGACGAGTGTCAGCGTGAGCGCCGCATCTCGGAGCGGCGGCGCTCCCTTGTCGACGGTGATAGGAATCTCGAACCGGGCGCTCCTGCCACCATTGGTGATGTCCACCTTCGGTGCCGAGAAGTAGAAGCCGGTTGGTCCCTCGATGATCGCGTCGGGGCTTTCGAATGGCGCCACCTCGGAGAAGGCATCGACTTCGAGCGTCGGATGCTCCCCCGTGCCGCCCAGGGCGAGACGATCAAGTCTCATGCCCAGGCGCGCGCCGTCGCCCGGCACCTGCGCGACGAAGCGGTTGATCAGCTGCGCCTGATCGGTGGGCGCGGCCGAGCCGGCCGGCAGCTCCAGATGCAGTTGAGCGTCATGCGGCACGCAGATTTCCGAGCAGGCGAGATAGTTCACCCTGGCGTCCAGGACGACCGGCTCGCCCGGCGTCTGGGGCCGCACGGTGATCGGAAACACCACCTGGTCCTTGTAGCCGAAGGTATCGAGACCGAAGAGCGAGAAGCGGTGCGGCGCCGGCCAGGCCATCTCGGCGGCCGCGACATTGCGCGACCCCGCCCAATCGACGGTGACGGAGAAGCCGGCGTCGCCGGGCGAGCGCCAATAGGTCTTCCAGTTCGGCTGCAGGGTGAATTCGAGCCCCACCCGCAGCGCATCCGCGGTGCCGACGGCGACAGTGGCGGAGATCAGACGCACCGCGCTGTCGTCAGTCCGCACCCAGTCGGACGCGCCCGGATCCGCGGCCGCCGCAGCACCGGACACAAGCAGAACGACCGCCACGGCGGCGCCTGCCCCGCGCCACCGCGCGGCCTTAGCAAGCTGTTGACTCATTGCGGCTATTATATGTTACCGGCGGCCGAAATGCGCGCCCCATAGGCTCACAAAAAGGTGTATAATCGGTTGCACGATGTGAGCTTGCCTTGCCTTCGATCCCTGGACTTCCTAGCTCAGATTCATGACGAAACAAGCCGACGATGCCTCCAATCCCTACCTGACCGGCCAGCTGCTGGTCGCCATGCCGCAGATGCGTGACCCCCGCTTCGCCCGCTCGGTGATTTACATGTGCGCCCACAGCGCCGACGGCGCCATGGGGCTGGTGGTCAACCGGCGCGTCGGTTCGATCACCTTCGACGATCTGCTGAAGCAGCTGAACATCGGGCCGAACAAGCGCAGCGACGAGATCCGCATCCACTTCGGCGGACCGGTCGAGCAGGGCCGCGGCTTCGTGCTGCATTCCTCCGACTATCTGCAATCGGGCTCGCTCCGCGTCGACGAGCAGGTGGCGCTCACGGCCACCCTCGACATTCTCAAGGAGATGGCCGCCGGCGGCGGGCCGCGGAAGAGCCTGCTGGCGCTCGGCTATGCCGGCTGGGGCCCGGGCCAGCTCGACGCCGAGATCCAGGCCAACGGCTGGCTCTCCGTTTCCTCCGACGAGGCGCTCGTGTTCGACGCCGACCTCGACAACAAATGGGAGCGCGCGATCGGCAAGATCGGCATCGACTTCAGCATGCTCTCCGGCGACGCCGGCCACGCCTGAACCCCGACGCATTTCGCTCTTTCCATGAGGTGTCGTAGGGGCGACGACCGGGAGGCCGCCCGCGCGGAGGCATGATCCGCCGGCGGCTGATTCGCGGATAGACGGCCGACCTGCCGGTCGCCCCTACAAAAACCGGTGCACGCCGACTACAGTCGCCTCGAAGCCGCAGCAAAAGCGGCCCAGGGGAGAGGTCGGCATGAACCAGGAACCGCTCACTCTTATCGGCATCAGCGACATCTCCGGCCGGATGCGCGGCAAGGCGGTGCCGACCGCGCATCTCCCCGAGCACATCAAGCGCGGCATCGGCTGGACGCCGACCAATGTGATGATCACGGCCTTCGGCCCGATCCTCGACACGCCGTTCGCCGGCCTCGGCGACATCCTCATGCGGCCGGCGCCGGAGACGGAGGTGAAGACCGATTTCGGGGACGGACTGGCGCCCGAGCACTTCCTGCTCGCCGATATCGTGAACACCGATGGCACGCCCTGGAGCTGCTGCCTGCGCAACTTCCTCGCCCGCGCGGTGCAGGCGCTGCAGGAGGCCGCCGGCCTGCGCGCCTGCTGCGCCTTCGAGCAGGAGTTCGTCCACCTCGGGGCGGTCGGCGAGTTCCACAACGGCTATACCTTCGATGCCTTCCGGCGCCAGCGCCCCTTCGCCGGCACCCTCGTTCATGCGCTCGGCCAGGCCGGCATCCGCACGGAATCGATCCTGGCGGAATACGCGCCGGGGCAGTTCGAGATCACCTGCGAGCCGGCCCTCGACCGGACGGCTGCCGAGCGCGCCATCGTCATCCGCGAGCTGGCGCGCGCCACCGCCCTGCGCTTCGGCCAACGCGTGACCTTCACGCCGATCCTGCGGCCGGAAGGCGTCGGCAGCGGGGTGCACATCCACATGAGCTTCCGCGACGCCGAGGGCCGCGCCGCAACCTATGATCCCGCGGCGCCCTTCGGCCTGTCGCGCATCGCGGCGTCGTTCGTCGCGGGCTTGCTGCATCATCTGCCCGCGCTCGCGGCGGTGACGGCGCCGAGCCTGATCTCCTACATCCGCCTGACGCCGAACCGCTGGGCGCCGACGCGCGCCAACCTGGTCCAGCAGGATCGCGAGGCCGCCATCCGCATCTGCCCGATCTTCCCGCGTCCGGGCGCCGCACCGGCCGACCAGTTCAACTTCGAGTTCCGCGTCTGCGACGCGGCAGCCAGCCCCTATCTGGCGCTGGGCGCAATTCTTTGGGCCGGCACCGACGGCATCCGCCGCCAGCTGCCGCTGCCGAAGGACGGCGTCGGCGGCGAGCTGCCGCACTCGCTCGGCGAGGCCCTCGACCGGCTGGAGGCGACTGCGGTCGCGAAGGAGTGGTTCGGCGAGCAATTGCTCGACGCCTACCTCCGCCACAAGCGCGGCGAGATCAAGCTGCTCGGCGAGCTCGATCCGGCGGAGCAGTGCCGGCGCTATGCGGAGGTCTACTAAGCCAGCGGAAAGTGGCAGGCAACGGTGCGGCCGGGGGCGGTGTCGCGCAAGGCGGGTCGCTCGCGCCGGCAGCGGTCCTGCGCGAAACGGCAGCGCGGGTGGAAGCGACAGCCGGCCGGCGGATTGATCGGGCTGGGCACGTCGCCGGTCAGCACGATGCGGGTGCGGGCGGCGCGATCGACATCGGGCACCGGCACGGCGGAGATCAGGGCCTGCGTATAGGGATGCGCGGGCGTCCGGTAGACCTCGTCGGTCGGGCCGAGTTCCACGATCGAGCCCAGATACATCACGGCTGTCCGGTCCGACACCTGGCGGATCACGCTGAGATCGTGGGCGATGATCACGTAGGTGAGGCCGAGGCGGTCCTGCAGATCGGCCAGCAGATTGACGATCTGCGCCTGGATCGAGACGTCGAGGGCCGAGACCGGCTCGTCGGCCACGATCAGATGCGGCTCGAGCGCGAGCGCGCGGGCGATGCCGATGCGCTGGCGCTGCCCGCCGGAGAACTCGTGCGGGAAGCGCTGGAGCTGGTCGGCGGAGAGGCCGACGAGCCCCATTAGCTCGCGCACGCGCGCGTCGATCTCGGCGCGCGTGCGGCGCCCGTGCACGCGCAGCGGCTCGGCGATGAGGTCGCCGACCCGGCGGCGCGGGTTGAGCGAGGCATAGGGATCCTGGAACACCATCTGCATCTCTTCGCGGATGGGGCGCAGCCGGCGCCGGCCGTACTGCGCGATATCCTCGCCCTTGAAGCGCAGCTCGCCCGAGGTGATCTCGTAGAGACGGACGAGGCAGCGGCCGAGCGTGGACTTCCCGCAGCCGGATTCGCCGACGAGGCCGACCGTCTCGCCGGGCCACACCTGCAGCGAGACGTTGTCGACGGCGCGTACGGTCTTGCGCCCGCCGGGCGACAGGCGGCCGCCGACCGTGAAGTTCTTGCTGAGGCCGACTGCCTCCAGCAGTGGCGCGGCTGTGCCGTTCACGACACGGCCTTGTTGTCCAGCAGGCGCCCCGACCAGGCGGCGGCGCGCGCCTCCGGCGACAGGAAGCAGGCGGAGTCGTGACCGCCGCTGCCGGTCAGTCGCGGCTGCTCGCCGCACTTCTCGAAGCGGTAGCGGCATCTGGGCCCGAAGGCGCAGCCCTTGGGCAGTGCGAGCAGCGAGGGCGGCATGCCCGCGATCGACTTCAGGCGGTGCGGCCGCGGCCCGTCGAGCGGCGGGATCGAATCGAGCAGGCCCCAGGTGTAGGGATGGCGCGGATTCTTGAACAGCTCGCGCTTGGCGCCGCGCTCGACGATGCGGCCGGCATACATCACCTGCACGCGGTCGGCGACCTCCGCCACCACGCCCATGTCGTGCGTGATCAGCACGACCGCCGAGCCGAAATCGCGCCGCAGCTTCTGCACGAGATCGAGGATCTGCGCCTGCACGGTGACGTCGAGCGCAGTCGTTGGCTCGTCGGCGATGAGCAGCGACGGGTTGCAGGAGAGCGCCATGGCGATGACGGCGCGCTGGCGCATGCCGCCCGAGAGCTGGTGCGGATAGCGGTCGACGGAAGTCTCCGGATTGGGGATGCCGACGGCGGCCAGCAGCTCGACGGCGCGGGCGCGCGCGGCCTGCTTCGAGACCGCGT
Organism: Candidatus Acidiferrum sp.; assembly: GCA_035518775.1. Taxonomy (GTDB): domain Bacteria; phylum Pseudomonadota; class Alphaproteobacteria; order Dongiales; family Dongiaceae; genus JBGPEQ01. The sequence goes on from DATIXH010000157.1 coordinate 31,403, forward strand.
TGTGAGTCAGCACCTGCTCGGCGATCTGCCAACCGACGGTGTAGACCGGCGTCAGCGCCGTCATCGGGTCCTGGAAGATCATGGCGATCTCCTTGCCGCGGACATGGCGCAGCTCGCGCTGCGGCAGGCCCAGCAGCTCGCGGCCCTTGTAGACGATCGAGCCCTCGATCACCGCGTTGGGATCGTTGATCAGCCCCATCACGCTCAGCAGCGAGATGGTCTTGCCCGAGCCGGACTCGCCGACGACGCCGAGGATCTCCCGCTCGTTCACGTCGAAGGAGACATCGTCGACCGCGCGCAGCAGCCCATGCTCGGTTCGGAACGAGACCTTCAGGTTGCGGACCTGCAGCATGCCTACGCCTTCCGGATGCGCGGATCGAGGACGGCGTAGAGCAAGTCGACCGCGGCATTCGCGGCGACCACGAAGAACGAGGCATACATCACGGTCGCCATGATCACCGGCAGGTCGAGATTCTTGAGCGCGTCATATGTGAGCTTGCCGATGCCGTGGAGCCCGAACACCACCTCGGTCAGCAGCGCGGCGCCGCCGACGAGGGCACCGAAATCGAGGCCGAACAGGGTGACGATCGTGATGAGCGAGGTGCGCAAGGCGTGACGGACGAGAATGCGTGTCTCGCTCAGGCCCTTGGCACGCGCGGTGCGGATGTAATCCTCCTGGCCAGCTTCGACCAAGTTGGCGCGGAGAACGCGGCCATAGAGACCCATGTAAGCGGTGGCGAGCGTGAGGCAGGGGATGACGAGGGCGAGGAACCAGACGACCGGATCTTCGCTCTGCGTGATCGCGCCAAGCGGCGGCACCCAGGAGAACAGCCACGTGCCGTGAAAGCGGCTCTGAGTGATGAGGTTCATGACCTCACCCAGCCAGTACACGGGCATGGAGACGCCGATCAGGCCGAGCACCATCAAGGCGCGATCGAGGACGCTGCCGCGCGTCGCCGCCGCGATCAGCCCGATCGTGACGCCGCCGGCGACCCAGAGCAGCGCCGCGCCCAGCACCAGCGACAGCGTGACCGGCGCGGCCTTCATGACCGCCGGCACCACCTTCCAGCCGCGGTTCACGAAGGAGGTGAGGTCCTGCGTGATGAAGAGCCGCTCCATCATCAGCCCGTATTGTACCGGCAGCGGCCGGTCGAAACCGAAATCCTTGCGCACGGCGGCGAGCGTTTCCTGCGACGCGTTGCGGCCGGCGATGCGCGATGCCGGGTCGGCGCCGGGCGTGGCGAAGAAGATCAGGAATACCAGCACGCTGATGCCGAACATGACGAAGACCATCTGACCGAGCCGGCGGACGATCGTGCCGAGCATCAGGCGGTCCTTATGCGCAGCTTCGAGCGCGGGTCGAGCGCATCGCGCACGCCGTCGCCGAAGATGTTCAGGGCGAGTACGGTGATCACGATGGCGATGCCGGGCGCCAGGGCCACCATCGGCCGGGTGTAGAGCAGCCCCTGCCCGTCCTGGATGATTGTGCCCCAGCTGGCGTTGGGCGGCTGCACGCCGATCGACAGGAACGAGAGCGCCGATTCCGTGAGCATGTTGATCGCCATCATCAGCGGCACGAAGACGATCAGCGTCGTCATCACGTTCGGCAGTATGTCCCGGAAGAGAATCCGATGGCTGGGCACGCCGAGACCGATGGCGGCCAGGACGAATTCGCTCTCCTTCAGCGCCAGCACCTGCCCGCGGATCGGGCGCGCGACGTACGGCACATAGATGATTCCGATGATGAAGATCGGCAGCGACAGGCTGCCGGAGTCGATGGAAATGGGGCCGATGTCAATGCCGTGGCTGATCAGTACGATCGACAATGAGATGGCGAGCAGGTAGACGGGAAAGGCCCAGAGCACGTCGAGCAGGCGCGACAGCACCCAATCGGTGACGCCGCCGAAGAACCCGGCGGCGAGCGCGACGATCGCCGCCAGCACAAGACAGATGGCGGTGGCCGTCCCGGCGATGAGCAGCGAATTGCGCCCGCCGTACAGCAAGCGTGCGGCCACGTCGCGACCCTGGCCATCGGCGCCCAGGAAATACGCCCGGACGTCCCAGGTCGGGCCGATGGGGGTGAAGCCGAGGCCAAGCCCCTCGGTCGAGTTTTCCATCACCGGCACGAGCTGGCCGTCGACCGTTATCTGACCGCTGAGATTGGAGCGGAACGGATCGGTCCTCGCGACATGGGTTGCGTAGAGCGGCGCCAGCATGCACAGCGCGACGATCAGCAGGAAGAGCAGGAGCGCCGCCATCGCAGCTCTGTCGTTCCTCAGCTTGCGCAGGGCGGTGGCCCAGGGACCGCGGGCGGGACGCGGCGCCTGCGTCTCGTTGGCGATCTCGGCGGGCGATGCGGCTTGGTCGGTCATGGAGGCTCAGGCCACCGCGCGGACATAGGGGCGGCCCACCCCCCATCCCGGCTTTCGCGGGAACGAGGATGACCGACCGAGCGCCGCGGCAGGGCGGAGAGGCGACCACATGGGGTCGCCCCTACACCACTGCGCCGTCGTTCACCTCGATGGTCACTGCACCCAGGACTGCGTGACGATCCAGTAGTACTGAGCGTTGAACTGGAAGTTGCCGACCCGCTTGCTCACGAAGTCCACATGCTTGGGCGTAAACAGCGGCACCGCCGGCGACTTCTCCAGGACGGCCCGGTCGATCTCCGCCCACATCTTGTTGGCGCCGTCGGGATCGGTGATCGCGAGCTTCAAGGCCGCCTTCATCTTGCCGTCGATTTCCTTGTCGCAGAAGCCCGGCAGGTTCGCCGAAGAATCCGATTCCGCATGGAAGGAATCGCAGCCGAACAGGATATTCAGGAAGTCGGATGCAGCCGGATAGTCCTGATACCACTGGGAAATACCGACCTGCATCTTGTTCTTGGTGTTCTGGATGTAGGTGTATTGGATGTTGCGCGGAAGCGCCTTCACGCTGGCCTTGTAGCCGAGCTCGTTCAGCACGCTCTGCAGATACTCGCCGATGCTCTTCGAAGTCGCGTAGTCCTCCGAGATGACCGTCACTTCCTGGCCGGCCGTTCCGGATTCGGCGACGAGCTGCTTGGCCTTCTCCATATCGGGCGCGCTCCATTTCTCGCCCGGGTTCTTGGTGTAGAGGCAGAAGGGCTGGTGTCCGGGGAACCCCGGCGGCAGGACCTGGCAGACCGGCGCGGCCAGCACCGGACCGCCGAACAGGTTCACCAGGGCGGTGCGGTCGACGGCATAGTTGAACGCCTGCCGCGCCTTGATGTTGTCGAATGGCGGCAGGTTGACGTTCAGCGCCGCGTACCACCACGCGGTCAGCGGATTGATATGGACCTGGTCCTTGTAGGATGTTCCCAGCTCCTGCAGCCGGTCGGCCGGGATCTCGTCGAACACCCAATCGGCCTCGCCGTTCTGCACGGCCGTGACCTCGGCCTCGTCGGTCAGGCCGAAGTCCATGTCGACTTCGTCGGGATAGCCGTCGGGCTGGGCGTCGGCGCTCCACTCCTTGAACTGCGGGTTGCGCACGAGTTTCAGCTGCTTGTTGGGATCGTAGGCGGCGATCGTATAGGCGCCGGTGCCGGGGATCGGCGCCGTGCCGACGTCGCTGGCCGGCGTATCGGCCGGCAGGATCACGGCATGCGGCACTGCCAGCTTCTGGAAGAGCTCGGGATCCGGCTGAATCAGATTGATGGTGACGGTGCCCGCCGCCTCGTCGCCGACGACGCCGCCTTCCAACGTGCAGGTCGCCGCCTCCTTCAGGCATTTGTCGGAGCCGACGATCGTGGCGTAGAAGGTGCCGGAGGTCGGGCTCGAAACCTTGAAGATGCGCTGCAGCGAGGCGACCACGTCCTTCACGCCCAGCTCCTGGCCGTTCGAGAACTTGATGCCCTTGCGCAGCTTGAAGGTGTAGCTCTTGCCGTCGTCGGACGGCGGCGGAAGCGCTTCGGCGAGGTCGGGAACGATGGTGAAGCCTTCGGCGCCCGCCGCATGCTTGAAGGTGACGAGGCCGTCATAGATCGACTGGTAGAGCTGCCAATACTGCAGCGTATAGTTGATCTGGGGATCGATCGTGCCGGCCGCGGAGGTGGCCACGAGCCGCATCGTTCCGCCTTTGTGGGCCGGATCGAGATCGGCGGCCGCGGGCGTACAGAGGTAAGCACTCAGCGCGCCGGCGATCGCCAGGCCCGCCAGTTTTGCCTTGGTTGAGCTCATCTTCGTCTCCTCTTCTCCCTGCTTGGCTTGGTTGGTTGCTTGCGTCGCGGCGCCTTGTCATGCTCGGCGAGGAAGTCGCCGATCACCTGCATGCAGCGCTCGGTTTCCTCGATATGCGGCACGTGGGCCGAGTGCTCGAAGATCTCCCAGCGGGCGCCCTTAATGCCGTCGGCGAAAGGCTGCACGACCGCCGGCGTCGCCTCGTCGTGCCGCCCTGAGATCAGCAGCACCGGCACGTTGATACGCGGCAGCTGGTCGATGATGTTCCAAGTCTTCAGCGTGCCGATCACGTGGAATTCGCTGGGCCCGTTCATGGTGTGATAGACCGTTGGATCGGCCGCGATCTGCGCGAAACTCCGGGCCATCTCCTCCGGCATGGGCTTCAGGCGGCAGAGATGACGGTCATAGAACACCTGGACGGCGGCATTGTATTCCGCCGACGTCGTGGTTCCCTCCTTCTCGTGGCGCACCAGCGTCGCCTGCACGTCGGCCGGCAGAGCGGCGCGCAGCCGGTTGGCCTCGCGTACCCACAGCTCCATGGAGGGCGGCGAATCCGCAATGACCAGCGCGCGCAGCCCCTTCGGCCGGGTGATCCCGTGCTCGGCCCCGAGCATGCCGCCCCAGGACTGCCCCACCACGTGATATCCGCCGGCGATGCCCAACTGCTTCACCAGGTTCTCCAGCTCGTCCAGGAAAAGCCGCGGGGTCCAGAAATCCGGCCCCTTGTCGCGCAGATGGGTGGAGCGCCCGCAGCCGAGCTGGTCGTACTGGATGACCGCGCGCCCTGTGTTCGCCAGCAGCTTGAAGGCGTCGGTGTAGTCGTGGGCGGCGCCCGGCCCGCCATGCAGGATGACCACGGGCGTCTTCTTGGCCCGCAGATCGCCGGTCACCCGAAACCAAGTCTGATAGCCGTTGAAGGGGACGTAGCCTTCCTGGATGGGGAGCGGCATGACGTTTCCTGACCCTGTCGTTCGGTCGCTTATTGTTCCGGGGCGACCGTTTGTCCGCGGCGATCTTCTACAATCCGAATCGGCGGGTCAACCCGCTCCCCCGCCGGCGCCGTTGCGCAGATCGCTGCGCAAGAGCGCGTAGAGCACATGGTCCTGCCAGCTGCCGTTGATGCGCAGATACTGGCGGGCATAGCCTTCCTCGCGGAACCCGAGCTTCTGCAGCAGGCCGCGGCTGGCCGCATTGTGCGGCAGGCAGGCGGCCTCGATGCGATGCAGGCCGAGCCGGTCGAACACGAACAGCACGAGCGCCCGCAGCGCCTCGGTCATATAGCCCTGGCGCGCATGGGACTCGCCGATCCAGTAGCCGAGGTTGGCGGACTGAGCGACGCCGCGGCGGATGTTGCTGAGGTTCACGCCGCCCACGAGCGCATCGTCCTCGCGCCGGAAAATGAGAAAGCCGTAACCGCCGTCCTCATGCCATTCCAGGGCCGTCTGGCGCAGGCGGCGGCGGAAGGCCGCCCGCGACAGCGCGTCGCTCGACCAGGTCGGCTCCCATGGCGTAAGGAAGGTCCGGCTCTTCTCGCGCAGGTCGGCCCAGGCCCGCCAATCGCGCCCACGCGGTGCCCGCAGATACAGCCGCTGCCCGTCGATCCGATTGCCGCTCGGGACATGGAAGCGGCTGAGGCTGAAGCGGATCATGATCGTCGAGCCGAAGCGTCGGCTCGTCGGTCCGACGCAAGGCGCTCATGCAAAGTTCCCTCTCCCCTTGTGGGAGAGGGACAGGGTGAGGGGACGCGCGCGGCAGCGCGAAAAGATCTCGCTCGTTCCACGAATGCACCGGCGCCTGCCGGCGCCAGACCCCTCACCCTGTCCCTCTCCCACAAGGGGAGAGGGGACTCTGTTGCACGGCCCTGCGTCAAGCCCGAAGGTGTGTGTGCCCTGGCGCTGGCAGGACCCATTGCTTCCGGAAGTCAGCTCAGGCGCGCGGCGATGCGGTCGTAGGGCTCGACCTGGTCGATCGGGCCGAGGGCGGTGAGGGTCAGCGGGCCGCTGCGCAGGCGGCGCGCGACCGCGGCCACCTGCCCGACGTCGACGGCGTCGACGCGGGCAATGATCTCGTCCATCGGCAGCGGGCGGCCATAGACCAGCAGCTGCTGCGCCAGTTGCTCGCAGCGGGCGCTCGGCCCCTCGCGCGCCATCAGGATGCCGGCCTTGAGCTGGGCGCGGGCGCGCCGCACTTCCTCGGCGTCGACGGTGTCGGCCGCCTTCACCACCTCGTCGCACACCAGCGGCACGAGTTCCGCCACCTCGGTCTCGCCGGTGCCGGCATAGATGCCGAACAGCCCGCCGTCCACGTAGGAGGAGGTGAAGCTGTGGATGCTATAGACGAGGCCGCGCTTCTCGCGGATCTCCTGGAACAGGCGCGAGGACATGCCGCCGCCGAGCAGGGTCGAGTAGACGGTGGCGGCGTAATAGTCGGGATCGGCGTAGCCCACGCCCGGAAATCCGAACACCAGATGCACCTGCTCGAGGTCGCGCGCCTGGCGGAAATCGCCGCCGACGTAGCGGGCGGTGTCGGTCGGCGCCGAACCTTCCTGCGGCAGGTCGACGAAGGCCTTGGCCGCCTGCTCCACGATGCGGTCGTGATCGACCTTGCCGGCCGCGCACAGCATCAGCCGGTCGCCGCTATAGTGCTCGCGCATATAGCCGCGGATGGCCTCGCGCGACAGGTTGCCGACGATCTCCGCCGTGCCCAGCACCGGGCGGCCGAGGGCCTGGTCGGGATAGGCGCGGGCCTGGAAGTGATCGAAGATGATGTCGTCGGGCGTGTCCTCGGCCTGCCCGATCTCCTGCAGCACCACCGTGCGCTCGCGCGCCAACTCGGTCTCGTCGAACACCGAGTGCTGCAGGATGTCGGCGACGATGTCGAGCGCGAGCGGCACGTCGTCGGCCAGCACGCGCGCGTAGTAGGCGGTGTTCTCGCGCGAGGTGTAGGCGTTGAGGTGGCCGCCGACCGACTCGATCTCGACCGAGATGTCGCGCGCGTTGCGGCGCTGCGTGCCCTTGAAGGCCATATGCTCCAGCAGGTGCGCGACGCCGTTGATGGCCGCCGGCTCGTGGCGCGTGCCGACGCCGACCCAGACGCCGATGGCGGCGGTCTCGATTCCCGCCATGGCATCGGTGGCGACGATCAGGCCGTTCTCCAGGCGCGTCAGTCGAATGCCATCGATCCGGTCGGTGGTGAGAACACCCATCAGGCGGCTCCCTTCAGTCGGCGGCTGCGGATATAGCCCTGCACGGTCTTAAGATCGTTCGGCAGCACCTCGACGCGCTCCGGCCGCTCCAAGAGGTCGGCGAGGCGCGCGGGCAGCGCCGGGCGCACGCCGGTGGCGCGCGCGACGGCGTCGGGGAACTTGGCGGGATGGGCGGTGGCCAGCGCGATCACCGCTCCGCCGGCGTCGCGCGCGCCGGCATGGGCCGCGGCGATGCCGATGGCGCTATGGGGATCGACCAGCTCGCCGGTCTGGCGGTGGATGCCGGCGATCGTCTGCAAGGTCTCCGCATCGTCGAAGCGGTAGCCGTCGAACACCGCGCGCGCCCGCTTCCAGCGCTCGTCGCCGATGGCGAGCTGGCCGTTGCGTCGGAAACTGGCCATGGCCTGGGTCAGGGCGGCGCCGTCGCGATCGTAGAGATCGAACAGCAGCCGCTCCGCGTTGCTCGATACCTGGATGTCCATGCTCGGCGACAGCGTCGGCTGCACCTCCTCCATCGCCATGCGACCGCTGGCGAAGAAGCGCGTCAGGATGTCGTTGCGGTTGGAGCCGACGATGAGGCGCTCGATCGGCACGCCCATGGCGCGGGCGGCATAGCCCGCATAGACGTTGCCGAAATTGCCGGTCGGCACGGCGAACGACACCGACCGCTCGGGCGCGCCCAGGGCCACGGCAGCCGCCACATAGTAGACGATCTGCGCCATCACCCGCGCCCAGTTGATCGAGTTCACGGCCGAGAGGTTCAGCTCGTCGCGGAAGCGGTGGTCGTTGAACATCGCCTTCACCAGGTCCTGGCAGTCGTCGAAGCTGCCCTCGATGGCGATGTTGAAGACGTTGGGCGAGAGCACGGTCGTCATCTGCCGGCGCTGCACCTC
>DATIXH010000158.1:0-8590 GCA_035518775.1 Candidatus Acidiferrum sp.
TACCGCTCTCAACAGGAGAACGAGCTGGTCCGCGCGGTCCGCAGCGCGAACAAGGTCCGGCAGCGGCTCGGCGGCGCGCCCGACCCCGCGGCCGACTTTCCCGAGCGCCCCAAGGGCATGTGGCGGCGCACCTACGACCGCCTGCTGGACAGGGCCGTCGAGGCGGAGGTGCGCGCCGACGCGGTGTTCTTCGCCCAGGCCGAACGGCTGCTGGCGCGGATCGACGAGGCGGAGCGGAAAGCGAGGAAGTAGTCTGAGGCGCCATTCACTGCCGCGTTTCGACAGTGGAGCCACCTTCATCGCAATCGCTCCCTGAGCTTCAGCACGGCACAGGGAGTCTTTCAGACTCATAACCTGAAGGTCGCAGGTTCAAATCCTGCCCCCGCAACCACCGATACTTCACTTCCCCCACCCGCTCCTTGGCGGGCACCCTCGCACAGTGCCAGAATCCCGGCGAGGTCGCCGTAGAGCTCGGCTTTCAAGCGCTCACCCTCGGGGGTGAGGACGATCCGCTCGATCAGCGAGCGGATGATCTCGCCCGCCTCGGCCCTTGTCTCCGGCACGTTCAGGGCTTCCGCCAGCCGCGCCACTTTCTCCTCGTAGACGGCGCTCAGGTTCGGATGCAGGCGGACGGGTGGGGGGGCGCCGAGCTGGTCGAGGCGGGCCTGGATGGCGATCTTCTCGGCTTCGAGCGTCGCCATGCGCTCCTTCATGCTCGAGTTGTAGAGCCCGTCCTCGATCGCCTTCAGCATCGCCGCGATCTTGCGGTTTACGGCGACCGCCTCGCGGTCGAGGGTCCGACGTTCGCGCTCGGCATCGCGGCTGCGCGCCTCGAGTGCGCGTTCCACCTCGTCAGTGAACTCGCGGACCAGCTCCGGGGCGAGCAGACGTTGCTTCAATCCCGCCAGAACCCGCTCTTCGATCTCGGGACGGAGAATCGTCCGGGTGTTGGCGCAGGTGCCCTGGTTCTTGTGGGCGGCGCAGCCGTAGCGGTCCTTGCCGACGATGGTGTAGCCGCCGCCGCACAGCCCGCAAACCAGCAGACCGGAGAACAGGAAACGCCGGCGGTGCGCCCGGTTGAGGGCGTTGCCATTTGCATCGCGGCCGATCTCGATGCGCACCATCGCCTGGCGCTGCTTCACCTGCTGCCAGAGGTCGTCCGGGACGATGCGCAGCTCGGGGACCGCGACGATCTCCCACTGCTCCTTCGCGTTCACCCGGGCCACGCGCTTGCCGGTGCGCGGGTCCTTGACGTACGAGCAGCGGTTCCACTCCAGCCGGCCGGCGTAGATGGCGTTGTTGAGCAGCCCGGTGCCGCGATCGACCTGACCGCGGATAGTGGTATCCCGCCACGCCCGGCCGTCTGGTCCCGGCACACCCTCGGCGTTGAGCCGCCTGGCGATGGCGCGCGGGCTCTCGCCGTCGGCAAACGCCACGAAGATGCGTCGCACGATATCGGCCTCGGCCGGGTTGATCACCCGCTCGCCGCGCGCCCCTTTGCCGTGGTTCTCGACGACGTCGTAGCCATAGGCGTGGCCGCCGGGGATCCTGCCCTGCAAGGCGCGCCCGAGCTGGCCGCGTTTGGTCTTTTCGCGGAGATCGGAGAGGGCGAGCTGGGCCAGTGTGCCCAGCATGCCGATGTGCAGCGCGGTCACCTCTCCGGTGGCCACCGTCACCAGCTTGATGCCGAGGTAGGAGAGCAGGTCGTGCAATTCGGCGACATCGGCCAGCTTGCGGCCGACCCGGTCGAGCGCCTCGCAGACGATGACGTCGAAGGCGCGGGCTTCGGCGTCGGCGCGCAGTCGCTGCAACCCCGGCCGGAAGCGGCTGGCTCCGCTGATCGCCTGGTCGCTGTAGTTGCCGGCCAACTGCCATCCCTCGCGGGCGATCAGCCTCCGGCAGACCTCGAGCTGGTCGGCGATCGACGCTTCGCGCTGGTTCTCGCTCGAGTAGCGGGCATAGATGACGGCGCGCATCGGCAGGTGTCCTCCCATCGGGTTCAGTCGTCGGTGGCGGCGCCGCTCAGCAGCGTGCGGATGCTGTCGGCGTAGCGCCGGCCGGCCTCGAGCGTGCGCGCCTGATTGTAGTGGCGTTGGCCGGTGAGCGCACTGCGGTGCTGGAGCACCGGCTTGATCATGCGGACGTGCACGGGGTCCTCGATGGCGATGCTGGTCGCCGCACAGCTGCGGAACAGGTGCGGTCTGATCGCCACGCCGAAGGCGGCGCGGGTCGCCTTGGCGATGGCCACCGTGACCGCATGCGGCAGCATCGGCGCGCCTTCCCGCGAGATCCACAGGGCCGCCGGCTCCGCCGGTTGCGGCTGGCCGGGACGGTAGCGCTGCGCGCTCGCGAGCAGGATCGGCCGCCAGTGGGCGAGGTAGCGCTCGAGCGCCGGACCCAGCGTCTCGGGGAGCGCCGCCTCGATGGGCTCGCGAGCCTTGGTCTCGTCGCGGCCGAAGCGGAGCCACCAGCCGCCACCGGGGTGTTGCACGAGGTTGCGGTGGAGCAGAATGCCGGCGAAGTTGCGCCTTCGCAGCGGACGGGCGCTCAGCAGGGCGATCATCAGCCCGGTGCGGTAGCCGACGGCACGGCGCAGCACCGTGTCGTCGACCGCCTCGGCGTCGGCCATCAGCTGCAGGCCGAGGCGGAAGAGGTCTCCAATCGGCCGCAGGCGGCCCTGCTTGTCGGCCGCACGCGCCCGTGTCCGCAGGCGCGCCGCGAAATCGCGCAGCCAGGTCCAGTCGTCCTGAGGCGCCATCGCCCGCAGGGCGTAGGCGAGGCCCTCGATCCGGCCGACCACGGTCAGCGGCGCGTTCACCGCCTTCAGCTCGTCGATGTAGGTGCGGACGCGGTCGCGGCTGGGCCGCTGATGCGGCGCCGCGCCGGCGGCCAACAGACCCTGGCTGGCGAGGAAGGTCAGCCAACGGCCGTAGCCGTGTTCGACGCGCCGCCGCAGCGCGGGCGACCACTCCCCGGCCGGCCCGCCGGGATCGAGGATGTCGCCCGGTTCCAGCGCCCGCTGCCACGCCGCGCGGTCGGCGGCCGGCCACTGTGAGACCGGCAGGCAGCGGCGCACCGGCGTCGCGGCCAACTCGGCATCAGTGCTCATCGCGCGGCCTCCCGCAGCTGGAGGACGCTCCGGTCGTAGTGGGCGAACGCCGCCGCGGTCTCCAGTCCGGCGTAGGTCCGGGCGGTGGTGTCCATGGACTTGTGCCCGAGCACGCGCCGCACCGTCTCGTAGTCGCCCGGATGGAGCGTCAGGTGGATCATCGCCGCCAGGTGGCGGAACAGGTGCACGTGGAAATCGATGCCGAGGTGGCGCAGGATCGCCTTCGGGATGCGCTCCGCGGTCGTCGTGCTCGGGCCGCCACGCCGGCCCGGAAACAGCAAGGTCGACGGGACCTCGATCAGCCGCGGCCGGTAGTGCTCGATATAGAGGTCGAGCAGCGCGACCACCGGGTCGGGCAACTGCACTTCGAGGTCGACGGCGTTCTTGACCTCGTGGGCGGGGATGACGATGAACACCGTGCCGGCGGCGCGGGTGCGGACGAGGTGCCGCTCGAGATCGAGGCGGCAGAGGTTGGCGCTGCGGATCGGGGCATAGGTGAGGATGGCGATGCCGAGGGCGGCCGCCACCTCGAGCGCCTCGCGGCGCCGGCCGCGGTCGGTCCGCCTGACCTCGGCCAGCATCCGGTCGGGCAGTTCGAGGAAGGCTCGCAGCACCTTGGCGTCGCGGAGCGGGCGCAGGCGGTCACGGTTCTTGTCGGTCATGCCGGTGTCCCGCGGGTCGACGCGCCGGCACAGCCGGTGCAGCTCGGCGAAATGCTGCTCGTCGACCTTCACCCAGTGTCGGGCGACCGTCTTCAGCAGCCGGGCCAGCTGATGGATGTGCCCCGTCGTGGGCTTCTTCCCGGTGCGGCCGTCCCGCTTGGCCCGCTCCAGCAGAAAGCGCAGGATCGCCCTGACCGAGGCGACTTCGACGAGAACACCGAGCGTGGTCACCTCCGTCGCGAGGCGCGTGCCGCTGAGCACCAGTGCGGTTGCCAGCCGGCGCAGCTGCCCGTGGCGCTGGCGGCGGGTGAGCGCGCCGATCGGGCGCAGCGGCGCCTCGTCGGCCAGCAGGTCGTCGCCCGCCGCCTGTGCGAGGCAGGCCTCGATGTCGGCGCGCAACGACGGGGGAAAGGCCTCCCAGGCGAGGGTGTAGTCCGCCTTGTGATTGGGAACGCCCACCTCGTGTTGCGGCCAGCCCGCAATCTCCGTGGCCGCCCGGTTCCACAACTGACAGGAGAGCCGGTGGACCCCCTTGGGCTTGCGGACGAAGCTGTCCTTGTGGAGGCTCTCGGCGAACTGCCCGATGACGGCGTCGTCGACCGCGTCGGGGCCGATGCCGGCGGTGTCGCACCAATGGATGAGACGGCTCAGCCCGGAGCGCATCCGGCGGTCGGTTATGATGGCGAAGTGCGCCGCCCACCGCGGCCCGAGCGGCGCCACGTAGCGGCCGGGCAGCGACTTGACGCCGGCCAGCGTCAGCGCCGTGCCGAGCAGGCTGCGCAGGTTCCGCCAGCGGCCGGCGCCGACCCTGGCAGCGGCCGCCGACAGACCATCGAGTCGCTCTCGCAGGTAGCGCGGGTTGGCGGGGATCTCGGCCGGCGGGCGGCCGAGGGCGCGGGCGATCGTGCGCACCGCCGACGCCAGATCGCGCCTCCGCGGCGCGGTCAGCTCGGGATGGCCGGCGACCGCGGCGATAACGTCGCCGAGGGTGAGATGGTAGGGATCGCGGCTGCCCTCGGCGGCGAGCGGCGATCGTGATGGCTGAGAGGTGGTCATACTCGGCCTCGTTAGGACAGGACTGGACACGGCTTCCAATTCGTGAGAACTCACCTTGATAATACCACGTCGATTACCGGACATCCGTGTAACGATCCGTGTCGAACAGAGTATAGACGGTGGACAATGCCGGACATGAGAGGACAGTACTGCTCATCGACTGCGCCCCTTGTGCAGCAGCGCGACGAGGTCGGGCTCGGCGATGCGGATCTGTCGGCCGATGCGAACCTCTGCCAGGTCGCCGGCAGCGATCATGCGGCGGAGGGTCTTCTCGGAGGTCTGCAGGTAGGCGGCGGCTTGCGCGATGGTGTAGTGGGCGGGAAGCGCCGCCGAGAGCGCGAGCGGCGCGCCGGCGTCAGACCCAACTTCCGCACTGCCCCTGAAGATATGCTGCTCCATCAACGCGTTATCGGGCGCGAAGTGATTTAGGCACCACAGGGTTCGGCGATCGCGGGCGGTTTTTCTTTGGTGGGCAGCTCCTGGAAAACGGGCGGCAGGGTGAAGCTGAGGGCGCGGCAGAGCGGGTCGATGGTCGGCCCCGGTGCGGTTCTGAGCAGCGCCCGGCGGCCGTCCTGCTCGACTTCGATCTCGCTCAAGTCGGCGAGGTCGTCGATGATGCGCTGCCATTCGAGCGCTTTCAGACGGCGGGCGGCCAGTCGGTCGATCAGTTCCTTTCTGAGCAGCAGGGCGAGGAAGGAGACGAAGACGTGGCCGCGGATGGCGGCATCGGTCTTGTGGAAGACGGGGCGGGTGGCCAGCAGTGCCTTGACGGTCTTGAAGGCGTCCTCCACCGCCAAGAGGTTGCGGTAGCGAAGGACCACTTGCAGAGCGGACAGCCTGGTGTTGGTGCGCAGCACGAACAGGCCGTCGAAACGGGCGTCCGCCTCGACCTTGGCCGGATCGATGGTGAAGCCCTCGCCTTTCGGTTCGGCAAGGAATCGGCGGAAGCCGGTGTTGGCGACCAACGCCTTATCGCCCTGGGCGAGCTTGCGTTCGAGACCGGCGAGGATGGCGGCCCTGGCCTCGGCATCCTTGTTCGCCTCCTCTTCGTTGCGGCACAGCACATAGCGCCGCCCGGCGATGGTGACGTCCTTGATGGCGAGCTGGGTCTGGCCCTTCTGACGGGGGATGACGAGCGGCACCGCCACGCCGTCGTCGTCGATGACGTCGTCGCGGACCTCACGGACGGAGCGTTCGCGCACGCCCAGAATGTAGTCGATGCCGCGCGCCTCCAGATCGGCGATGGTAGCCGCCGAGATCATGCCGCGGTCGGCAACGATGCAGGCCCGCTTGATGCCGAACCGCTCCTGAAGGCGCCCCACCACCGGCACCAGCGTGGTGACGTCGGCGGTATTGCCGGGCATCAGGAACGAGGCGATCGGCCGGTCGTCGCCATCGAGCACGATGCCGAGCACCACTTGGTTGAGGTGCGGCCGGTAGTCCTTCGAATGGCCCCGTTGGCCCAGGCTGGCGCCGCCTCTGCCTTCGAACCACAGGCTGGTGGTGTCGAAGAAAGCCACCGACACCTCGCCGAGCAGCGGCTGGCGGTGCCGGTACAAGGCCTCTTCGATGGCATCCGTCATCACCCGGCCGTTGCCGATCTCCTCGCCGAGCCAGGTCATCGCCTTGTAGGCGTGATCCAGAGCAAGGTCGGCAGCGCCCGGAACACGGAAGCTTTGGCGCCATTCGCTGGCATGGCGATCCGAGCCGGACACCATCAGGCGATGCACCACCGCCAGATAGACGGCCCGCTCGACGTCGAACCCGAAGTGACGGTCCGCCAGCAGTCCGCGCAGGACATCGCGACAGCCGAGATCCCGCCACAAGCGGCCGAATACCAGTTCGGGACCGATGCTGAGCCGCTTCAACTCGGGCAGTTCTCCCCGGTAGAAGCTCGACAGCACGATCGAACGGCGGGAATGGCGGGCCGCCGAGGCGATCAGCGAATCCAACAGCCCCGATGCCTCGACCTCGTCACGACGCCCCAGTGATTTGATCACCCGCTGAACATGGCGTCCGCCCTCGCGGGCATTCTCGACGAGGTACAGATACTCGTATCCACCGATCTTCTTGACGCGAACGAACATGACGCGGCATCCTGGTCACCCATCCAGGACACCACACAACATTCCACAACGTCAAGATAATTGGCTGACTATCTCGGTCAGAGAGATCGTATTTTAGCACCACACTCCCGAAAGCGGCGCCGAAAACCAAGCTTTTCCGCGGCTTTCCATCGCCGGCACGGGGCAAAGTGCGGAAGTTGGGTCACGCTCACGTTTCGTATATGGAACACACCTGCGCTCTTGGTCGACACGGGCCGCGGCCTCACCCAAGTTTGCCTTCGCCGCTTCGGGGAGGGCATCCTCGATTCACTGCCTCAGCCGTTCAGTGGTGATGTGACGATCCGAACCCTCGGATGGCGCAGTGACGGCATCTCCCCTTTTTGGCGGATTGAACAGGAAGTGCCCCTCTCATTTACTCTGTTGTCTGTTTCAACGCAGCTGAGCATCTCTGCTTGAAGTGCTGCTATTCTGCGAAGGAGATCAATCGATGGGTGGAATGCTTCCGAGTGTCGCCATGAGCGCGATGCAGATAGCATCGAATGCTTCTCAGGCGCGCGCGGCCGCTAAGCAAGCCGATACACAGCTTTCGCAAGAAAATGCGCAGATCTCTCAGCAAGCCGACGCTCAGGTCCGGCAGGCTCAGCAAAACCAGGCGATCGACCAGAACGACAGAAGTGAAAGACTGAGACGCGCACTCGCGACGCAGACAGCCCGCTTCGGGGCGCAGGGCATCGACGCGAGCTCCGGATCGGCTGACGCCATGCTGAGCGGGATGCAGGCCGAAAACGATCGCCAGAACGTCGAGCAGCAAGCAGTGACCTCATCAAAGATTGCTAACATCGAAAGTCAGGCGGACTGGCAGCAACGCCGCAATCTACTCGGTGCCGCGAAACCCTCTTACGGATCCGCATTTTCGCTGATGAAACTCGGCCTTCGATCGATCTCCTTGCTCGGCGACCAGTGATCTCAATTGCCGGCAAACAGCCGTCGTTATGGGCGTCAGATGCCCGCGCCCTTGATCCATCTGTCACCTCTTGAGCGAGACGATCAGTGAGCGACGACAGAACTGAAGCCAGAGAAAACATTCTATACGCGCGAGAGGACGCAGGCTTCGATGCCTTTCGCCGCGACTTTGCGGCCAATCTGCCAAGGCTGCTGAGCAGGGCGCTCGAAACCTACAAACGATTTTCTGCGGCGCCCGTCGACGAAGACGCGAAGAGCTTCGCCGCTTACGAGACCGTATGTCGTGCGGCGCTCGCACATGTTCATCTTCTCGTAAGGCTGGCGGATTGGGCCCGTCTGTCGGAAGGCGACCCAATGTGCGAAATGGAAGACCGGCCGCTTCGACGTTTGGTCGAAGAAGCCGAAGCCGCCTTTCAGGGCGAGGACTTCGAAGACTGAGCGACACAGACTGTTCGCGCCTTTCCGCCTGATCACCTCCTGAAACTTGGGCGAGCCTTAAACTTTCTACTGGCTGAATGGAGAACAAAACATGAATATAGAGGCTGTTGGTCCCTGCAGATCCGCCTGGGACGGACCTACCCACGATAGAGACGCCCCAGCAAGGCGTTCGAGCACCGTGCTCCGGCTACGGACGGCGAAACTCGTGGCCATGTGCGGCATCGCCGTGAGTATGTCGTTCTGCGGGGCATGCTCGACCATTGACAAGGTACGTGGAGGCAGTGACCTGGCGAGTA
>DATIXH010000159.1:0-2290 GCA_035518775.1 Candidatus Acidiferrum sp.
TGGGCCGAACGGATGTCGACGTCGGATTCCGTCGCCATGCGCGTGTGGCCGATGGCGTGGGTGCCGATGAAGCCGGGCAGATGATACTGGCCGGAAACGCGCGTGGCGTCACCCAGGTCCTTGATCAACTCGAGGCCGTGGCCCATGGAGAGGATCTCGGCGCCGTCGACGTCCTCGATGTAGTCGGCGAGACGCCGCCGGTCGCCGCCGTACTTGATGCGGAAGCGGAAGGCGTACTCCGTCGCCTCCTCTTCCTTCGTGATCTCGGCACCCAGTTCCTTCAGGCGCCGCTCGACCTCGGCCCGGCGATCCCGCACTTGCTGGTGGATGTCGAAGCCCTTGGACATTTCCTCCTGCTCCGCCACCTTGAAGCGCAGCACGAGCTCGTCACCCTTCGGCTTGCCGTAGAGCGCGAAGCCGGTGGAATCGGGGCCGCGGTGCTTCAGCGACAGCAGCATCGCCGTCATCTCCTTGCCGATGTCCCCGGTCTTCCCGCGATGAATCAGTCCTGCAATGCCGCACATGGGCGTGCTCCTTTTCGTTCATTTGTAGGGGCGGCCGGCGGCCGCCCGCGGGCGCGCGCAGCGCGCCCCTACATCAAGGCAGGTAGTCCCAATACTGCTGCAGATCCCAGTGCGTGACCGTGGCCATGAACTTCTCCCACTCGTCGCGCTTGTAATGCATGAACACCCGGTACATCTCGTCGGGCAGCGCCCCCTTGATGGTCTCGTTCCTTTCGAGCGCGTCGAGCGCCTCGCCGAGCGACATCGGCAGCTTCTTCACCTTCTTGCCGGCCGCCATGGCCTGGTAGATGTTGCGCTCCTCCGGCTCGCCCGGATCGAGCTTGCTGGTGATGCCGTCGTCGAAAGCCTTCAGCAGGCCGGCCGCCATCAGATACGGATTCACCGTCGAGTCGACGGAACGGTACTCGAAGCGGCCCGGCGCCGAGATGCGCAGGGCGCAGGTGCGGTTCTGGTAGCCCCAGTCGGCATAGACCGGCGCCCAGAAGCCGGTGTCCCACAGACGGCGGTAGGAATTGACGGTCGAGGAGCCGAACGCCGTGAGCGCGGCGACATGCTTCACGACGCCGCCGATGCAGTTGAGGCCGATCGGGCCTGGCTTGGCTTCGCCCTTCAGCGGCATGAACGTGTTCTCGCCGCCCTTGCGATAAGTGAAGACGTCGTCCATGCCGGGCAGCGACTTGTCGTAGCCGAGATTGTTCAGCTTGTCCTCGCCGCCGGTCCACAGCGACAGGTTGTGGTGGCAGCCGTTAGCGGAGACGCCCATGAACGGCTTCGCCATGAAGCAGGCGATCAGGTTGAACTCGCGCGCCACCTGGGCGCAGATCTGGCGATAGGTGGTGAGGCGATCGCAGGTGTGCAGGGCGTCGTCGAACATGAAGTTCAACTCGAGCTGGCCCGGCGCGTCCTCGTGGTCGCCCTGGATCATGTCGAGGCCCATGGCGCGGGCGTATTCGATCACCCGCATGAACACCGGCCGCAGGGATTCGAACTGGTCGATGTGATAGCAGTTCGGCTTGCTGAAGCCGCCATCGGGAAGGCCGTCGGCGCCTTTCTTCAGCCACATCATTTCCGGCTCGCAGCCATGGCGCAGATGCAGGCCCTTGTGGGTCTTCTTGAACTCGTCATGGATGATGCGCAGGTTGCCGCGGCAATCCGACGTCAGGTGCCCGCCCGGATTGATCTTTTCCTCGCGGTTGCGGAAGCAGGTGCAGAAGACGCGCGCAACGCGCTTGTCCCAGGGCAGCTGCACGAAGGTTTCGGGGTCGGGAATGCCGACCAGTTCCGACGCCTCGGGGCCATAGCCGATGTAGTTCTTGTGGCGATCGACGAAGAGGTTCGCGGTCGAACCATAGACCAGTTGGAAGCCGCGTTCGGCGACACTCTCCCAGTGGTCCGCAGGCACGCCCTTGCCGACGATGCGGCCGGTGACGGAGACGAATTGGTAATAGATGTACTCGATGCCGAGTTCCTTGATCTTTTCGCGGACCTGTTTCACCAGCTCCTTGCGGCCCTTGGCATTGACGTGTTGTTCCAAGTCGGTCATGGGCGTCGTCCCCCTGTTCGTTTGTTGGTTTGTGTCTCTCAATCAGGCGTGCGCCGGCCTCGCCAGTTCCGTTTCCCTCCTCAGCTCCACGGGAACGGACTGTTCGACGTCGGGTGCAGTTTTCCTTGGGCGAAGCGCGAGAAGCGGAACGGCTCCAGCAGGTCGCTGGCTGTGCCGCAGATGTCGTCGGCGACCAGGTGGCCGACGCCAATCATCTTGTAGC
>DATIXH010000160.1:0-18651 GCA_035518775.1 Candidatus Acidiferrum sp.
GCATCCCGGTGGCGGCGGCGCCGTCATCGGCCCCGCTGCTCGGGGGCGGCGGCGAGGATGCTTCTCCGCTTGCCGGCATGCTGTTCGCACCGGCATCTGCCGGCGCGCTCGCGTCGTCGGGCACAGCGAAGAGGTCGCCACTGTCCTGGTCCGCATCGACCGTATTGGCCGCGACCTTGAGCGGCACCGGGTTGGAGGCTTCTGGCTCGGAATGGCCGACGCTGACGGAACTTGCGAGGATGCCGAGCGTCGCCGCCCACAGCAGTCGTCGTCCCTGGGAGGATCGTTCTCTGTCCCGGTCGCACATGGCACACATGGCTCATCTCCGGGTGTTTCATGCGGTTCCAACGAGAACGCGATTTCCTCGCGACTTGTTCCAAAGTGCGGAAAAGAGGGACATGCGGCTTGCCGCACGGCGTCGGGCATGGGGCGCCGCACACCGGGCAGCGCCGTGTCACGCGTCACAGGCCGGCCACAGCGCGCCCGCTATTCGCTTATTTGAGCAGTCCCCCGCCCCCGAGCGCCCCGCCGGTCGCATGGTCCACCGCTCCCACGGCGCCGCGCGCCGCGCCCCCGACGGCATTGGCCACGCCGCCGACCGCGTTGCTGGCGGCGCCGACCAGGCCACCGGATTGGCTGCCGCTGCTTGCGCCGCCGGAGGCCTCACCCTGCGCGGTTCCATCCTCCGCGCCCGTACTTGCGTTCTCGCTGCCGCTCGTTCCCGAGGCGCTGCCGGTGCTCGAACCACCACTCGTACCGGCGCTGCTGCCGCTCCCGCTCGTTCCCGAGGAACTGCCGCTCGTGCCGGAAGAGCTGCTGCCGGTGCCGCTGCTCGGCCCGCCTGCGACGCTCATATTGCTTCCGGGATCAGCTGACGCCGCACGCGTGCTGCGGGTCGCGCCGGCCTCGGTGCTGGCGCTCTGGGCGGCGCCGCTCGGGGGCGCGTTGCCTGCCGTCTGCGAAGGCGCCGGGGCCGCCGTCCTGGCCGACAGCAGGAAGATGCTGCTGGTGTCGGGCGAGCCGGGATCTGTCTCAAGCGCCTCGGCAGGCGCCGACGCGGATGCCGCGTCTTTTTCGGCCGGCAGCGGCGCAGTCTCCGCCGCGCTGCTCGGCGGCGGCGCGGCAGCCGCCGCTGCCGGCGGATCCGGCGGCAGTCGATCGCGGTTGGCCGGAGCGTTCCATCCGGCTGCAGGGCCGCTGCCCGCGCCATCCGCGAAGGAAATGTCGGGCGGAACCGTTACGGTCACCGATATGTCGCTCGTCGGCGCGACCGCGGCACGCGCTGTCGCGGCGCTGTCGGCCCTGTCCGGCGCATACCAGTCGGAATAGGCAATGCTGATGCAGGGCGCGACCAGCACGATTGCCGCTCCCAAGAGCAGCCGACCACCCCACCAACGCGTCTCCCGGCCGCCCATCGATGCACCCTTTTTCTTCGATGGTGCTAACGCCGATCTCCGCCGATTGTTCCTTGCCTAGAACGGCTGCAGGAACACGCGGCCGCCGCTTCGCGATGCATCTCTCGCGTAGGGGCGCGCTGCGCGCACCCGCGATGGGGCAACTGCGCATCCACCGATGTCCGGGCAACGGCACCGCGGGCGCGCGCCAGCGCGCCCCTACGGTCTTCCGTGTCGCTTATGGTGAACGCATCCGGCCGCCGCCGCCCGCACGAACGTCGAATGCTAATCAGCGTCGAATGTTGCGTAAATTGCAAGAACATATTGACAACTAGCGCGTTCTATGCATATAGTACTGCGGCCGATATGCGTAAGATAAATTAACATATAAAAATCAGTCCATGGCCTAGCTCGGATACGCAGATAGTGGAACAGTAGGGAGGAGTTTGATGACAACGATTTTTACGCATAATTCCCCCGACGCCTTGCCCGCGCAGCTGGCCGCCGCGGCCGGCGCCGGCGAGCTGGCCGCGGCGGCGGCGATCGATGCCGAGGAGGGCGACAAGTTCCTGCAGGGACTGCTCGCCGATCAGATGGCCGCGGCGCACCTCGTGACCATGCGCATGGCGGCCGCCGCCGATCGCGCCCTCGCCGCAGCCGCCGACGGCGCCACCCACAACACCGACAACCTGCCGATCTTCGACCTGGCCGCCGCGCGCTTCGCCGGCGCCGCCGCCCGCCTCAACGGCCGCTATCGCCGGAGCCTGCAGACCTTGCGCGCGCTGGCAGGGCCGCAGCAGGCTGCGGTGGACGAGGAGACCGATTGGCTCGGCGTCGGCCACCCGCTCTTCGGCGAGGACCCGGAGATGACGGAGCAGGAGCGGACCCGCCGCATCAATCGCGCGAAATCCTACCGCAAACTCGACCAGGCGCCGGTTATGCCGCCCGAAGCCGCGCGCCGCCGGCCGACGGCCGCCGAGCAGGCTCTCCTTGCCGCTGCGTCGGGCGCCGCCCGCTCCCTTGTCGCCGCGACCGGAGTCGAGGCCCTGGCCGCAACCTCGCAAGTCCAGCACACGAAGCTCTTCGCCCACCAGCTCGCCGCCACCCATCGCCTGGTGATGCGGCTCTCCGGCCGCGCCGATGCCGTCGTGATGGCCGCCGTCGATCCGCTCGATCGTCCCGAGGGGCTGCGGCTCGCCCACGGCGCCGCGCGCCTGATGGAGCGCTTCCAGCAGGGTGTCGCCATGCTGCAGCGCGTGCGCACGGATCCCGATCGCCCGCGCCGCGTCGAGACCTACTATTCCGGTCCGTTGGGCGACTATGACCGCGAGGAAGGACGTGAGCACGATATCGCCGCCGGCATCGATCCCGACACCGGCCTGATCGTCGAGAAAAAGGGGGGGAGTCCCCACTCCGCCTCACTGCCGGCTTCCTCCCGCGGCCGCCTCAACAACGGCAACCCCGGCGGCGACTTCCTGGCGGCACCCCGCTGCGGCGCCCGCACGCGCGCCGGCTGCACCTGCCGCCAGCCGGCCATGGCCAACGGCCGCTGCCGCTTCCACGGCGGCAAGAGCACGGGCCCGCGCACCGCAGCCGGCCGGGCGCGCGCCCGCACCAACCGCCTCGTCCACGGCCTGCGCTCGGCCGAGATGATCGCGCTCGCCGCCGCCGCGGCCGCCGCCCACCGCCGCCTCGGCGCCCTCCTCGCCGCTGCCGCGAGCAAGAAGAAGATCCGCCACAGAGGGCACAGAGGTCACAGAGAAGCCCTTCCTTCCCTGGCGCGCGCAGCGCGCAATCACCCTTCCTCTGTGCTCTCTGTGTCCTCTGTGGTGAATCCTTCTACCCGTTCCCCCGCTGGACATGGGGTCGATCGCTCGGAATTGAGCATCACCCCCGTCCGAACCGCGACCATCCTGCCCTTCCCTCGCCGAAACACCGCACAGCCATCCCGTCGCAGCCCGCTACCACGCGTTCGTTCTTGACCTGCGTCAATGACCCACCGAAACTGTTCTCTAACGTCTGGCGCGCGCTGCGGCGCGTTCAGCGGGGAGAAATTCGGGCGGTCATCGCCGCCCGCGGCAGATGGGGCTGCATGGCGTCGGCCCCGGTTCACAGGGAGGAATGGCATGCCCACCGTATCCATGACGGTGAACGGCAAGGCAGTCTCGGCCGATGTCGAGGCCCGCACCTTGCTCGTTCAGTACTTGCGCGAGCATCTCGGCCTCACCGGCACGCATGTCGGCTGCGACACCAGCCAGTGCGGTGCCTGCGTGGTGCATGTCGACGGCAAGTCGGCCAAGAGCTGCACCATGCTGGCGGTGCAGGCCCAGGGCGCCAAGGTCACGACCATCGAGGGCCTGGCCACCGACGGCAAGCTGCATCCGATGCAGGAGGCCTTCCGCGAGAACCACGGCCTGCAATGCGGCTTCTGCACGCCGGGCATGGTCATGAGTGCCGTCGATCTCGTGCAGAACAACGCCAACCCCAACGAGCATGACGTGCGCGAGTGGCTGGAGGGCAACATCTGTCGTTGCACGGGCTACCATAACATCGTGAAGGCCATCCTGGCCGGCGCGCAAGCGATGCGGAAATAGGGAGGCACGCCATGGCTTTCATCGGACAGGCAGTCAAGCGCAAGGAAGACTTTCGCTTCCTCACCGGCGGCGGCAACTACACCGACGACATCAACCGTCCCCGCCAGACCTACGCCTACATCCTCCGTTCCCCCCACGCCCACGCCAACATCCGGAAGATCGACGTCAGCGCCGCCAAGAAGGCGCCGGGCGTCGTCGCCGTCTTCACCGGCGCCGACTACGCCGCCGACAAGAAGGGGGGCCTGCCCTGCGGCTGGCTGGTGAAGAGCAAGGACGGCTCGCCGATGGTCGAGCCGCCGCATCCTCCGCTGATCGCCGACCGCGTGCGCCATGTCGGCGACCACGTCGCCGTCGTGATCGCGGAGACGAAGGACCAGGCCAAGGACGCCGCCGCCCTCATCGAGGTCGACTATCAGGAGCTGCCGGCCGTCATCGCCACCGGCGATGCCATGAAGTCCGGCTCGGCCCAGGTGTGGGAGGCAGCTAAGAACAACGTCTGCTACGACTGGGAGCTCGGCGACAAGGCGGCCACCGAAGCGGCCTTCGCCAAGGCGGCGAACGTCGTCAAGATCGACATCGTCAACAACCGCCTGATCCCGAATGCCATGGAGCCGCGCGCCGCAATCGGCGAGTACGACCGCGCCACCGGCGACTACACGCTCTACACCACCAGCCAGAACCCGCACGTCATCCGCCTGCTCATGGGCGCCTTCGTGCTGCAGATCCCCGAGCACAAGCTGCGCGTGGTGGCGCCGGACGTCGGCGGCGGTTTCGGCTCCAAGATCTATCACTATGCCGAGGAAGCGATCGTCACCTGGGCGGCCGGCAAGATCGCGCGGCCCATCAAGTGGACGGCGGAGCGCAGCGAGTCCTTCATGTCCGATGCGCATGGCCGCGACCACATCAGCCATGCCGAGCTCGCGCTCGACAAGGACAACAAGTTCATCGGCCTGAAGGTCAGCACGGTCGCCAACATGGGCGCCTATCTCTCGACCTTCGCGCCCTGCATCCCGACCTATCTCTACGCCACGCTGCTGGCGGGCGTGTACAGCACGCCCGCGATCTATGTCGAGGTGAAGGCAGTGTTCACCAACACCGTCTGCGTCGATGCCTATCGCGGTGCCGGCCGGCCCGAGGCCGCCTATCTGCTCGAGCGCCTCGTCGACAAGGCGGCCCGCCAGCTCAAGGTGGATCGCGCCGAGCTGCGGCGGAAGAACTTCATCCCGCGCGACGCCTTCCCCTACCAGACGCCGGTGGCCCTCCAATATGACAGCGGCGACTACCACTCGACGCTCGACATCGCGCTGAAGGAGGCCGACTACGCCGGCTTCGAGGGCCGCCGCGCCGCCGCCAAGGCCAAGGGCAAGCTGCGGGGCATCGGCATCTCGACCTATCTCGAGGCCTGCGGCATCGCGCCCTCGGCGGTCGTCGGCTCGCTCGGCGCCCGCGCCGGCCTCTACGAGTCGGCCGAGGTGCGGGTGCATCCGACCGGCAGCGTGACGGTCTTCACGGGCACCCACAGCCACGGCCAGAGCCACGAGACCACCTATGCGCAGATCGTGGCCGACGCCCTCGGCATTCCCCTGGAAAACGTCGAGGTCGTCCATGGCGACACCAACAAGATCCAGTTCGGCATGGGCACCTACGGCTCGCGCTCGCTGGCCGTCGGCGGCTCGGCGCTGGTCAAGGCGCTCGACAAGGTGACGACGAAGGCCAAGCGCATCGCCGCGCACTTGATGGAAGCGTCGGTCGCCGACGTCGAGTTCAAGGACGGCGTCTTCAAGGTCGTCGGCACCGACAAGTCCGTGCCGTTCGGCAGCGTCGCCCTCACCGCCTACGTGCCGCACAACTATCCGATCACCGAGCTCGAACCCGGCCTCGACGAGACCGCGTTCTACGATCCGCTGAACTTCACCTATCCGGGCGGCTGCCACATCTGCGAGGTGGAGATCGACCCGGAGACCGGCGTCACCGAAGTCATCAGCATGGTGGCCGTCGACGATGTCGGCAAGATCATCAACCCGATGATCGTCGAGGGCCAGATCCAGGGCGGCCTCGCCCAGGGCATCGGCCAGGCGCTGCTCGAGAGCTGCGTCTACGACAACAGCAGCGGCCAGCTGCTGACCGGCTCCTACATGGACTACACCATGCCGCGGGCCGACAACGTGCCCTCGTTCAAGGTGCAGAGCCACAACACCATGTGCACCCACAACCCGCTGGGTTCGAAAGGCTGCGGCGAGGTGGGCGCCATCGGCTCACCGCCGGCGGTCATCAACGCCGTGCTCGATGCGCTGGCGCCGCTCGGCGTCACCGACATCACCATGCCGGCCTCGCCCCATCGGGTGTGGCAGGCCATCAACAGCGTCAAAGCTGCGGCCGAGTAAGGGAGGACGACACCATGTACAACTTCAACTACGTCCGCCCCGCTTCGCTGGCCGATGCCGCCAAGGCGCTCGGGGCGAGTGCCGACGCCAAGATCGTCGCCGGCGGCCAGACCCTGCTGCCGACCATGAAGCAGCGGCTCGCCCAGCCCTCGGATCTCGTCGATCTCGGCGGCATCGCCGAGCTCAAGGGCATCAAGATGGACGGCAACAACCTCGTCATCGGCGCCATGACGACGCACGCCGAGGTCGCGAAATCGTCGGTGGTGAAGGGTGCGATCCCCGCCCTCGCGGTCCTCGCCGACGGCATCGGCGACCCGCAGGTGCGCAACCGCGGCACCATCGGCGGCTCGATCTCCAACAACGACCCGGCCGCCGACTATCCCGCCGGCCTAGTCGGCCTCGGCGCCACCGTCGTCACCAACAAGCGCAAGATCGCGGCCGACGACTTCTTCAAGGGCATGTTCGAGACCGCCCTCGGTGCCGGCGAGATCGTCACCGCCGTCAGCTTCCCGAAGCCGGACAAGGCCGCCTACATGAAGTTCCCGCAGCCGGCCTCGCGCTTCGCCCTGGTCGGCGTCTTCGTCTCGAAGAGCGGCAACAACGTGCGCGTCGCCGTCACCGGCGCCGGCCCGAAAGTGTTCCGCCAGGCCGACATGGAGAAGGCTCTCGGCGCCAACTTCAGCGCCGACGCGATTAAAGGGGTCAAAGTCGTATCGTCCGGCCTCAACAGCGACATACACGGCAGCGCGGACTACCGCGCTCACCTCGTAGGCGTGATGGCCCGCCGCGCCGTGGCGGCTGCCGGATAACCGCTGCGTGCCGGATTGCTCTACCAACGAGGGGGCCTCTGGCCCCCTCTTCTTCTTGGGGCTAGCTGTGCTCGCGCCCGTTGCCGCCGGATCGATGGCAACTCGCCTGCGCCGCCTGCTGCTGCGCCGTCTGCCAGCCGGGCGGGCAGCGCGCCAGCATCTCGACGCCGGCCTTGCTCTCGAAGGGATCGTCGAGCGTCAAGATCGCCGTCGCCTCGCGGCCGTCGAAGGCAATCGCGACCGCCGCCGCGTGACGCCCGCGCGTCCTGTCATCGGCGCTGATGTTGTAGACGTCGGACGGCTGCACGCCGCCGAGATGAAAACTGACGGTACCGTCGCTGTCCGTCGCCGCCGCACCGACCAGCACCGCCGGCGCGCCATGGCCGGCCGCCTGCCGGACCGTGACCGCGACGCCCGCCGCGGGACTGCCATCAGGCCCGCGCACGGTGACGCGCACGAGCGTGTCTGCCCACGCCGGCACCGCGAGCGGGCCGAGGGCAAGCATCAGCATTGCGAGCGCCTGAACCTGTCTCTTCATCCTCGCACTGTAGCAGAGCTGCGGCGAATCCCCTGTGATGGCCGTCATCGCCGAGCGGGACATCACCGTACCGACGCGATTGTTAACCGCCCGTTAAGCAGCCGTCGTACCGCATGATAGAGGTGCTACAATCCAGGCGCTTGCCCGCGGCCATCGAGGTCCCCATGTTGTCGTCGATGCGATGCCGATCATCCCTGCTGGGCTGCATCCTCGCAGCTGCACTCTGCTCGGCAGCGCCGGCGACGGCCGCCGACATGACCGTCAAGGCGGTAGTCGAGCGGCTGGTCAAATCGACCCGCGAGCAGCCCGCCGACTTCTCGGGGCGCGACCTGAGCTTCCTCGACCTCAGCGATCTCGACTTCAAGGGCGCCCGGATGGCCGGCGCCGATCTCTACGGCAGCGACCTGTCGCACGCCAATCTCGCCGGCGCCGATCTGGCCGGCGCCCGCCTCGACCGTACCGTGATCATCGGCACGGACTTCTCCGGCGCCAACCTTTCGGGCGCCAGCCTGCTGCGGCCCGCCGCCTTCTCCAGCCTCGAGACCCGGCGCGACGAGGCGCCGCGCTTCGCTGGCGCGAACCTGTCGGGCGCCCGCCTGTTCGGCCGCTTCGCAAAGGGTGATTGGCGCGGCGCCAACCTCGCGGCGGCGCAGTTCGACGCCGGTCGCGGAGCTCAGATGACGCTTCCGATGCTGCCGCGCACCGACCTTGCCGGTTGCGATCTGACGGGCGCGAATCTCGCCGGCGCCGACTTGGCGGGTGCGTCCCTGACGTTTGCGGACCTCACAGGCGCGAACCTATCCGACGCCAATCTCGCCGGCGCCGACCTGTCGCGCGCCAACATGACCGGTGCCGACGTTACCGGCGCCAATCTCGCGACCGCCGATCTCGACGGCACGGTCCTGAAGGCGGTCAGGGGCCTGACTCAGACCAGGGGCATCGACGCCGCGCGCAACCGCGCCGCGGCCGTCGAGTAGCGGGCGGCGATGCGGCTGGCCGCGCCGGCGCTGCTGCTGGCCCTCGGCCTGAGCGCGCCGTTCCCGATCGTCGCCCAGTCCGCACCCGCGCGCGTCGACGTCGCGCTCGTACTCGCCGTCGATGTCTCCGGATCGGTCGACGACAATCGCTACGCGCTGCAGATGGAGGGCATCGCCCGCGCCTTCGAGGATCGCGACGTCCAGAGCACGATCCTCTCGGGCCCCAATGCGGCCATTCTCGTCACCCTCGTGAACTGGTCGCAGAAGCCGCAGGTCGCCATTCCCTGGCGCGTGATCGCCCGCCGGGCCGATGCGACGGCCTTTGCCGCCGACGTCCGGCGCGCGCCGCGCCGGGCCGAGGATTTCACCTGCATGTCCGCGATGCTGCAGGTGGTCGGGGAGAAGGTGCTGCCGCTCATGCCGCTGCCGGCCGACCGCGCGGTGGTCGACGTCTCCGGCGACGGCCGCGACAACTGCAACCCGCCGACGCCCGTCGACAGCCGGCGCGACGGCCTCGTCGCCGACGGCGCCACCATCAACGGCCTGCCGATCAAGGCGGGCCGCGAGGCCGCGACCATCGCCCAGTGGTACGAGCAGCATGTCATCGGCGGCACGGCAGCGTTCCTGCTGCCCGCCAACGGCTACGAGGACTTCGGCCGCGCGATCCGCCAGAAGTTCATCATCGAGATCAGCGGACGGAGTCAGGGCGCCACTGTGGCGCGGCAGTGACGACTGTCACAGCTGCGCCAGAAAACCGGTCGAGGCTGTGCGAGCGATCACATCGGCAACGCCGCGCCCACCCCACGTCAATTAGGACCAACCAAACAATCCTGAGGACGGGGAGACTATCATGAGGAGCTTTATCATCGCCGCCGCCGCGCTCGGGGCCCTGGCTTGGCCGACCCACTTCGCGCGGGCCGAGGCCCAGTGCGTGACCTTCGAGTCCGGCGAGATCCTCTGCGACGACGGCAGCTACGCCTACTACTGGTCGCCGACGGCCAACGAATGGAAGGTGCTCGACCGCGATGCCACCTACGCCGCGCTCGGCCTCAGCACCGGCAACAGTTCCGCGTCGAATGGCGGCGGCAACGTCACCTACGGCAGCGGCGGCTCGTCGATGACCAGCACCGGCGACGGCTGCGTGATGTTCTCCGCGCCTGGCTACAGCTACGGCTCGGATCTGAGTTTCTCGTCCGGCTGTTGAAACCGCCCGCTTTGCCTCCGAGCAGCGTCGGCCCCACCCACGCGATATCGATAGCGGCATCGGCTCCCTCCTCCCGCACCGGAGGAGGGAGCTTTTTCTTGATCGATGTCGCGTTGCGAGCACGGCTGGAACCAGCTAGCGTGGCGCTCCCACAACCCGCGAGACGCACGTTCTCATGGCGCTGCCGGCTTCCGTTGACGAGACGCTGAATCTGCTGGCGGCGGGCAAGTATGTGGCCGACCGAAGCTTGGCCACATCGCTGCATCTCGCCCTCCGGCTGCACCGGCCGCTGTTCCTCGAGGGCGAGGCCGGCGTCGGCAAGACCGAGATCGCGAAGGTCCTGGCGGAGACGCTCGGCCGGCGGCTGGTGCGGCTGCAGTGCTATGAGGGCCTCGATGTCAGCTCGGCCGTCTACGAGTGGAACTACTCGCGACAGATGATCGAGATCCGCCTGGCCGAAGCGGCCGGCGACAGCAACCGCGACGCGCTCGGCGCCGACATCTTCTCCGAGCGCTTCCTGATCAAGCGGCCATTGCTGCAAGCTCTGGAGAAGGACATCGCGGGAGCGCCGGTTCTCCTCATCGACGAGCTCGACCGCACCGATGAGCCGTTCGAAGCCTACCTGCTGGAAGTGCTGTCGGACTTCCAGATCACCATCCCGGAGATCGGGACGATCCGCGCCGCCGAGCCGCCGATCGTCGTGATCACCTCGAACCGCACGCGCGAGATCCACGACGCCCTTAAGCGCCGCTGCTTCTACTACTGGGTGGACTATCCCGACGCCGCCCGCGAGCTCGCGATCCTCAAGGTCAAGGCGCCCCGGGCGGCGGCGGAGCTGTCGCGCCAGGTCGTCGGCTTCGTGCAGGAATTGCGCAAGCGGGACCTCTTCAAGTTGCCCGGCATAGCGGAGACGATCGACTGGACCGAGGCCCTCCTCCAGCTCGATCGCATCTCCCTGGATCCGCAGGCGATCAACGACACGCTGGGTGTGCTGCTCAAGTACCAGGACGACATCGCCAAGATCCGCGGCAGCGAGGCCGCAGGCATCCTCGATCAAGTGAAGGCGGAGCTGGCGGCCGCGCGCTGACGGCTATGGCAGTCCGGGCTTGCCGCCGCCCCTGGCCAGCAGCGCCCGCACCGCCGCGACAAGCTGGCTGCCCGTGAACGGTTTCGGCAGGGTCTGGTCCGCGCCGAAGGACTCGGCGAACCTGAGGAGCTGGCTCTCGCCACCGCCGGCGCCGCCGCCGGAGATCGCGAGGATGCGAATATCCGGAAAGCGCTGACGCGCCTCGCGGATCGTCTCCAGGCCCTCCTGCTCCGGCATGAGGATATCGGTGATGATGGCATCGACCGGCGTGATGTCGAGCAACTCGAGGCCGAGGCGCCCGTTGCTTGCCGTTATCACCTCGAAGCCCGCCGTCTGCAGCATGTCGGTCAGGGCGGCGCGCACGAGGTTGTCATCGTCGATGACCAGGAGTCGTGTTGGGACTGCATTCTTCATCGCGCTGCATCCGACCGCGATATCGCACCCGCCGGCAGCCTACGCCGCGCCGGCGCCCAGGACATCTCGAATCTTGCGCGCCAGGTCGCCCTTGGAAAAGGGCTTGGACAGCAGGTCGCCGCCGGCGCCCTGGACGCCGCCCGGTCCAAATGCGTTCTCGGCATAGCCGGACATGTAGAGCACGCGAACGCCGGGCCGCCGCTTGGCGGCCTCACGCGCGAGGGCCGGGCCGTTCAGCTTTCCCGGCATGATGACGTCGGTCAGGAGCAGGGCGACTTCCGCGTGCTGCTCGATCGTCTTCAGTCCCGACACCCCATCCGTCGCCGCAAGCACGCGGTAGCCGAGGCTCTCCAGCATGGCCACGATCGTGCCGCGGACGGAGTCGTCGTCTTCGACCACGAGTATCGTCTCTCGTCCCGCGGGCGCGCGCTCGAGCGGATCCTTGTCGGAACGCCCGCTCTCGCCCGCCGGCCCGCCCACCGGCAGATAGATCTTGACGGTCGTCCCGAGACCGACCTCGCTGTAGATGCGCACATGGCCCCCGGACTGTTTGACGAATCCATAGACCATGCTCAATCCGAGGCCGGTACCCTTTCCGAGCTCCTTGGTCGTGAAGAACGGATCGAAAGCCCGTGCGGCGACCTCCGGCGTCATGCCCATGCCGGTGTCGCTCACGAACAGGGCGACATAACGTCCAGGCGCGATGTCAGTTCCCTGCCAGACGATGGTTTCATCGAACTGCTCGTTGGCGGTCTCGATCGTCAGCGTACCGCCCCCCGGCATCGCGTCGCGACCGTTGACGGCTAGGTTGAGTACGACCGACTCGAGCCAGGTCGGGTCGACCCGGATGGCCCACAGGCGGGACTCGAGCTGCATGCGGATCGTGATGGATTCGCCGAGCGCGCGCCGCAGCAGCTCGCCCATGCCCGTGATGCACTCATTCATGTTCACGACCCGCGGTGCCAGCATCTGCTGACGCGCGAAGGCCAGCAGGCGCAGGGTCAGGTCGGCGCCGCGCCTGGCCGCTTCGCTCGCCAGTTGCACACGGGCGAGGCCTTGCGGATCGTCACGGACGGACAGCTGGAGCAGTTCGAGGCTGCCCAGGATGACGGTCAGGAGATTGTTGAAGTCATGCGCTATCCCGCCCGTGAGCTTGCCGATCGCGTCCATCTTCTGGGCCTGCGCCAGTTGCTGATCGCGCGATTTGCTCTCCGTGATATCAAAAATGAACCCGAACCCGACGCGGCTGCCGTCTTCGCGCGCCTCGACCTTGACGATGTCGCGCACCCACACGACGCGGCCATCCGGCCGCTGGACCCGATATTCGAAGTACTCGTCGTGCGGCGCCTCGTTGAACGAGGCTGCATGCTGGCGGGCCGCCCCGCGGTCTTCCGGCAGGATCATCGCCAGCCATTGTTCCTCGTACTTGAGAACCTCTGGCCGCACGCCCAGGATGCGCTCGATTTGTGGTCCGACATAGAGAAAGCGCCTGGAGTCGATGTCCCAGGTATAGGGCACGACGTCCGATGACTCCACGAGATGCCGGAAGCGTCGCTCGCTCTGCTCCAGGGCCAGCTCCGACCGGCGACGGTCGGTGATGTCCAGCCCGACGCTGACGACATAGCGGACGTTCCCCGCGCCATCCCTGATCGGCGCACGGATGCCGATCCAGCTGCTGAGCTGGCCGCCCGGCCCACGGTAGTCGGTCTCGTAGAACCGCTGCGTCTGGCCGGTCTCGGCCACCAGCCGATCGCGTTCCGCGATCGTGCGGACGTAGGCCTCCGGATAGACGTCAGCAACCGACCGTCCCTCGAACCACGCGATCGGCTGCCCGAGATACTGCGCCTGATAGGCATTGACGAGGATGTAGCGGCCTTCCAGGTCCTTGACCGTCACGGTCGCCGGCACCGCGTCGATGATGGCCCGGAGCAGACTCCGGCTTTCCTGCACGGTCGCCTCCGCCCTCTTTCGATCGGTGATGTCGAGGCCGGCACTGACGATGTATTTCACCTTTCCGTGGTCGTCGCGCAGCGGCACCTTCCGGGCCAGCCATGTGCTCGACCGACCGGCATGGTCGCGATACTCTTCCTCGAAGAGCGGGGTGGCCTCACCCGTTGCGATGAGCCGACCTTCGCGCTCCCGGATCTCTCCGGCATATGCCTCTGGGAAGATGTCTCCGACGCGCTTGCCGATCAGCCATTCGGCCGGCTCGCCGACCTGAGCGGCCATGTCGGCGTTCACGAGGACATAGCGGCCGTCGATATCCTTGACGTGGATCGTCATCGGCACGGCGTCGATGATGGCGCGCAGGAGGTTCCGGCTCTCCCTGACCGCCGCTTCGTTTTGCTTCTGATCGGTTATGTCGAGCGAGACGCTGACGACGTACTGCGGTGAACCCGGTCCGACTTGGATCGGCACATCGCTCGAGAGCCAATGCGTTCGGCGGCCGTCGGCCTCCGTGTAGACTTCCTCGTAGGGATCGAGCAGTCGCTCGCTCCGAAGCGTGCGCGTGTCCCGCTCGCGCAACATCTGTGCATAGTCGGGCCGATAGACGTCCTCGATACGCTTGCCCGGGAACCACTCTGCCGAATGACCGTGATAGGCCGCGCTGTGAGCATTGACGAATACGTATCGCCCATCGGCATCGGTCACGCTGATCAGCGCCGGAATCGCATCGATCACGGACTGCAACAGGGACTGGCTCCGGCTCGGCGCTTCTCCCGGGGCCCCGATCTCCGTGGTCTCCTGCACGATGCCGATCAGGGCGGCCGGGTCCTCGCCTGGACCGAGCTCCGGCTGGAGGTCGATCCGGCAGTGGATTGCTCGGCCGTCGCCGGCGCGCGCGCGGACCGTGCAGGTCTGTGCGCGTCGCTCGGCAGCGGCAATCCGCAACGCCTCCGTGAAAAGCCGCCGGTCATCGGCGTGAATCATCGCCGCTAAGGCTCCCAGGCTTGCGTCCGCCGGCGCTCCATCGATGCCAAGGAGGCGACAGAGACCATCCGTCCAGGCGATGGTCGCCGCCCCGACGGTCCATCGAAAGCCGCCCGTCCGGGCGCTCGGTGCCGGCTCATCGCCCGGCATGGGCAGTTTCGACATTTCCCCTCGCGTTGCCGCTGCGCTCCGACCGCCGCGGATTCTTGCCACGCCAAAGCAGCCCAATTCCGGACGAATGCGCTCTCGGAGGGGAGTGCGGACCGCGATCCGCCGAAGGGCCTCGGTGAACGGTCCATCGGCAGGCCGGGCGGCTAACGAGAGGACGCAGCAATTATCGGTGCCGAAGTCTGGGTCGGTTGCAACCTAGCACACTTTGACGCGGCCGCCGCAGTGGTGATCGACGCTCTTGCGCGGCTGAAGCACGATCCTATGCTGGGTCAATGCGAGAGGCGAACCGATGACCCCTGATTCCCGATACGTTCTGGGCAAGCGCAAATCCTGATGCCCACCGGAGTTGGCAATTCCTCTGCAGATGCGGCCTCACAGGACGCCGCGTTGGGTGGCCGCCTGGCGGAGAACATCATGCACTTCGCCCGCACGCTCCGGGCTGCCGGGCTACCGGTGGGGCCCGGCAGAGTGCTCGATGCCATCCGGGCGGTGCAGGCCGTGGGCATCAACAACCGGCAGGACTTCTATTGGGCCCTTCACGCCACGCTCGTGAATCGCCGCGAGCAGAAGGAGATCTTCGACCAGGCCTTCCACATCTTCTGGCGGAATCCCCGCCTGCTCGAACGGGCTATGGCGATGCTGCTGCCGCAGCTGCGCGTCAACGCGGAAAGCGCCGAGGAGGAGATGAGCCGACGCCTGGCCGAAGCCCTGGCGCGGGAGAGCGGCGGCGGTACGACGGGCGAGGAGCAGCAGGAGGAGAAGATCGAGGTCGACTCGGTCATGACCTACTCGGACCGCGAACTGCTGCAGACAATGGACTTCGAGAAGATGTCGGCTGCCGAGATCGCCAAGGCGAAGCGGCTGATCGCCGACATGCGGTTGCCGATCATGGCGCTGCCGACCCGCCGCTTCCGCCCCGACCGGCTCGGCCAGCGTATCGACATGCGGGCAACACTCCGGGCCGCCCTGCGCTCGAGCGACAGCATCCCGCTTCGCCGGCGTCAGCCGCGCCGCCGGCACCCGCCGCTGGTCATCCTGTGCGACATCTCCGGCTCCATGAGCCGCTACTCCCGGATCATTCTCCACTTCATGCATGCCATCACCAATGACCGCGACCGCGTCCACACCTTCCTGTTCGGAACGCGGCTCACCAACGTGACCCGCTATCTTCGCCACAAGGACGTCGATGTTGCCCTGGAGAAAGTCGGACAGACGGTCGATGACTGGTCCGGGGGAACCCGGATCGGCAAATGTCTGGCCGATTTCAATAACCAGTGGTCGCGCCGGGTGCTCGGGCAAGGCGCTATCCTGCTGTTCATCAGTGATGGCCTCGATCGCGACGCCGGCGAGGGCCTGGCCAAGGAAATGGAACGCCTGCACAAATCCTGCCGGCGCCTGATCTGGCTCAACCCGCTCTTGCGCTACGAGGGCTACGAACCAAAATCCATGGGTGCGCGCACGATCATGCCGCACGTCGACGAATTCCGCCCGGTGCACAACCTGGAGAGCCTCGCTGACCTGACGCGCGTCCTGAGTGCGCCCGGGCGGCGCCGGCTCGAAGCGAAGAGCGAATGGGTCGAAGCGCTGCGGTCGTCATGACAACAAGGAGTCCCGATCGATGACAGTCTACCGCGATGACATCCTGGAGCAGGCAGCTGCGTGGCGCACGCAAGGCAAGGGCGTGGCGATCGCTACCGTGGTCACCACGTGGGGATCTTCGCCTCGACCCGTCGGCAGCCAGCTGGCGGTCGACGACAGCGGCGCGATGATCGGCTCGGTCTCCGGCGGCTGCATCGAAGGTGCGGTCGTGCATGAAGCGTTGGCGGCAATCAAGGACGGCAAGCCGCGGCTTCTCGACTTCGGCGTCACCAACGAACAGGCCTGGGAAGTCGGTCTGGCCTGCGGCGGCAAAGTGCAGGTCTTCGTCGAGGCCCTGCAATGAAGGGCGCCATCCTGGAGCGCCTGCTGAAGGACCGGGCGGCGAAGCGTGCCGTC
Source organism: Candidatus Acidiferrum sp. (assembly GCA_035518775.1). Taxonomy (GTDB): domain Bacteria; phylum Pseudomonadota; class Alphaproteobacteria; order Dongiales; family Dongiaceae; genus JBGPEQ01. Next base: position 16,499 of record DATIXH010000160.1, read on the forward strand.
GTCCTGGTGACGGAATTGCAGTCCGGCGCGCAAGCGCTGGTGTACCCGGAGGAACTGTTCGGCGATCTAGCCCTCGATGGCGACTCCCTCCTCCATGTCCGCCATAGCCTCCAGGCTGACGCAAGCGGCACGGTCGACCTCGGTGGCAAGCGCCTGTTTCTGCAGGTACAGAATCCGCCGCTGCGTCTGATCATTATCGGCGCCGTGCATATCGCTCAGACGCTGGCGCCCATGGCCGCCTTGGCCGGCTATGCCGTCACCATCATCGATCCGCGTCGCGCCTTCGCCACAGACGCACGCTTTCCCGATGTGAAACTGATCGGCGAGTGGCCGGACGAGGCGATGGCGACCTTGAAGCTCGATCGCCGTACAGCCGTCGTGACGCTGACGCACGATCCCAAGCTCGACGATCCGGCGCTGCAGACCGCGCTGAAGGCCGACGTTTTCTACATCGGCGCCCTCGGCAGCCGAAAGACCCACGCCGCACGCCTCCATCGCCTCAAGGCGGCTGGCTTCAGCGATGCCGACGGCGCTCGCATTCACGGGCCTGTCGGCCTCGACATCGGCGCCCTGTCGCCGGCAGAAATCGCCGTTTCCATTCTTGCACAGATTATCGCCATGCTGCGTGGTAGCAAGACCGACGACCGACACGAGAAGGCGGCATGATCTTTGCCGATCTCCCGGTCCTCGACGCGGTCGGCGCGCTGCTCGTCCACAGCGTGAAAGCCGGCAAACTCGCCTTCAGAAAAGGGCGCAAGCTGTCACGCGACGACGTCAGGGCATTGGCCGATGCCGGGCGCGCGACGGTGACCGCCGTGCGCCTCGACCCGGATGACATCGGGGAGGACGCCGCGGCGACGCGCATCGCCGAGGTGCTTGTCGGCTCCAACGTGACTATGGCCACCGCCTTTACGGGCCGCTGCAACATCCTGGCCACGGCCGCTGGTGTCCTCGTCGTCGATCGCGAGCGGCTCGACCGCATCAATCTCGTGGACGAAGCCGTCACCATCGCGACGCTGCCGCCATACGATGTGGCGCAGCCGCGCGAAATGGTCGCGACAGTCAAGATCATCCCGTTTGCCGTTTCCCGAGGCGTGCTGGATGCCTGCATCGCCGTCGTCAGAGATGGCGGTCCGCTCGTGCGCGTTGCCGCGTTCCGTCCGCGCTCCGTCGGCCTGATCCAGACCCGGCTGCCTGGCCTCAAGGAGAGCGTGCTGGACAAGACGGTCGATGTCATCAACGGCCGCCTCGCCGCCCTCGGCTGTCCACCGGCCAGCGAGGCGCGTTGTGCGCATGACACCGTCGCGCTGACGACCGCGATTGCCGACATGCGCGGCCGCGGCAGCAAGATGGTGCTGATCGCCGGCGCTTCCGCCATCACCGATCGGCGCGACGTGATTCCGGCGGCGATCGAACGCGCCGGCGGTCGGATCGATCATTTCGGCATGCCCGTCGATCCCGGCAATCTGCTGTTGCTCGGGCGCCTAGCGGACGAAACACACATATTGGGGCTGCCGGGCTGTGTCCGTTCGCCGAAGGTGAACGGCTTCGATTGGGTGCTGCAGCGCCTGATCGCGGACCTGCCGGTGACGCGCTCCGACATCATGCGAATGGGCGCCGGTGGTCTTTTGAAGGAGATTCCGACGCGCCCGCAGCCGCGCGCCGGGGCCGACAAATCGGCGACCGTGGCCGCACCGCGGACTGTGAAGATCGCGGCACTCGTGCTGGCGGCCGGGCGGTCCAGCCGGATGGGCGCAGCGAACAAACTGCTGACCGACGTCGGTGGAGCCCCCATGGTTCGGCGCGCGGTCGAGGCAGCAGCGGCTTCCCTGGCCAAGCCTGTCATCGTCGTCACCGGCAACGAGCAAGGCAGGGTCCAGGCGGCGCTCCGCGGCTGCAAAGCGACGTTCGTCCATAATCCGAGATTCGCCGAGGGCATGAGCACGTCGCTGCAGGCCGGTCTCGCCGCCCTGCCGGCCAATGTCGATGCCGCCATCGTCTGCCTTGGCGACATGCCCCTGGTGACCGCAGCCGCCCTCGATCGCCTGATCGCTGCCTTCAATCCGCTCGAGGGTCGCGCCATCTGCGTGCCGACCTGGAACGGGAAACGCGGCAATCCCGTGTTGTGGGACCGGCGGTTTTTCGCCGCTATG
>DATIXH010000161.1:0-8019 GCA_035518775.1 Candidatus Acidiferrum sp.
TTCGCGGGGGCGACACCGCGTTGTGGCGGGCACCTGGCTACTGGGTCGCAGTCCCGCATGGGTTGGCGGCCTGGATCAGGCCCCAGCCGAAGATCGGATCCTTTCCCGGCGCGCCCAGGTCGATCGCCGTCGCCGCGAGCATCGCGGTGGCGCGCGCCGGATCGATGGCGCCCCCGCGTGCGACCAGCGCGCCGACCGCCGCCGTGACATAGGGCGTCGCGAACGACGTCCCGGTCTCGTAGCCGCCGCCCGTGCCGACGCGCGGCGTCCAGATCTGCACGCCGGGCGCAGCGAAGGCGACATAGTCGCCCTGGTTGGCGCCGGCATAGGGCTGCGAGCGGCTGTCCACGGCCGTGACGGCGATGACCGACGGCTCCGATGCCGGAAAGACCGGCGCCGCCGCCGGGCCGCCGTTGCCGGCCGCCGCCACGACGATCGCGCGCTGCGCGACGGCGCGCCGGAGCGCGAAGGCGACGAGCGTGTTGGCATCGCCGGCGAGGCTGAGGTTGATGAGGGGCACGCGCTCCTCGACCAGCCAGTTCAGGCCGCCGACCAGCGCCAGCACCTCGGCCGCGGGCTTGCCGGCGGCGTCGCGGGCGACGACCTCGCCTACGCTGAGCGCCGCTCCCGGCAGGAGTCCGTTTCCGCCGGCCGCCGGCTGGCCGACGAGAATCGCCGCCACCGCCGTCCCATGTTGAGGCCCCGCTCGTGGCGCATCGTCCGAGAGGAAGGAGCGCTGCACGATGCGCGCGCTCTGCAGCGCGGGCATGCCACGGTCGACGGCCGTGTCGAGCACGCCGATGCGCAGGCCCTCGCCGCAGTTCGCAGGCGCGTGGCCCCAGCCGATCAGCCGCTCCGCGTAGTCAGGCCCCGGCAGGACCAACTGGCCCTGCGGCCGGTAGAGCGCGTTGACATCGACCAGCAGATCGGGATAGCGGGCGGCCAGCAGCGTCCGCGCCGCCGGCGCCGCCATCCGCGGCGGCACGCGCAGCCGCGCGACCGTCAGGCCGAGGGCCGCGAACGGGCGCTCCTCCAGGACGACGAAACCCAGCCGGCCGATCTCGCGCTTCGCCTGGCTGCTGAGATTGGCAACCACCAGCTCGCCGCGCACATAGTCGTTGCCGTCGCGTGCGGCCGCGTGGCCCGCACCGGTGCCGCCGGCTGCGGCGCTTCCGTCATCGCCGCTGCCATTGTCCTCCTGCTCGTCGCCGCCGCCGGGACCGGAGTTCGAGCCGCCGCCGTCGTCATGCCCTTCGCCTTCGCCGCCGCCGCCCCCGCTGCCGTGGCTGCCGCCGCCGTCATCGTCGGCCGCCGCGGGCCCAATGGGGCTCCAGCCCGCGCGCGACAGCAGTACGCCGCCGGTGACGACGAGCGCAGCGGTCAGCAGAACCATGCCGAACCGCCGAAACGCACCTCCCATGCCTGCCGCTGTACGTGTCGTCACGGTGTCCCTAACTCGCCGGCCCCTGCGGCACCGTCAGCACCGACCAATCGCCGGCTGCGGAACGGCAGGCCACGCCGGTCTCAGCTCCCTTGCCGCGGGTATCCGTCCAGTCATGCCGGAACTCGCGGCAGGCATCGCCGAAGCTCGCGGACACCTTGCCGACGACGGTGATCGTTCCGGACCGGCCGGCGGTATCGTCATAGCGGACTGCGGCGCCGAAGCGGTCGCCCTGGAGCGCGCTATAGAGCGCGCTCTCGAACCCGCTGCCGCCGGCCCCGGTGCCGGCCGGCCCGATGCTCGCGGCCGGCGCGAATCGCAGATAGCCGATGCCGACGCCGACGAAGAGGATCGCGATCGAGGCGGCCACGGCCGTCAGGACCTGCCGCAGCGGCAGGGATCGCGCCGGCCGGCGGAGCGGCACGACCTTGGCCGCAACGCCGCCCGTCTCCGCGGCGCCGAGGGCGGCCAGCAGCCGCGCCGGCACCTTCTCCTGCAGCGGCCGGTTGAACGCGACCTTGAGCGCCTCCCCGCTGCCGCGCAGCACGCTGACGACCGTGCGCGCCTCCGGATCCTCGCGGATGATGTCGTCCACCACGGCCGTCTGGGCCGCATCGAGCTGGCCGTCGACATAGGCCACGAGCATGCTCTCGACCCACGGCTTCTGCTGCCTGTTCATCGGTTCATCCTCCCACCCTCGCGCCCGCGGCCGCGCCGCCGCCGAGCACCTCGCCGACGGCCAAGCGCGCCCGCGACAGCCGGCTCATCACCGTGCCGAGCGGAATGTCCAGCACCGCGGCGGCCTCCCGATAGGTCAGCCCCTCGACGCAGACCAGGGCCACTACGGAGCGCTGCTCGGGCGGCAGCGTCGCGACCACGCCGCGCACCGCCGCCAGCGACAGGCGCGCCTCGAGCTCGCGCTCGGCATCGCTGACGACCAGCGGCTCGAGGTCGGCCGGCTCGACCTTGATCTCGCGGAAGGACCGCGGCGCACGCTTCTCATCGACCCACATGTTCTTCATGATCCGAAACATCCAGCTGTCGAGGCGCGTGCCCGGCTCGAACTGGTCGAGCCTGGTCAGCGCCCGTTCGCAGGCGCCCTGTACGAGGTCGTCGCCGTCGTCCAGCGAGCCCGTCAGGGCGTAGGCAAACCGCCTGAAGCGAGGCAGCAGGCTGACGAGTTCCGCCCGAACCTCCTCGTTCAATGCCCGTCTCCCCGCCCGTTCGCCTGCATAACGGGTTCCCGTCGCGATCTATTCCACAATTGAGAGGAAACGAGCACCTCCAAAGGTATCTGTGCGGAGCACTGCCCCATATTCAGTTGCCCCGCCCCGATTCTCGTCGGGGTGACAACGAGCATGGCGAGCCGAGGTTAGTGCAAGCAGCCTGACGGATCGCTGACGCGCCGGGATTCTCGCGGAGGCGGGCTTGACGACCGCCTTGTCAATCGTATATAGCTAAATGGTAATATAACCGAATGGCTATTCTATGACCCCAGACCAGATCGATGCGGCCTTCGCCGCGCTCGCCCATCCGGCGCGCCGGGCCATGCTGGCGCGGCTGGCGGCAGGCGAGGCGACGGTGAACGAGCTGGCAGCGCCCTTCAGCATGACCCAGCCCGCGATTTCGAAGCACCTGAAGGTGCTGGAGCGCGCGGGCCTCATCTCGCGCGGCCGCGCCGCCCAGACGCGGCCTTGCCGCCTGGAGACGGCGGCGCTGAAGAGGGTGTCCCAGTGGGTCGCGGCGTACCGCCACCTCTGGGAAGACAGCTTCGATCGCCTCGACGCCCATCTGAAGGCCGCCCAAGCGACCAAAGCGAAAGGAAAGCCCCATGCCCGCGAATGACCGCCCGACCGCGCCCACCGGCGCCTTCCTCATCACGCGCAGCTTCGACGCGCCACGCCGCCTCGTCTGGCAGGCCTGGAGCGAGGCGGGCGGGCTGCAGGCCTGGTGGGGCCCGAAGGGCTGCACGGTCGCCGTGAAGACGCTTGAGTTCCGACCCGGCGGCTTCTTCCACTACGCGATGCGGTTCCCCGACGGCGCGCTGATGTGGGGTCGATTCCTCTACCGGGAGATCGCGCCGCCGGAGCGCATCGTCTGGCTGAATTCCTTCTCCAACGAGGGCTGCGGCATCACGCGCGCGCCCTTCGATTCTGCGATCCCGCTCGAGATCGTCAACGAGGCGACCTTCGCCGAAGCGGCGGGCAAGACCACGGTGACCCTGCGCGCCCGTCCCCATGGCGCGGCCGCGAACGAGGTCGAGGTGTTCGAGGGCATGTTTGCGTCGCTGAACCAGGGCTACGGCGGCACCTTCGATCGCCTCGCTGCCGCGCTCGCGGAAGCCTGAGTCGGCCGGCCCCCGGGCAGCCCGGCGGGTCCCGCTGCGCAGCCCCCGCGTTAACCAATTATTTCGAGGTCGCCGCCTAGGCTGGGTATGAGCCCCATGCTGTCGTGCGGCGGCGGCCGGGGCGTCTCCGGCGATCAAGTAGGCAACGACCCATGACCACCGACGAACTCGACGAGTCGCTTGCGGTTCAGCCGCAGGGCTCTACGGACGATCCTTCGGCACTGCCCGCGGACGACGGATCGCCCGAACCGAGATCGCCCGCTGCCGAGATGCACAAGCGCCGCTTCGGCCGCATCATCGCGGTCGACGGCTCGCAGGCGACGGCGGCCATGGAGCATTTCGCGCCCGGCGACGGCGCCGTCACGCCCTCGATCCTGCAGATCGGCGCGGTGGTGAAGATCCCGACCTCGATGTCCGTGCTGTTCGCGATGATCCGCAAGCTCAGCATCCCCGATCCGGCGCGCGACGCCAGCGAAGGCGAGCGCAAGCTGGTGGAGCTGGAGCTGCTGGGCGAATGCCCGCGCCGGGCCACCGGCGGCCTCGACCCCTTCCGGCGCGGCGTCTCGAACTTCCCGGCGCTCGGCGGCGGCGTCTTCATGGCCTCGTCCGAGGACTTGGCTCTGCTCTATTCGCGCCCCGGCGTTCCCACCGTGCGCGTCGGCGCCATCCACCAGGATCGCCGGCTGCCCGCGACCATCAGCGTCGACGACCTCCTGGGCAAGCACTACGCCATCGTCGGCAGCACCGGCTCCGGCAAGTCCTGCACCGTGGCCCTGATCCTGCGCACCATCCTGACCAAGAACCCGAGCGGCCACGTCCTCCTGCTCGATCCGCACAACGAATACACGCGCGCCTTCGGCGCCATGGCGGAAGTGATCGGCCCGAGCACCCTCCAGCTGCCCTATTGGCTCTTCAATTTCGAGGAGCTCGGCGAGGTGCTGAAGCATACGGGCATGGTGATGGGCCCGGCCGAGGCCGCCCTGCTCTCCGAGCTCGTCACGAGCGCGAAGAAGCAGTTCCTCGGCGCCAACGCCGACACGCGCCACATCACCGCCGACACGCCCTCGCCCTACCGCATGACGCTCGTCGTGCAGCAGCTCGACGAGGCCATGGGCCGGCTCGACAAGCCCGACAGCCTCGGGCCCTATCAGGCCCTGAAGAACGCCCTCAACATGCTGATGTCCGATGCCCGCTTCGGCTTCATGTTCACGGGCGGCATCGCCATGCGCGACAACATGGTGCAGATCCTCGGGCGCATCTTCCGCGTGCCCGTCGACGGCAAGCCGGTGACCATCCTCGATCTCTCGGCCGTGGCCTCCGAGATCACCAACGTCGTCGTCTCCGTGCTGTGCCGCATGGCCTTCGACTTCGCGGTGTGGAGCGACGGCGAGGTGCCGGTCCTCCTCGTCTGCGAGGAGGCGCACCGCTACGTGCCGGAGAACGACCGGCTCGGCTTCGAGCCGACCAAGCGCGCGCTCTCGCGCATCGCCAAGGAGGGCCGCAAATACGGCCTCTCCCTCTGCGTCATCACCCAGCGCCCGTCGGAGCTGGCCGCCGGCATGCTCTCCCAGTGCAGCACCATCTTCGCCATGCGCCTGACCCACGAGAAGGACCAGCAGATCGTGCGCAGCGCCATGGTCGACTCCGCCTTCGGCCTCTTGGAGGCGCTGCCCTCGCTCGGCAACGCCGAGGCGATCGCGGTCGGCGAAGGCGTCGCCATTCCGATGCGCCTGGTGTTCGACCAGCTCGAGCCGGCGCAGCGCCCGAAGAGCGACACCGCCACCTTCTCCAGCGCCTGGAACAAGAGTCTCGACGATCCCGAGACCTTCCTCCACCAGGTCGCCGACCGCTGGCGCCACCAGCGCCGCTGACGGCGCCGCGCCGGCGGCGGCCACGCCGGCGGATCGCAGAGCATCGGACTCGCAGTTGCCCCCGTTCGGGCGCATCATGGGGCATCGTCGCCGGCGGCCCCTCGGCGCGCCGGCAGGTCGGCATCCGATGAAGCATGTCCTCCTCTTCCTGCTGGTGGGCGCCGCCGTCGCCGCGGCCGGCCGGCCCGCGCCGGCCCAGAACCTGCGCCCCGGCATCATCGGCCAGGACGACCGGGTGCGCCTCGACGCGAAGGGCGCGCCCTGGGATGCCATCGGCCAGGTCAATGTCGCCGGCTTCGACCGGGTCGACATCTGCACGGGAACGCTGACCTCCCCCAACCTCGTCATCACGGCCGCCCACTGCGTCATGAACCCGTGGAAGAAGATCCCCTACCGCCTCGACGATATCCATTTCGTCGCCGGCGTCCGCGGCGAAACGTTCAAGGGCCACGCCCTGGCGCGCTGCCTGCATTTCCCGAAAGGCTACAAGTTCATCCCGCCCGAGAAGATCCATCCGGAGCTGCCCGCCCAGGAGGTTGCGATCGAGAGCTTCTCGAACGACGTGGTCGCGATCGTGCTCGACCGCAAGCTCGCCGTCGCGCCGGCGCCGCTGGCCGAAGGCCTGGTGCCCCGGCCCGACCTGCTGTTCATGCACGTCGCCTACCCGATCGACCATCGCTTCATGCCCTGGGCCCATCGCGGCTGCCACCTGCTCATGCCCGATCCGGACCTGCGGGTGTGGTTCAACGACTGCGACACCTCGCCCGGCAGCTCCGGCGGCCCGCTGTTCGTCGACGCGGACGGCGCGCCCCGGCTGGCCGCCATCATGGTCGGCGGCGGCGAGGACGCGACGAGCGAGGCCAACATCGCGCTCCCTCTCTCGGAATGGATCGAGCTGACGCGCGACACCGCCTGCCCGTAGCGCCGGCGCCGCCGCGGTTCGCCGAAGCGCACCCTTGTAGGGGCGCGCTGCGGCTTCTCCTTCAGGCGTCGGCCGTGCGAAAACCTTTCAGCGAGCTCGGAGTGCACGCCGGAGCCGCGGAGGAGTCTGGCATGACTGCCCTGCGCCCTTCGACAAGCTCAGGATGAGGAAAGCCCGTAATGGCAGAAAAATCGATCCTCATCCTGAGCTTGTCGAAGGACGCATAGTGCTGATCCAGGCTTTTCCGCCGCCTGAGATGTGGCCAGAGCGCCGACAACGATCGTCGTGCTTTCCCTCCGGCGCCGGATAGCTGCTAGTCTTGCCTCCCCGAAGGAGGGCTCCCATGGCCGCGATCGTGAACGAAGGGCTGCTGGATGAGCGCCTCGCCAGGCTCGAGACGGCGCGCGCCTGGAGCCCGCGGCTGGTCTCCAAGCTCGAAAGCCACATCCGCGCCGCCGATGACGAGGCCCTCTTCCGCATCAATCCCTTCACCTTCGCGCGCGAACGGAACCTCGGGGAGGACGAGGTCATCGATCTCCTGCTCCACGCCACGTCGCTCGGCCTCTTCGGCATGGATTGGCTGCTGGTCTGCTCGAAATGCGCCTGCGTCGTCGAGAGCCTCCGCAGCCTCAACGGGGTCCACACCCACTATCACTGCAGCGCCTGCCAGGTCGGCTACGAAGCGGTGCTCGACGAGTTCATCGCCGTCGCCTTCACGGTCAGCCCGGAGATCCGCGCCATCCCGTTCCACCATCCCGAGCAGCTCTCCGCCCTCGACTACTGCTTCAAATATGGCGCCACGCGCGACGGCGTGCTGCCGGACGGCACGCCCTTCGCCAACGTGAAGATCAAGCTGACGAAGGCCGCGAGCCATCTGCCGCCGGGCGAGACCACGCGCCTCACGATTGAAGCGGGCGCCGGGACCATTTTCGGCTCCAGCCCCGAGGGCAAGGCGAGCCTGCTGTACACGATCGAGGGCCCGCCCGCGGCGACCGCCCAGGTCGCGCATGTCCGCTTCGACAAGCCGGTGCGCGAGCATGCGCGCGGCAGCGTCGCGCCCGGCACCATCACCTTCGAGCTGGAGAATGCCACCGCCGAGCGCGGCACGTTCTTTCTCGCGGTCCTGCCGCCCGGGGTCGAGGTCGGCAAGGCGCCCCTCCGCTTCCTCCCCTTCCTCACCGGCAAGCGCCTGCTCACCACGCAGGCCTTCCGCGATCTCTTCCGCTCCGAGGTGATCCAGGCGAGCGAGGGCATCGCCGTGAAGGACATCGCGCTCCTGTTCACCGACCTCAAGGGCTCCACGGCCCTCTACGATCGCATCGGCGATCTCAACGCCTTCGCGCTGGTGCAGCGGCATTTCGAGCGCCTGCAGGACGTCACCGTCCGCCACCATGGCGCCATCATCAAGACCATCGGCGACGCCGTCATGGCGGCCTTC
>DATIXH010000162.1:0-24428 GCA_035518775.1 Candidatus Acidiferrum sp.
GTGGAGATGCCGGCATTGGCGCAGACGATGTCGAGCCCGCCGAAGGCCGCGATCGCGGCGTCGAACACCTTGTCCGTCGCCGCCGCGTCGGTCACGTCGAGCCGCTGCGCCGTGGCGCCGCCGCCCACCTCCGCCGCCAGCTCCTCGGCCGCGGCGGCGTTGAGATCCGTGACGCACACCCGCGCCCCCTCTTTCGCCAGCGCCCGCACGATCGCCGCCCCGATCCCCGCGCCCCCGCCCGTCACCAGCGCCCGCTTGCCCTCGAGTTCCGCCATCTCGCTTCCTCCCTTGCCCGGCGCCGATTCCCGCATACATCCTCCAAGGGGGTCAAGGCGCGCCCGCCCTGCCTGTCGATCGTGCGTCCTTCGACAGGCTCAGGATGAGGGGAAATCTTGGTGGCACAAAAACTGTCCCTCATCCCGAGCCTGTCGAAGGACGCCTCGCGCTGATCCAAGCCGCCTCCGATGCCCCTCCCCGTCATCCCCGTGCTCGACATCGCCGCCGGCGGCCCGCTCGAGCTCGTCCGCCTCGCCCGCCCGCAGGCCCTGGCGCTGCTCGCGGCCGCCCGCCGCCAGTTCACGGGACCGCTGCTGCTCGCCGCCGACTGGCGCGGCCGCCGCTGGCTGGCGCGCGCCGGCAACCCCTACCTCTCGGAGATCGACGCCGTCGCCCGCGCCCTCGGCCAGGCCGGCGCCCACGGCCTCAACCTCTCCTACGAGTGGGCCTGCACCTCCGGCGTCGCCGCCGAGGAGGACGGCCGCATGGTGCTGCGCCGCACCCTCGACTGGCCGTTCCACGGCCTCGGCCGCAACCTCGTGGTCGCCCGGCGGCACGGCGTGGCCGGCCCCTGGCTCGACATCACCTGGCCCGGCTTCGTCGGCGTGTTCACGGCGCTGGCGCCCGGCCGCTTCGCCGCCGCCATCAACCAGGCGCCGCTGCGCCGCCGCACCGGCCTGCTGCCCGTCGACTGGCTGGTCGACCGCGTGTCCGTGGGGCGCAGCACCGACCTGCCGCCCTGCCACCTCCTGCGCGAGGTGTTCGAGACCTGCCGCGACTATGCCGAGGCCAGGAACCTCCTCATCACGTCCCCGATCTGCCTCCCCGCGCTCTACATCCTGGCCGGCGCCAAGCCGGGCGAGGGCTGCATCATCGAGCGCACGGAGGGTGCCGCCGCCATCGTCGAGGCGCCCGCGGCCATCGCCAACGGCTGGATCACCCCCGCCTTCGGGCGCGGCTGGCCGCGCGGCTTCGACAGCCCGACCCGCCAGTGCCTGATGGCCGCCTGCCAGGCCGGCGGCGAGTGCGAGACCTTCGAATGGCTGCAGCCGCCGGTCACTAACCCCTACACCCGCCTCGCCGCCCGCCTCGAGCCCGCCACCGGCGCCCTCGCCCTGCAGGGCTGGGAGCAGTCGGGCCCCGCGACCCAAATGCTGCAGATTCCGGCTCAGAATCCGCTGAATTGAGTGCCGGCCGGCGGTCTTTGGCCCGAAACGGACCGAAACTGGTCACAGTCATGTCGTTGAAATCGCTGGCCGAATTTTTGATGCATAGGGTCGTTTTGCAGTTTTCGTTTTTCCCGGCCCCGGGAAAGTATTTGACTCGCAATCAGCCGCCGCTATAGTCCGGCTCCCGCGCGCGGGCCGCTGTTCGCCCGCGCATTCCATTTGCGCATTATCCGGCTGTTTCAACATGTTCGCAGTCATCCGCACCGGCGGCAAGCAGTACAGGGTCGCCCCCAACGACGTGATCAAGGTCGAGCGCCTGCCCGGCGCCGCCGGCGAGGTCATCGAGCTCGCCGAGGTCCTGATGCTCGGCGACGGCGACAAGGTCACCGTGGGCGCGCCGCTGGTCGGCGGCGCCTGCGTCGGCGCCTCCGTCATCGCCCAGGGCCAGGGCGACAAGGTGCTGATCTTCAAGAAGAACCGGCGCCACAACTACCGCCGCAAGAACGGCCACCGCCAGGACCTCACGGTCCTGCGCATCACCGAGATCCTGACCGACGGCCAGAAGCCCTCGCAGCAGGCCGCCGAAGCCAAGCCGGCCGAGGCCAAGCCCAAGAAGGCGAAGAAGGCCGCCGCTGCCGAGGGCGAGTCCAAGCCCAAGGCGAAGGCCGCCAAGCCCAAGGCCGCGAAGGCCAAGAAGGAGTAGCGCCATGGCACACAAGAAAGCAGGCGGCAGCTCCCGCAACGGCCGCGACTCGCCGGGCCAGCGCCTGGGCGTGAAGCGCTTCGGCGGCCAGGTCGTGCCGGCCGGCAACATCCTCGTGCGCCAGCGCGGCACCACTTTCCACGCCGGCGCCAACGTCGGCATGGGCACGGACCACACCCTCTACGCCACCGCCACCGGCACCGTACGCTTCAAGCGCTCGAGCGGCGGCCGCACCTTCGTGTCGATCGAGCCGGCGAGCTGACGGGCAAGTCCACCCGCCGGCTGAGGTTTGTCTGAGGGCGGGTCCGGGACCCGCCCTTTGCATTTGGGCCACCAGCCATGAAGTTTCTCGATCAGGCCAAGATCTACCTCCGCAGCGGCGCCGGCGGCGCCGGCGCGGTCAGCTTCCGGCGCGAGAAGTTCATCGAGTTCGGCGGCCCCGACGGCGGCGCCGGCGGGCGCGGCGGCGACGTGGTGGTGGAGGCGGCCGACAACCTCAACACCCTCATCGATTTCCGCTACCAGCAGCATTTCCGCGCCGAGCGCGGCCACCACGGCATGGGCAAGGACCGCAGCGGCGCCGCCGGCAAGACCCTGGTCATCAAGGTCCCCATCGGCACGCAAGTCCTGGCCGAGGACAAGGAGACCGTGCTCGCCGACCTCACCAAGGCCGGCGAGCGCGCCGTGCTCGCCAAAGGCGGCGACGGCGGCCGCGGCAACGCCGCCTTCAAATCCTCCACCAACCGCTCCCCCCGCCGGGCCGAACCCGGCTGGCCGGGCGAGGAGCTGTGGGTCTGGCTGCGCCTGAAGCTGATCGCCGACATCGGCCTCGTCGGCCTCCCCAACGCCGGGAAATCCACCCTGCTGGCCGCCGTCTCCGCCGCCAAGCCGAAGATCGCCGACTATCCCTTCACCACCCTGCACCCGCAGCTCGGCGTGGTCCGCGTCGACGACGCCGAGTTCGTCCTGGCCGACATCCCCGGCCTGATCGAGGGCGCGCACGAGGGTGCCGGCCTCGGCCACCGCTTCCTCGGTCATGTCGAGCGCTGCGGCGTGCTGATCCACCTCGTCGACGTCACCCACGAGAACGTCGCCTTGGCCTACAAGACCATCCGCGCCGAGCTGAAGGCCTACAGCCCGCTCCTCGCCGCCAAGCCCGAGATCGTCGTCCTCAACAAGTGCGACGCCCTCGTCGAGGCCGAGATCAAAGCCAAGGCCCGCGCCCTCAAGAAGGCCGCCAAGGTCGAGCCCCGCCGCATGTCCGGCGCCACCGGCAAGGGCGTCCGCGAGGTGATGCGCGAAGCCTACAAGGTCATGCGCGCCCACCGCGCCGCCGCGCTTGAGACCGCGACCGAGGCTGAGCCGGCCGTGCTGCCCCGTATCACGCCGGCACCGGTGAGAGCGCACAAGCCACGCGCCGACAAGGCGGCGAAGCGTGCATGACTGCGCTCGCCTCACAAGCGGCGGCGGGCGAGCGCCTGCTGTCGGCCAAGCGCCTCGTCGTGAAGATCGGCTCCGCGTTGCTGGTCGACGAGGAGAGCGGCGCGATCCGGCGCGATTGGCTCGACGCCCTCGGTGACGATGTCGCCGAATGCCGCCGACGCGGGCAGGAGGTGCTGATCGTCACCTCCGGCGCCATCGCCGTCGGCCGCCGCCATCTCGGCCTCGACAGCGGCAAGCTGCGACTCGAGGAGAAGCAGGCCGCCGCGGCCACCGGCCAGATCCAGCTGGCCCACGCCTACCAGGAAACGCTGGCCCGCCATCGCATCACCGTCGCGCAGATCCTGCTGACCCTCGGCGACACCGAGGAGCGGCGGCGCCACCTCAACGCCCGCAGTACCATCGCCGCCTTGCTGCGCCTCGACACCGTCCCGGTCATCAACGAGAACGACACCGTCGCCACCTCCGAGATCCGCTTCGGCGACAACGACCGGCTGGCGGCCCGCGTCGCCGCCATGATCAGCGCCGACGCCCTGATCCTGCTCTCGGACATCGACGGCCTCTACAGCGCCGACCCGCGCCGCGATGCCAAGGCGCGCTTCATTCCGGAGATTCGGGAGATCAGCTCCGAGATCGAATCCATGGCCGGCGAGGCGCCACCCGGTTACAGCTCCGGCGGCATGGTGACCAAGCTGGCGGCGGCGCGCATCGCCGTCGGCGCCGGTTGTCGCATGGCCATCGCCAACGGCCGCCGCCTCAATCCGCTGAAGGCCATCGCCGAGGGTGCTCCTTGCAGCTGGTTCCTGCCCGCCGCCAATCCCCTCACCGCCCGCAAGCGCTGGATCGCCGGTTCACTGAAGCCGGTGGGCGCGCTCACCGTCGATGCCGGCGCGCTCAAGGCGTTGATGGGCGGCCGCAGCCTGCTGCCGGCCGGGGTCGCATCCGTCGAGGGCGAGTTCGAGCGCGGCGACGCCGTGCGCGTGCTGAGCCCGGACGGGCGCGAGGTGGCGCGCGGCCTCAGCGCCTATTCCGCGGCCGATGCCCGCCGGATCATGCGCCACAAAAGCGGTGAAATCGAAGCCCTGCTGGGCTACCGTGGCCGCGATGAGATGATCCATCGCGACGATCTCGTGCTGACGCAGACATGACCGCCGAAGCCGCGACGAAAACCGATCTTCAGGCCGAGATGCGAGCCCTTGGCCAGGCCGCGCGCGCCGCGGCGGCCGAACTCGCGCTGACCTCGGCCGAGGCGAAGAGCAAGGCGCTGCTCGCGGCAGCCGCGGCGATGCGGCAGAGCCGCGATGCAATCCTGGCGGCCAATGCGCGCGACATGGCGGCGGCCGAGCAGAAGAAGCTGACGAGCGCCCTGCTCGACCGGCTGAAGCTCGACGACAAGCGCGTCGAGGCCACGGCCAAGGGGCTGGAGGAGATCGCCGCCTTTCCCGATCCGATCGGCGCCGTGCTGGCCGAATGGACGCGGCCCAACGGCCTCGTCATCCAGCGCGTGCGCGTGCCGCTCGGCGTCATCGGCATCATCTACGAGTCGCGCCCGAACGTGACGGCGGACGCCGGCGGCATCTGCCTCAAGGCCGGCAGCGCCGCGATCCTGCGTGGCGGCTCCGAGAGCTTCCATTCCTCGCGTGCCATCCATGCGGCGCTGGTCGAGGGCCTGCGCGCCGCCGGCCTGCCCGCCGCCGCCATCCAGCTGGTGCCGACGACCGATCGTGCGGCCGTTGGCGAGATGCTGCGGATGAGCGACTGCATCGACATCATCGTGCCGCGCGGCGGTCGCTCCTTGATCGAGCGCGTGCAGGCCGAGAGCCGCATTCCCGTGATCGCCCATCTCGAGGGCAACTGCCACACCTACGTCGACGGCGCCGCCGATCCCGCGATGGCACGCAAGATCGTGCTCAACGCCAAGATGCGGCGCACCGGCATCTGCGGCGCCACCGAGACGCTGCTGGTCGACCGCCGCGCCATCGGCCAGCTGCCGGCGATCCTCGGCGACCTCCTCGGCGCCGGCTGCGAGGTGCGCGGCGATGTCGAGACGCAGCGGCTCGACACGCGGGTGAAGCCGGCGACGGCAGCCGACTGGGACACCGAATATCTCGACGCCCTCATCGCGGTGAAGGTGGTGGAGGGCGTCGACGGCGCCATCGCCCACATCAACCGCCACGGCTCCCACCACACCGAGGCGATCGTGACCGAGGACGCGGCCGCGGCCGAGCGCTTCATGGCCCGCGTCGACGCCGCCATCGTCATGCACAACGCCTCGACCCAGTTCGCCGACGGCGGCGAGTTCGGCATGGGCGCCGAGATCGGCATCTCCACCGGCAAGCTGCCCCCCCGCGGGCCGGTCGGGGCGGAGCAGCTCACCAGCTACAAGTACGTGGTGCGCGGCTCGGGCCAGCTGCGGCCGCAGGACGCTCCGACCAATTCCTTTCCGCGATGAAAACAAAGTTACGCATAGGTCAGGAAATCAGACCCAGTTCCTCGGAATCTGAAAAACGAGCCCATGTAAAGGAAGTTAACGGGCCTTTCCTGGGGCAAGCGGGATCGGGCGGCGGGGCGATGCCTTCCGGGTGGTCTGATACACGATGTCAAAGATCGACCGGCGTGGCTCAAAGGCCGCGTCGGACCGCCCTCGGCGGGAGCCAAGGACGGCAAGAACATAGTGAGAACATTTTGACCGAAAAGTCAACCGGAAATTGCGCTCCCCTGTCGCTGACACACGATATGTCCGGTTTTCATGTCGCACGATCTGTCCGGTTCCACGTCACGGCTAGGCCACGTTTCCTCGCCTCGGCATAACAGCATCAGGTTCTCGCATACTGTCCACGAAGAAGATCACGGACCGTCGCGAGCGCTCCGCGCTGGAACAGTGAGGTGAGGTGGCTGATGAGCATCGCACGGAAGGATTCGTTTCGCGGCAGATCGTCTCCGAACACATCGGTCACGCCCAGCAGGCCGTCCACAAGCTGCGCCGGAGAACCGCCGGCCCGGTCGGAGATCGTCCGCAGCCGCGCGGCGAGCGGGTCCCTGACGTCGATGTCACGACCTTGCTCGTCGATGCCGGTGACGTAACGCATCCAAGCGGCCACGCCGAGCGTTGCGCGCGTCGCCGGAAGGCTCTGGGCGAGACGGTCGCGGATGGTTCCGAGCAGCCGCTGCGGCAGCTTCTGGCTGCCGTCCATCGCGATCTGCCAAGTGCGGTGCAGCAGCGCCGGGTTGCGGAAGCGATCCAGAAGCGCGTCGCGATAAGCGGCAAGATTGCGGAGATCGGTCGGCAGCGTAGCCATCACCTCATCCGTCATGAACTCGTCAATGAACCTGCGGATCGCAGGGTCAGCAATCGCCTCATTCACGTACGCATACCCGCCGAGGTACCCCAAATAGGCGATCAACGAGTGGCTGCCGTTGAGCATGCGAAGCTTCATGTGCTCGAAGGGCCGTACATCCGGCACGAGCTGTACCCCGGCGATCTCCAGCGGAGGGCGTCCGGTCGGGAATCGGTCCTCGATCACCCATTGCGTGAAGGGCTCGGTCACGACAGGCCAGGCATCCATCACGCCCGTCGCTTCGAACACGAGCCTGCAGTCGGCCTCGGTCGTAGCCGGAACGATCCTGTCGACCATGGTCGAAGGGAAGCTGACCCGGCTGGCAATATGATCGGCGAGTCCTTTGTCCTGGAGCGCAGCAAAGCCGGTGACGACGCGAGCCGTCGTCTCTCCGTTCGCGGGAAGATTGTCGCAGCAGAGAACCGTGAACGGGACGATCCCCGCCGCCCGGCGCCGATCCAGTGCTCGCACGATGAGGCCGGGGGCGCTGATCGGCGCCTCCGGATGCGCGAGATCGTGGAGGATGTCGGGATGGTGCGGATCGAGCATCCCCGTCGCGGGGTCATGGCAGTAGCCCTTCTCGGTGACTGTCAGCGAGACGATGCGGATGCGCGGGTCCGTCATCACCGCAATGAGCTCGGCTCGCTGCGTCGCGGCATCGAGCACGTCAAGAAGCGCACCGATGACGCGCGTCGCCGTGCCCGAACCGCTGCGGACGACAAGCGTGTAGAGGAAGTCCTGCGGCGCCAGCGCCTTCCTGGTGTCGGGTCGCCTCAGCGAGGCACCTATGATTCCCCAGGAGGGATCGGTCGGCAGCACCTCGTCGATATACGCCGCAATATGCGCTCTATGAAACGCACCAATGCCGAGGTGCACGATCCCGGGGGTGATGGTTGCGCGGTCGTACGGCAAACGAGCCGCCGGGCATCTCGCAGAGAGTCGCGGGCCGAGACCTCTATTCGCCAATTTCGATGAGCGCCTTTATGAGTCCGGCCTTCTGCGTCGCCCAAACCGGGATGTCGCGCACGGCGTCCGCGAGGCTCGTGCGGTGGGTGATCACGCGGCCGATGGGGACGTCGCCGTTCCGTATGGCCGCCATGACGCGCTCAAAATCCTCGGACGTGGCGTTGCGGCTTCCGAAGAGGGTCATTTCCTTGCGGTGGAAATCCGGATCCTTGAACGTGATCGAGTCCTTGACGACACTGACGAGCACATATCGTCCGCCATGGGCAACGAGCTCGAAGCCCTTCTCCATGGCCGCCTGGTTGCCCGTCGCGTCGAAGACAACATCGAAGCCATCGCCGTGAGTAAACGCGCGCACGGCTTCCAAGGCGTCGCTCCCGGCGGGAACAGCGATCACTCCCGCGAGGGACTGCGCTGCGGCAGCTCGTTCCGCATCGCGGTCGAATATGGCAACGCTGCCACCTGAGAGGCGCGCAAACAGCGCAACGCCGAGGCCGATCGGGCCGGCGCCCACCACCAGGACCCGGTCGCGGCTCGTCACCGCGCCGCGCCTCACCGCATGCGCTCCGATCGACAGGAACTCCACGGCCGCGCATTCGTCTGCGGTCAATCCCTGCGCGCGAATGAGATTGCCTGCCGGCACGGACAGCTGCCCGACCAAGCCGCCGTCTTGGTGAACCCCCAGCACGGATATGTTCACGCAGCAGTTGGGCTTGCCTGCGAGACAGGCGATGCAGCGGCCGCAGGAGAGATAGGGGTTGACGACGCAGACCTCTCCGGGCGAAAGGCCCGACGCTACAGGGGCTTCGACGACCTCCACGGCGAGCTCGTGGCCCATCACGCGAGGGTATTTCAGGAAGGGATGCTTGCCCTCGAAGATGTGATAGTCGGTGCCGCAGATGCCGACCCGGCGCGGGCGAACCAGCGCGTGCCCCGGATCAGGCCGCGGGATGGGTCGCTGCACGATCTGCAGCCGACCCGGCTCGGAGCAAACGAGGGCGTCCACGAGTTGCACGTTACCACCTGCCGGGTCCCGGGAATATGGAGGCGAAAAGCATTTCGGGCAGCCGAGGGCCGGCGGAACGCCGGCCCTCGCACCGCTCAGAACTTCGACATGTTGTCCTTGGTGACCAAGGCGGCGCCCGAGTCGATCAGGGACTCGACCTTTTCTCCGCGAATGGCTTTCACGAGAGCGTCCACGCCGAGCTCGGACATCTTGGCGGGGAACTGCGCAACTGTGGCGTCTTCGGTTCCGGCGGTCAGGGCCTCCTTCTCGCCGCAGCAGAAGTCGAAGCCGACCAACACGATGGCGTCGTTGGCGATGCCGGCGTTCTTGATCGCCTGTGCGGCACCCGCGGCCGGCGGCCCACAGGCAGCGTAGATCGCCTTGAGCTGAGGGTTCTTCGTCAGCAAATCTTCGGCGACGTTGATCCCGAGCTCCTCGGTGCAGTTCGTGGCGCCGCGGCCGACGATCTTGACATCGACGCCCTGCAGCCCCTCGAGCATCCCTTTCACCCGGTCGTCAAGCGAGGGCACGCCGGGCACACCCTCGAGAATGCCGAGGGTATCGCCATTCTTGAGCACCGTTTTCAGGTACCCGCCGGCGAGCTTGCCGGCGGCGTAGTTGTCCGTGGTCGCCAACGCCGTCCGTCCCTTCCAGTCGGGAATGTTGTTGTCCAAGAGGACGACCTTCACGCCCGCCGCGATGGCCTTGTCCAGGGCCGGGGCCACGGTCGGATCGACCGGAGTGACAGCGATACCCTTCACGCCCTTCGTGACCATCGACTCGATGAGGGCGATCTGCCCCTCGATGTCGGTGGCCGACGTTCCCTGGCCGAAGATGACTTCAACGCCCGGATGAGCCGCCGCGTAGGCCTTGGCGGCATCCTCCATGGTGGCGAAGAACGGCACCGGGAACTTGGTGATGAAGCCGATCTTGATGTTGTCATCGGCCAGGGCCGGCCCCGCCATCGCCGCGGCGAGCGCCAGCCCTCCCAGCAATAATCGCAGTCTCATACTCCACCTCCCTATTCTGGATCGCTTCGGAGTGAAGCGATCCTTGTCTTCGCCGCCCGTTGGGGCGGCGAATTTCTCTAGGCCTCGGCACCGACGATCAGCGAGACCAGTTCCTGCTGGCTCGCGCGCGTCGGCTTCAGCTCTCCGACCTTGCGTCCCTGGCGGAGCACAACCGCCCGGTCGGCAAGCTCGACGACATGTTCCATGTTGTGGGTGATGAGGATCACCGCGTTGCCCTCGGCGCGCAGCTGCGCGATCAGGTCGAGCACCTTGCGCGACTCGCGCACGCCGAGGGCGGCGGTCGGCTCGTCGAGGATCACCACCTTGCGCGCGAAGACGGTCGCGCGCGCCACGGCGATGGCCTGGCGCTGGCCGCCGGACATGAGCGCCACCGGCGCATCGAATTTCGGCAGCTTGACCTTGAGTCGGTCGAGCACCGCCGCCGTTTCCCGATCCATGGCGGCGCTTTTCAGAAAGCGAAGACCCTGGGGAAGCCAGGCGGGGAACGCGAGCTCGCGGCCGCAATAGAAGTTCTGGGCCGGGGTCAGGTTGTCGAACAGCGCGAGATCCTGGTAGACGGTCTCGATGCCGGCGCGGCGCGCCGCAGCGGGCGAGCGGATCGAGACGATCTCGCCGTCGAGGAGGACCTCGCCATCATCGAGCGCGTGAACGCCGCTGATGCACTTCACCAGCGTCGACTTGCCCGCCCCGTTGTCTCCAAGCAGGGCCAGCACTTCACCGCTGTACGCCTCGAGACTGACGTCCTTCAGTGCATGAACGGCGCCGAAGCGCTTCTGCGCGTGGCGGACGGCGAGAACCGAGGTGGCCGCGGACGCGCTCACGAGGTCCTCGCCGCCTGCATGACCCGCGCCCGTGCCTCCAGACGATTGCGCAGCACGTCGGCCTCGACAGCCACGACGATGATGAAACCGATGGCGATCATCTGGAAGAAGACGTCGACGCCGAGCAGGTTGAGGGCGTTGCGGATCACGCCGATCATCACCGCCCCGATCAAAGCGTGTCCGATGTGGCCGCGCCCGCCCAGGAAGCTCGCGCCGCCGATGATCACGGCGGCAATGGTGTCGAGCTCCAGCAGGTTGCCGTAGAGCGGCGAGCTCGCAGCGGTTCGGCCGGCCAGCACCACCGCCCCGATGCCGGCGCACAGCCCGGAGATGACGTAGGTCGAGATCAGCACGCCCTTGACGGGGATGCCCATCTGCACTGCCGCTTCGGGCTCGCCGCCGACCGCATAGATCCAGCGGCCCCAGACCATGGCCTTGGCCATCAGCAGCACGATCGCGGCGACGCCGAACACCACGAAGAAGGAGTTCGGAACGCCGAAGGTTGTCGCCCCGCCAATCGTGGCGATAGCATCCGGCATCCCGCGCATGGTGGTGTGGCCGATCGCCAATTCGAGCGCCAAGCCCCTGCAGATGCTGAGCGTGGCCAGCGTGATGATGAAGGGATGCGGCAGCCGCCCGAAGACATAGGCGGTGCCGTTGATGGCGCCGACCGCGACCCCGGAAAGAAGCATCGCCAGGATCACCAGCGGTGCGGAATCCGCCACCCGGAACACGAGGCCGCCGATGACGGTCGCGAGGGCAAGGTTGGCGCCGACCGAGAGGTCGATGCCTCTGGTCAGGATGACCAGGTGCTGCCCGATCGCCACGATGGCGATCACCGCCGTCTGAGCGAGGATGTTGCTCAGATTGCCAGGTTTCAGAAAGTTGGGAGTCAGCAGGCCGATCACGGCAGCAAGGAGGACGAGGATCAGCAGCGGCCCCATGCTCAGGAGGCGAAGCCCCAACGAGACCGCGGCGGTTCCCCTCGAAGACCGGTCACCGGTCGTCGAACCGGGGGCAATTTCCGGCTGTTCTCCCACCACCTGCGCCACGGCTTTTCCGCCCGTTTCTGTCCCTTATAGACAAAAACCACGACAGAAAGCCGGTCAATTTGTTTTTTATAGATTAAAAGACAATCCCCGGTTGCGATCTGAAAGGATCCTCAGGCGAATCCGATCACTCAGGTTCCGCGAGCCGCCATCGCAAGCGCGACGACGATGATCACGCCCTTGGCGATGAGCTGGATATCAATCGGCACATCGAGAATGTTCATGCCATTGTTCAGGACACCCAAGAAGAACACGCCGAGCAGCGTGCGTGCCACGGAACCGTTGCCGCCCATGATGCTCGTGCCTCCCAGCACGACGGCGGCAATGACGTCGAGTTCCGTGCCGAACGGCCCGTAAGTCGCGAGTGCGGTGTGTACCTGCGAGGACTGGATGATTCCGGCGAGCGCAGCACCAAGCCCCGATATGGCGTAGACCATCGTCTTGGTCACTCGCGTCCGATGCCCGCTGAGATCTGCGGCACGCTCATTGTCGCCGATGGCGGTGACGAGCAGGCCGAGCGGGGTGGAACGCTGGATGAAGATCATGACCAGCGCCACGAGCGCGAAGAGGTAGACCGGAGAGGGGACGCCGAAGAGGTTGCCGGCACCGATGAACGTGTAGGCCGGCTCGTCGCGGATGAGGTGCTGCTCAGGCCCCCCCACGATCAATGCGGAACCGCGAACCATGCTGAGCGAGGCGAGCGTGACGATGATCGGCGGCAGCTGTAGGAATGCGATCACGGCGCCATTTGCGAGTCCCACCAGCAGGCCGGCGGAAAGCCCCGCGAGGACGACAATCGCCAGGGGCAGATCAGCCTGAAGGCAGTAGAAGGAAACGAGGCCGGCGAGCGCAAGCACAGGGCCGACCGACAGGTCGACTCCCCCTGTCATGATGACGAAGGTGGTGCATGTAGCCATGATGCCGATGAGCGCCACCTGCCGCACGATGCCGATCAGGTTGTCGGGCGTGAGGAACGCGGGTTGCGCCACCGCGAAAGCGATCACGATCGCGAGGAGCGTGATCGGCAGGGCGTGGGGCGCCAACCGCCGTGAGACATCGGTCAGGGTCGTGGTGCTGCCCAGGCTCATGCCGCGACCCCGCCGATCTCCCGCACGATCTCGTCCATCTGGGTCGTATCGGCATCGTGAATGGCAGCGAGCCGTCCCGCGACCATCACCCCGATGCGGTCGGCCAACGTCATGACCTCTTCCAGGTCGGAGGACACCACGAGCATGGCCGCGCCCAGTTCGCGTTCACGCCGGAGGATCGCGTAGATCTCGGCCTTGGCGCCCACGTCGATGCCTACGGTCGGTTCATCGAGGATGAGGATGCGCGGGGCGCGGTTCAGCCACTTGCCGACCAGCACCTTCTGCTGGTTACCACCCGACAGCAGCGCCACTGGCCGTTTCCCGTCGGGAGGCTGTATCGACAGGATGGAGATCGCTCGTCGGCCGGCGTCGACCATCCTGCCGCGGCTTAGCAGAAATCCGCGCCGAAAGCGGCCGAGCATGGCCATGGCGAGATTCTCGGTCACCGACATGTTGAGCATCAGGCCTTCGCGGTGCCGGTCCTCCGGCACGAAACCGATTCCGCGCGCGATTGCGCCGACGGGACTGCGGAACGTCGCCGGCTGACCCTCGACTTCGAGCGTGCCGCCGTCGAAGCGGTCCGAGCCGAAAAGCGTCCGCACGAGCTCGGTGCGTTTCGACCCGATCAATCCGGTGATGCAAAAGATCTCGCCCGCATAGAGGTCGAAGCTTACATCCTTGAAAACGCCGCGCTTGGTGAGGTTGTGTGCCCTCAGGCGGGCTTCGCCGGTACCCCGCGGGTGACGCTTTTGATGCGACGCTTGCGCGGATTCGCGCGCGAGCTTCTCGCCCACCATGAGGTGCACGACGCGCGGACGGTCGATGTCGGCGACCGCGCTTTCGGCGATGATCTTGCCGTCGCGCATGATGGTGATCGTATCGCACACGGAGAATATCTCGTTGAGCACATGGCTGATATAGACGATGCCGACCCCGCGCGCCCTGAGCATGCGTATGGTGGCGTGGAGCTTGGCCACCTCGGAAGCGGCCAACCAGCCGGTCGGCTCATCCATGAGGATCGCGCGCGCGTCGAGCGCGAGCGCCTTCATGATCTCGACCTCCTTCTGCTTTACGGCGGGCAGGCTGCCGACTGTGGCATCGAGGTCAAGATCGATTCCGTGCCGATCGAGGAGGGCGACCGCCTCGCGGCGCTGCCGCCTGCGGTCGATAAGACCAAGCCATCGCGTCGGCTGGCGCCCAAGAAAGATGTTGTCGAGCACCGACATGGCCGGCGCCAGATTGGAATGCTGGTAGATGCACGCGACGCCGCGTCGGATCGTCTCCCGGGGATTGCCGAGCGGCGCCGCCTCGCCGGCGATCTCGACGGTGCCGAGCGTCGGCGCGACGGCGCCGGTGAGGATCTTCACGAGGGTCGATTTCCCAGCGCCGTTGGACCCGATCAGCGCGCGGACCTCGCCGGGCATGACCGCGAAGTTGGCGTCGGTGAGCGCCACGAGATTGCCATAGATCTTGGTGAGCCCGACGCCGCGGATGATGGGCATACCAGCCATGTCAGACGGCGTCCGCAGGGTTGGCCGTCAGCCGGCGCTGCCGCCTGAGCACCAGCATCCGGTCGTAGCCGACGGCGGCGAGGAGAATCGCGCCGGTGATGATCTGCTGCACGAACTGCCCCACGCCCAGCAACGTCAGCCCGAGCAGCACCGCGCCGAGCAGGAAGGCGCCGACGGCCGGACCGAACGGAGAACCGATGCCGCCAGCAAGGCTCATCCCGCCGATCACGGCCGCGGCGATAGCGGTGAGTTCCATACCCGTGCCGAGCGCCTCGGTTGAGGTGGTGAAGCGCGCGACCATGATCAGCGCGGTCACGGCGGCGCAGAAGCCGGCGATCGCATACGCACAGATGATCACCCGGGCGGCGTTAATGCCTGCGAGACGGGCGGCCTCGTAGTTGCCGCCCACGGTGTAGAGATCGCGCCCGAAGCGCGTGGTCATGACGAGCGTCTGCAAAACGGCGAACAGCGCCAGCATGATCACGAAGGAAAGTGGGAGCCAGGGCATCGGAAGGAGCTTCGAGATACCCAGCCAGCTTCCGATGTCGAAGTAGGTCTCGATTCCGACGATCCAGGGGTCGGTGATCGCGGTCGTCGTGAGGTCGGGTCTGAGCTGGCGCCCCGAAATCGAATAGGTCAAGCCGCGATAGGCGGCAAGCGTTGCGAGTGTCGCGATGAAAGGCTGGAGCTTCAGGAACACGATCAGCGCGCCGTTGACGACCCCGGCCAGCGTGCCGACGAGCAGCGCGAGCGGAAGAATCATGTAGCCAGGCACATGAAAGATCAGCGTTAGGTCGAACACGACCATGCCGACGAACCCGACAACGGCACCGATGGAAAGATCGATCCCGCGCACAAGAATGGGGAAGGCCTGCCCCATGGCGAGAATGGCCACGAACGAGTAGCCCGAAAGCAGATTCTCCATGTTCGCGGCAGTCGCAAAGCGGGGCGCGCTCACGCAGAAGAAAGCGACTGTCGCCACGAAGAACAGGATGAGCGCTATGGTGGCGGGTCGGAATATCACGGCATTTTGGGCCATCCCGAAGAGGATGGGCCGTGGAACGCATAGCCACGGCCCTAAGTGCGGGAGAGACTACCAGCGTTGGGAAGGCTGTATGGAGCCCACATTCTCCTTCGTGGCGATGAGATAGGGCATCAGCAGATGCGACTGCTGAGCGAAAGCGGTCGCCGGAACGCCGCCGGTCGCCAGCACTGTTGCCGCCGCCGCGGCGAGACGGCCCTGCTGATAGACGTCCGTGTATTGCGTGCCCGTCAGCTCGCCGGCCTCGATCGACTCGAGCGCCGCGACTTCGCCGTCGTTGCCGAAGATCGTCACCTTGCCGACAAGGCCCTTCTCCTTGGCGACGTCGACCGCTCCAAGCGCCATCGAGTCATTGACGCCATAAACGCCGCCGAGATCGGGGTTTGCGGCAAGGATCGTGTTAAGCACGTCTTGGGCCTTCTTGCGGTCCCAGTCGGCGACCTGGTCGGCGACGACGCGGATGTCCGGATGGTGCTGCTTCAGCCCATCTAGGAACCCGTTCGTGCGCTGGTCGCGGATGATGATGCCCGGCGGCGCGTTGAGGATCGCGACCTTGCCCTTTCCGCCCATGGCGGCTCCCATCGCTTTGGCAATGTCCATCGCGCCATAGTAGTGATTCATCTCGACATGAGCCGCATGCGGTTCGGTGGCGTCGATGTTCAGCGTGATCACTGGGACGCCCGCGCGCTTGGCCTTGGCAATCGAAGGGGCCAGTGCCACAGAATCGATGGGCTGCAGGAAGATCACCGACGCACCCTGGTTGACCAGAGTCTCCATCAGGCTCACCTGTACCTCGACCTTGTTCTGCCCATCGAGCAGCTCGTAGTCGATAGCCTGCTGTGGCTTGAGGACCTCCTCGATCCCCTTCGACCACGCGGCCGGGACGGTGTGGGGTTGCCACTGGATGAACGCCATCTTGAAGCGCGTCCCCTCCGCCCAGGCCTCGGCGATACCAAGCTTTCCGCCCGCAAGCTCAAGGCTTTGGAACATTCCGCCGGCAGCGCCTGTCAGCGCGGCCGAGCCAAGCATCACCGTCTTTAGGAATTTGCGGCGGTCATTCGCCGGGTTGTCGTCCACAGTCATGTCTACTCCTCCCTTCCACTAGTTGTTGTTTGTCGGCTGACCGGTCAGCTCTGCCAATGGAAGCCAAGACCGGCACACGGACGTCCGTCGTCGCGAATCGTCCGCCCTGCTTTCTCCCCCTCGCACTCTGTTCCTTATAGACAAAAACCACCTACATACTGTGGTCAATCTGTTTTTTATAGATTAAAAAATCAAACGGACGAAAGGATGGCCTCAGATGAAGACAGATGCCGTGTTCAAGCGTGCCTTCAACGATGCCCTCGATTTGATTTCGAAGCTCGGAGCCGGAGAACCGCTCCCGTCTGAAAACGCCCTCAGTGCGCGGCTGGGAGTCAGTCGCACGACGCTGCGCAAGATCCTCTCCGCGCTCGGTGCGCAAGGGATCGTGACGGGAGGCGGGCGCCAGCGCTTCGTAGGGTCGACGAAGCAGGCCATGCAGCGATTTCCGGAGGCGGAGACCGTGCCTATGTCCGAGCAGGTCGAAAAGCGCTTCATGGAATGGATGCTGAGGGACGACACGCGCCCGGGAACGAGCATCAACGAACTCGATCTGGCCCGGCAGTTCGGGGTGGCGACGACCGGCATCCGCGAGTTCCTCAACCGCTTTCAGCGCTTCGGGCTCATCGAGAAACGACCGAACGCCGGCTGGGTCTTCAAGGGATTTACGGCGAGCTTTGCGCTCGAGCTGTTCGAGATTCGAGAGATGTTCGAGCTACGGTCGGCAATCGCCTTCGCGGCGCTGCCAGAGGACTCGCCACTCTGGCAGCGGCTCGATGCGCTGCGCGACGAGCATGTCGCTCTTCTGAGGGAAGTCGAGCGCCGCTACCACGACTTCTCCGATCTCGACAGCCGCTTTCATCGGCTGATCAATTCGGCCGCGCCCAATCGATTCGTCGAGGATTTTTATGACATCATCACTTTGATCTTCCACTACCACTACCAGTGGAACAAGCGCGACGAACGGCAGCGCAACGAGATCGCCATCCGGGAACACCTCACCTATATCGAGGCGCTGCTCAGCCGCAATGTCTCCATCGTTGAACTCGGGTGCCGGGCGCATCTGGCTTCGGCGAAGGACACCCTGATGCGGTCCACGTCAGAGAAGAACCCGACAGCGACGACGGCGGGACAGCGGCCTCAGACGATCGCTGTCGTTTAGGGTGTGCGAGCCTCCGGCGGGCGGCCGTCCGCCGGTATGGGACTTTCATCTTATGCGGTGGTGTTAAGGCCCCAGCGTCCCGATCAGCCGCACGTCGTAAGCCGCGATATAGCCGCCGCCCCAGTCGGTCTGCAGGGCGACCTTGAGGAACTTCGCGGTCACCGGCGGGAAGGCGAAGGCCTGGTAGGGCGACTGCATCAGCTTCGTGTTCTGGGTGGTGAACACGCCGATCGAGCGGAACGCGCCGCTCGGGCCGTCATCGCCGACGAGCAACTCGAACTGGCGCACGTTGTACTGGTCGGCGGCGGGGATCAGCATCTCGAAGCGGTCGAAGGTGGCGGGCTTCCCGTCCTTGAAACCCCAGATGCCCTCGCCGGCGTAGGTGGTGGCGCGGTCGTCCTTGCCGTCGTTGAGCTTCAGCCATTCGTCGTTTGGTGCCGCGATCAGCGTGCCGCCGTTGGCCGGCGACAACAGGTCGATCCCGCCGGCAGGCGATGCGGCCCCTGTCGTCGCCGCAGCGCCCGAGGTCGCGGCGTTCGTGCCTGTCGTCGCCTCGCCCAGGGTGCCGAAGAGACGGATATCGTAGGCAGCGATGTAGCCCCCGCCCCAATCGGTCTGCAACGACACCTTCAGATACTTCGCCGTCGTCGGCGGGAACGTGAAGGCCTGATAAGGCGACTGCATCAGCTTCGTGTTCTGGGTGTTGAACACGCCGATCGAGCGGAACTGGCCCGTCGGGCCGTCGTCGCCGGCGAGCAACTCGAACTGGTGCACGTTGTACTGGTCGGCGGCCGGGATAAGCATCTCGAAGCGGTCGAAGGTCGCGGGCTTGCCGTCCTTGAAGCTCCAGACGCCCTCGCCGGTATAGGTGACAGCGCGGTCGTCCTTGCCGTCGTTGAGCTTCGCCCATTCGTCATTGGGCGCCGCCACGAGCGTCCCGCCGTTGGCGGGCGACAGGAGGTCGATGCCGGTAGGTCCGGCCGCCGCGGTCGCGGCCGCCGCGGCCTCGTCGATCGTGCCGAACAGGCGGATATCGTAGGCGGCGATGTAGCCGCCGCCCCAATCGGTCTGCAGCGCGACCTTGACGTACTTCGCCGTCGTCGGCGGGAAGGTGAAGGCCTGGTAGGGCGCCTGCATGAACTTCACGTTCTGCGTGTTGAAGACGCCGAGCGAGCGGAACTGTCCGGTCGGACCGTCGTCGCCCGCGAACAGCTCGAACTGGCGCACGTTGTACTGCTCGGTGCCGGGGATCAGGATCTCGAAGCGGTCGAAGGTGGCGGGCTTGCCGTTCTTGAAGCCCCAGACGCCCTCGCCTGCATAGGGCACCGCGCGGTCGGGCTTGCCGTCGTTGAGCTTCGCCCAGTCGTCGTTGGGAGCCGCCAGCAGCGTGCCGCCGTTGGCGGGCGCGAGCAGGTCGATGCCGCTCGCCGCCGTTGGCGGTGCGGCGGCTGCCGCCGACTCGTCGAGCTTGCCGAGCAGGCGGAATTCGTAGGCGGCGATGTAGCCGCCGCCCCAATCGGTGCGCAGCACCACCTTGAGATAGCGGGCGGTGACCGGCGCGAAGGCGAAGCGCTGGAACGGCGCCTGCATCATCTTGATGTTCTGGGTCGCGAACACCCCGAGCGATCGGAACTGGCCGAGCGGACCGTCGTCGCCGGCGAGCAGCTCGAACTCCCTGAGGTTGTACTGGTCGGCGGCGGGGATCAGCACCTCGAACGAATCGAAGGTCGCGGGCTTGCCGTCCTTGAAGGACCAGATTCCTTCGCCGTCGTAGGTGGTCGCGCGCTCGTCCTTGCCGTCGTTGAGCTTGCTCCACTCGTCGTTGGGCGCAGCCACCAGCACGCCGCCGTTGGCGGCGGCGATCAGGCTGCCGTCCTTCGGCTGCGCCACGGCGGTCTGCACCTGCTGGGTGACTTCGCTGAACGCCGCCGTCAGCCCCTTCGCATTGCTCGCCTCGTAGTACTTGCCGCCGGTCTTCTCGGGGATGCAGCGGATGGTCTGCGCCTGCTTTTCCGTGAGCGTGAAGCCCACCACGTCGACCTTGAGGTCGAGCCCCGCATCGGCCACCGCCTGCGCCGCGGCGCAGACGTCGCCGCCGCACTCCTCGATGCCGTCGGTGACGATGACGACGCGGTTGGACTGGCCCTTGAGGGCGGCGAAGCTGCGGATCGCCTGCTCGAGCGCGGCGGCGATCGGCGTTTCGCCCTTAGGCTTCAGCCCCTCGACGATGCGGGCGATGGCGGAGGGATCGTCGGCACCGATCGGCGACGTCAGCTCGATATCGCTGCAGTCCTTGGCCCTGCGGTGACCGTAGAGCAAAAGGCCGACGCGCACGCCCGCCGGCATGTCCTGCAGCGCCTGCTCCATGGCGCGCTTGGCGACGGTCATGCGCTGCTCGCCGTTGTCGACCTTCTTCTTCATCGAGCCCGACGAATCGAAGATGAAGAG
The DNA here is from genome assembly GCA_035518775.1 of Candidatus Acidiferrum sp. Classification (GTDB taxonomy): domain Bacteria; phylum Pseudomonadota; class Alphaproteobacteria; order Dongiales; family Dongiaceae; genus JBGPEQ01. The sequence continues at coordinate 20,128 of DATIXH010000162.1, forward strand.
GACGTTGGTCTCGGCATGGAGTGGCGCCGCCGCAGCGACCGCCAGCAGCACGGCGAGCAGCAGCCTGCGCAGTTTCATGGATTCCCCCTCGGCCCGGCCCCCGCGACGGCCGCATCATAGGCGAGTCGCAGGAAGCCCGGAATCGGAAATCGGCGCGGGATTGACGGTCCCGGAGCGCGGCGGCAGTGTTTCTGCCGCATGACAACAGGCATCGGCGGAACGAAGATTTCACGCCACGTCCCGGCAGCGCGCCTTCGTTGGTTGGTAAGGCGCGCCGTAGGGGTGACCGGCAGGTCGCCCGTCTGTCATGCCCGGCACCAATCCGGCCGGTGCGCTCCGCGCGCGACCTGCCGATCGCCCCTACGACGGGCTTTCGGCGTCGGCGGGCCGCGACGTCGGCTGCCGAATCGGCTGGCCGCTTGAGTAGTCTTCTGCGTTGCAAGTTGCCGCCGCGCCCTCCCGGGCTCGGCCTGCGGCCGCCCGCGCGCCCGCGCGTCATCGGCCTGCTCGGCGGGTCGTTCAATCCGGCCCATGCCGGGCATCGGCATATCAGCGAGATGGCGCTGAAGCGCCTCGCGCTCGACGAGGTCTGGTGGCTGGTGTCGCCGCAGAACCCGCTGAAGCCGGTGGCGGGCATGGCGCCCTTTGCCGAGCGGCTGGCCGGGGCACGGGCGGTCGTCCGCCATCCGCGCATCCGTGTCACCGGGATCGAGGCGGAGCTCGGGACGACCTATACGGCCGAGACGCTGCGGCGGCTGGCCCGCCGCTTCCCCCGCGACCGCTTCATCTGGCTGATGGGGGCCGACAATCTGGCCCAGATCCACCATTGGAAGGACTGGCAACAGATCTTTAACACCGTTGCCGTTGCGGTTTTCGACCGGCCTTCCTATTGTCTAAGGGCGTTGGCCGGCCCCGCCGCTCACCGATTCTCAAGGAATCGGGTGCCAGAATCGGCAAGCGGGGCATTGCGCCGGCGGCGGCCGCCCGCCTGGGTCTTCCTGGCCGGGCCGCTCAATCCGCTGTCGGCTACGGCCATCCGCGCCCGGCGCCGCTCTCCCCGGTCGGAACGCGCCCCGGGTTCCAAACGTTAGTGACCGGAAGCGCTGCAACGACCGAAGGGTGACCACAATTCCGCGTCGCAAACAGGCCCAGGGGACCTCATCCCTTGATCTCTCCCAACGGCTTCTCGCCATGGTCGAGAAGTCGCTCGACGACGATAAAGCCGAAGACATCGTCGTCATCGACCTCCACGGAAAATCCAGCATGGCCGACTTCATGGTGATCGCCTCCGGGCGGTCCCAGCGCCAGCTCCACGCCATGGCCGAGCATCTGCAGGCCAAGCTGAAGAGCGAGGGCGTCACCGACGTCGGCATCGAAGGCGCGCGCGTCGGCGATTGGGTGCTGATCGACGGCGGCGACGTCGTCGTGCATCTGTTCCGGCCGGAGGTGCGCCGCTTCTACAACCTCGAGAAGATGTGGGGCATCGTGCTGCCCGCACCGGAGCGCCTGGCCGCGATGGCCTGACCTGCTCCGCGCCTCCGCGCCGCGCCCACAGACTCGCTCCGCATGGCGGGATGCGAGGAGTGTCTTGCTGTTTCTTCTCCGCGCTGATGCGGCGGCGTGCCCTAGGATCATTTTGAAACTACAGGCGTTTGCCTCACCGACCGGCGCTCGGCCCTTGACCGGCGCGGGGCGGGCGTAAGAAGGTTGCGGAGACCGGCAGGGGGCGGCGGGTGCGGGCATCGGCCCAGCGCAGCCGCGGCCGGCGAGGTGAGGGGGCACCATGAAGAGATGGCTGCTCGGGACGTCCGCATTGGCGGCCGTCGGCCTGTCGGCCGCCGGGGCCGGCGCGGACGACGGCATCAAGTTGCAGATCGGCGGGCGCTATCTGGCCGCGGCCGGCGCCGTTCTCAACGAGCACAGCAACGTCTTCGGCTTTGACGATCGCGAGCGCGACTACGTGTTCAAGCAGGACGTGGAGGTGTATTTCCTCGGCGAGACGACGCTGGCCAACGGTCTCACGGTCGGGGCTCGCGTCGAGCTCGAAGGCCAGACCTCGGCCGACCAGATCGACGCCGTCTTCGCCTATTTCAGCGGCGGCTTCGGCGAGCTGCGCTTCGGCGACACGTTCGAGGCGCTGGCCCAGTTCTGCTACACCGTGCCGAGCGCCTCCTCGATCTTCGGCGCCGACAGCCCGCTGTTCAGCTTCTCCAATGCCGGCGCCTTCGGCTATTCCGGCACCAACGGCACCTGCTACGGCATCGACGACAAGTCGACCAAGGTCGTCTACTTCAGTCCAGCCTTCGGCGGCTTCCAGTTCGCCGCCTCCTTCACGCCCGACAACACCGAAGACACGCGCAACTTCGTCGATCATATCGGCACCCGCTTCGACAACGACGCCGGCCAGCTGTCCGAGAACCTGTCGGTCGCCGCCACCTATCAGCACGACTTCAACGGCATCGCCATCGCCGCCGGCGGCGGCTTCTCCGAGGCGTTCGACCGCGAGACGGCGAGCGCCTTCGAGGCCAACGACCGCCGCGAATACAACGCCTACCTGCGCGTCGGCTATGGCGGCTTCACCGTCGGCGGCGCCTTTTCGCGGCGCGACAACATCGCCGACTTCGAGGATCTGGACGACCAGGTCTACGGCCTCGGCGTCACCTACGACTGGAGCCGCTATTCCATCGGCCTCGGCTGGACCCGCGGCGCCTACGAGGCCGCCGATCACCGCCACGACGACTACGACGTCGTGGCGCTCACGGGCTCATTCACCCTGGCGCCCGGCATCAGCCTCGACGGTCTCCTCGGCTACGGCGACTACAACGCGCGCCCCGCCTTCCGCGACTATAAGGCGCTCGAGGTCGGACTCGGCACCGCCATCACGTTCTAGTCTGCCGATCGCGGCAATTTTCGGCGAATTCTGCGGTAATGCGCCTCAAACACGGCGCGAAGCCGCGGCATTACCAAAGGTTAACGCACCCGCCGCATTGTGGGATACACGGGCGACCCGGCTGTCGGACGCCCAACGGAAAGAAGCCGCCAGCCATGGCCGAGCCCTCGTCGACCGGACCGCGCAGACTGCTCCGCAAGGCCGGATGGCCCGCGGCCGTCGTGATCGGCAGCGCCGCGCTCGGCCTGCTGATGCTGCCCTACGCCAACACCGTGGCCGCCGTGCTCCTGCCGAACGCGCTGGCCCTGGCGGTGCTGCTGACTGTCGCGGTCATCAACGAGCGCCGCCGCATCGAGGCCCGCACCCGGCTGGCCGAGGGCGAGCTGCGCGCCGCCGAGGGCCGCGCGCGCGCCGCCGAAGCCTGCCTGCGTGACGCGATCGACAGCCTGAACGAGGGCTTCGCGCTGTTCGACGGCAGCGACCGGCTGGTGCTGTGCAATCGCAAGTACCGCGAGCTCTACGCCATCAGCGGCGACCTGCTGACAACCGGTGCACAATTCGAGGAGATCATCCGCGAAGGCGCCAAGCGCGGCCAGTATGTCGAGGCCATGGGCCGGATCGAGACCTGGGTGGCCGAACGCATGGCCCAGCACCGCAATCCCGTGGCCAGCGTACTACAACAGCTCGGCGACGGCCGCTGGCTCCTGATCCGCGAGCACCGTACGCAGGACGGCGGCACCGTCGGCGTGTGGACCGACGTGTCGCGCCTGAAGAACCAGGAGCTTCTGCTGCGCGACCGCGAGCAGCGGCTGGAGCGCACGATCGAGGACCTCGGCGAATCGCGCGGCCAGATGAAGCAGCTGACGACCGAGATGACGCGCCTCGCCAAGGAGAACGCCGCCCACCGCGAGCGCGCCGAGGCCGCCAACGCCGCCAAGTCGCAGTTCCTCGCCAACATCAGCCACGAGCTGCGCACGCCGCTCAACGCGATCCTCGGATTCTCCGAGATGATGAAGGCGGAGACGTTCGGGCCGCTGGGCGCCGCGCAGTATCGCGGCTACATCGTCGACATCCACGATGCCGGCGCGCATCTCCTCAACCTGATCAACGAACTGCTGGATTTGTCGAAGATCGAGGCGGGAAAGTTCGAGCTCGTGGAAGACGAATGCGACATCGCGGAGATCGTCGAGGCCACCGTGCACATGATGGGCGAACGCGCCGCGCAAGCGGCAGTCGCCATAGAACCGCGGATCGCGCCAGCGCTGCCGCTCCTGCGCGGCGACTACCGCAAGGTCAAGCAGATCCTCTTCAACCTCCTGTCCAACGCCCTCAAGTTCACGCCGGCGGGCGGGCGCGTGACGATTTCGGCGGACCTGGCGGCGACAGGCGGCGTGACGCTGGCGGTCGCCGA
>DATIXH010000163.1:0-29264 GCA_035518775.1 Candidatus Acidiferrum sp.
GCGAGTCCGAGGAGCGCGATGAACGCTCCGACGCCCCGGATGGGCAGCAATGCCAGGACGTCGCTGGGCACCAGCAGGGCGCGCGGTACCACATCGACCGCGAACGCGCCGACCGCCATCAGCAAGAGCCCGATGGGCAGCGCCGTCAGCGTCTGCCGTACCACCGCCCAGGGCCGCGGCCGCGCGGCCCACTGCAGCCGCTCGCCCGGCAGCAATTCGCGCGCGGCGATTGCCTCGGGCGTGTCGGCGACCGCGTCGTCTTCCGTGGCGTCCATTCGGATCTCCGGCTGCGCGGAGCGAATCCTAGCGGCGCCGACCTTGCCGCTTGGTTAACGGCCGAGTGCGCGGGCCAAGTCCCGGCAGCTCCCGAACACGTCGCGCGCGCCCGCCGCCCGCAGCTTCTCCCCGTGCCCATCGAGGCAGTGGCTGCCGCCGGTGAAGCCGAGCACGGTCATGCCGGCGGCGCGCGCGGCCGTGATGCCGGCCACACTGTCCTCGATGACTAGGCAGCGCATAGGCGAGGCACCCATGCTTTCCGCCGCGAACAGGAACAGGTCGGGCGCCGGCTTGCCGTGCTTCACCTGGGTGGCGCTGAAGATGTGCGGCTCGAAATGATGGAGAATGCCGGCAAGCGTCAGCGAGTGGCGGATGCGTGCCGGCTCGCTGCTGGAAGCCACGCATTTCCGATCCGGCAGACCGGCCAGCAGCTCCGCGATGCCGGGAATAGGCTTCAACCGCCGATCGAATGCCTCCAACGTTCGCCGCGCCGCCCGTTCGGCGAAATCCGGCGGCAGCGTGATGCCGCGCTCGTGCTCGATGACGGCGAACATGGAGGCGCTGCTCATCCCGAGGAAGCGCCCCAGCAGGTCCTGGGCGGTGAGCGGGATGCCGATCTCGCCGAACACCTCGGCCTCGGCCTCGAACGAGACGATCTCGCTGTCCACGAGCACGCCGTCGCAGTCGAAGATAATCAAGTCCATACGGGCCCTTCCCCGAAATCGCGCCCATGGTTAACGGAGCGCCCGTCGGTTGAAAACCCGTGACTTTCCGCGTATATGCCGCCACTCTTGCGTACAAATATGCGACGGAGAGCCTGATATGACCGCCAAATGGGCGCCGGACGGCTGGCGGACCAAGCCGATCAGCCAAGTGCCGGAATACCCCGATCCGGCCAAGCTCGAAGCCGTGGAGAAGAAGCTCCGCGGCTATCCGCCGCTCGTGTTCGCCGGCGAGGCCCGCAACCTCATGGCGTCCCTCGCCACCGTGGCCGAGGGCAAGGCTTTCCTGCTGCAGGGCGGCGACTGCGCGGAAAGCTTCGCCGAGTTCAATGCCAACAACATCCGCGATACCTTCAAGGTCCTGCTGCAGATGGCTGTCGTGCTCACCTTCGGCGCCGCCTGCCCGGTGGTGAAGGTCGGCCGCATGGCCGGCCAGTTCGCCAAGCCGCGCTCGGCCCCGACCGAGAAGATCGGCGAGGTCGAGCTGCCGAGCTACCGCGGCGACATCGTCAACGGCATCGACTTCACGGCCGAGGCCCGCGTCCCCGATCCCGAGCGGCTGGCGCAGAGCTACAACCAGTCGGCCGCCACGCTCAACCTGCTGCGCGCCTTCGCCCAGGGCGGCTTCGCCGACCTGCACAAGGTGCACCGCTGGAACATGGATTTCGTGGCGGAGAGCGCGCAAGGGCATCGCTACTCCGAGATGGCCGACCGCCTGTCGGAGACGCTCGAATTCATGGCCGCCTGCGGCATCACCAGCGCGACCACGTCGCAGCTGCGGGAGACCGAGTTCTACACCAGCCACGAGGCGCTGCTGCTACCGTACGAGCAGGCGCTGACCCGCGTCGATAGCTTGACCGGCCGCTGGTATGACTGCTCGGCGCATCTCCTGTGGATCGGCGACCGCACCCGCCAGCCCGACGGCGCCCATATCGAGTTCCTGCGCGGCGTCGAGAATCCGCTCGGCCTCAAATGCGGCCCGAGCCTCGATCCCGACGAGCTGTGCCGCCTGATCGACATCCTCAACCCGCAGAACGTCCCCGGCCGGCTCACGCTGATCGCCCGCATGGGCTACGACAAGGTGGAGGCGAAGTTGCCGGGCCTGATCCGCGCCGTGAAGCGCCATGGCGCCAAGGTCATCTGGTCCTGCGATCCCATGCACGGCAACACCGTGAAATCGTCCTCCGGCTTCAAGACCCGGCCGTTCGACCGCATCCTCAGCGAGGTGAAATCGTTCTTCGCCGTGCACCAGGCCGAGGGCACTTACGCCGGCGGCGTGCATTTCGAGATGACGGGACAGAACGTCACGGAGTGCATCGGCGGCGCCCAGGCCATCACCGACGACCAGCTGCGCGACCGCTACCACACCCACTGCGACCCGCGCCTCAACGCCAGCCAGTCCCTCGAGCTCGCCTTCCTGCTGGCCGAAAGCCTGAAGGCCTACCGCGTCGCCGGCAATGGCAAGCGCATCGCCGCGACGGCGTAGACCAGCACATCGATCGTTCTGTAGGGGCGGCCCATGTGGCCGCCCTTTTCGTGCGCTCACTCCGCCGGATCGGGACTGTGTGGCCGGAACAATCGGCCGCGCTCGGTCCACAGCACCACCATCAGGCCGATGATGCCGAGCGCCAGAAAGCTCGCGCCGAGCGGGATCACCGTGCCGTCGAACGCCTGCCCGACGAGCAACCCGAGCAGCGCGCCCGCCAGGGTCGTATAGAGTCCGATGATGGAGGAGGCCGTGCCGGCGATGGCGCCCAGCGGCTCCATCGCCATGGTATTGAAGTTCACCATCATCAGGCTCATGACGAAGAGGCTTGCCGCCAGCAGCGGCCCGAACAGCGTCAGCGGCGGCTTGCCCTTGAACAGGAGCGCTGCGCACAGCAACAGGGACGCCGTCAGGATGAAGGCGCAGAGCCCGAAGTGCGACAGCCGGCGCATGCCCAGCCGACGCACCAGCCGGGAATTGACGAAAGACGCGACCCCCAGCACCGCCGCGATCGTGCCGAAGGCGAGCGGGAACAGCGGCCCGAGCCCGTAGACCTCGGTCTGGAAGATCTGCTGGCTCGACATGAGATAGCCGAACAGCACGCCCATGGTGAGCCCCATGGCGCTGGCATAGCCGACCGACGCGCGCGTCGTCACGGTCTGCAGCGCGCCGTCCAGGATGCGCCGAAACGAGAAGGGAAAGCGGTATTCAGGATGCAACGTCTCCGGCATGCGCAGGGCGAAGCCGGTCATCACGATCGCCGCCAACGCCAGCATGCTGACGAAGATGAGGCGCCAGCCGCCGAGCCAGAGGAACAGGCTGCCGATCGCCGGCGCGAACACCGGCACGACGATGAACACCATGATGATCAGCGACATGACCCGCGCCATCTCGCGCCCGCTGTAGCGGTCGCGCACGATCGCCACGACCAGCACGCGGATCGCCGCCCCGCCCATGCCCTGGATGGCGCGCCCGGCGAGCAGAACGCCGAAGCTCGGCGCGAAGATGGCAACGACGGTGCCGACGCAATAGACGGCCAGCCCGATCATCATCGCCGGCCGTCGTCCGATGACGTCTGACAAAGGCCCGTAGACGATCTGCATGAGCGCGAAGGCGATCATGTAGGCGAAGATGAGCAGCTGCATAGCGTTGGCATCGGCGACGCCGAGCGACGCCTGGATCGCGCCGAACGCCGGCAGCACATTGTCGATCGACAGCGACATCAGTCCCATCGTGAAGCTCACGAGCGCCACGAACTCCACGAAGGACGGAGCGCGGGGCAGGCGCGCGGGCTGAACGCTCTCGGCCATGGGACTGTCACATCGTGGTGGGGGCGAGCGGCGGCGCGCTGCTCATAGCGCGAAGGATCGGCCGCGGTCAAAGCACGATGTGGCGCGCCGGCGCGCATGCATGAGAGGGTTCCCCGTTTCGCATGGCTCGCTGCGTCCCCCTCACCCTTGCGCCGGTGGCGCGGGGGCGTATGCTGCTGCGCCAGACGGCTCCCGTCATGCGGCACCCTCGATTGTTTGAGCCGAGAGGCAAAGCGAATCCATCATGAACGACAAGCAATCCGTTGCCCGGTCCAACGGCGCGGGCATGCATCCCGACCTGAACGAGCTCCCCGCCTGGACCGACCACTACTTCCTGCGCACCAAGGCGACGGTGCAGAAGTTCGGGGACAAGCGCGTCACCTATGCCGTGTTCATGCGGCGGCCCGTGGTCTCGGCGCCGCGCCTCTGCATCGAGTGGCTGCAGCAGGTGGCGAAGGCGCGCGGCACGAGCTTCGACATCGACGTGCGGTATCGCGAGGGCAAGTGGGTCGGCGCCGGTGAGCCGCTGCTCTACATTACTGGCTCGTTCGTGCATCTGGCGGATACCGAGACGATATTCCTGATGAAGCTAGGCCCCGCCTGCGTCGCCGCCTTCAACGCCTACACCATGTGCACGGACCTGCCGCACGTCGCCTTCCTCGCCATGGATGCGCGCCACTGCGCCGGCACGGAGATGGCGGAACTGATGGCCTACGCCGCGTCGGTCGGCTCCGAGCGGGCCAAGCGCAAGTCGAACGCCAAGGGCTTCATCGGCAACGCCACCGCCGCCACGGCCCGCTATTTCGGCCGCTCCGACGGCATGGGCACGATGCCGCATGCGCTCATCGGCTATGCCGGCTCGACCGTGCGCGCCGCCGAGATGATGCGCGAGACCTATCCGAACGACGGCCTCACCGTGCTGGTCGACTATTTCGGCCGCGAGATCACGGACTCCATCGCCTGCGCCCAACGCTTCCCCGACCTCGCCGCCGACGGCGGCCTCGCGGTGCGCGTGGATACGCCGGGCAGCCGCTATGTCGAGGGCCTGGACCCGCCCACCTCCTACGCCGTGCTCGAGCGCCATTGCCCGCAGGCCATCCGCGGCTACCGCAACGAGACCGAGCTCCGGCACCTCGTCGGCGCCGGCGTCTCCGCCGCCTCGATCCACCATCTGCGCGATGCGCTCAACAACGCGGGCTTCCCCAAGGTGAGGATCGTCGCGTCGTCCGGCTTCGAGCCGGCGAAATGCAAGATGATGGCCGAGGCCGAGGCGCCGATCGACATCATCGGCACCGGCTCCTTCCTGCCGCAGCGCTGGACAGAGACCTACGCCACCGCCGATATCATCGAATATGACGGCGAGCGCCGCGTGAAGGTCGGCCGCGAGTTCCTGTTCCGGAAGTAGGGCGACCGACCTGGTCGACGCCCCCACACTGAAGAGATGGCTTTCAGACCAGAGCGAGATTGCGCTGGTTGACGTGCGCGAGCACGGTCAGTACGGGCAAGGCCATCCATTCTTCGCGGTTTCCCTGCCGTACAGCCAGTTTGAGCTCCGCCTTCCGGCACTCCTGCCGAACCCATCGATCCGACTCGTCCTCTATGACGAGGACGACGGCGTCGCTACAAGGGCGGCCGCCCGCGCACGGGCGCTGGGCTATCGCGAGCTGCACATCCTGCAGGGCGGGGTACACGCGTGGAAAAGCGCGGGCTACACGCTCTACGCCGGCGTCAACGTCCCGAGCAAGACGTTCGGCGAACTGGTCGAGCACGAGAGACAGACGCCCCACTTGAGCGCGCAGGGCCTTCAGGCGATGCGCGAGGCGGGCGAGGACGTCGTCATCGTCGACGCCCGCCCGTTCGCCGAATACCGAAAGATGAATATTCCGGATGGCATCTGCTGTCCGAACGGGGAACTGGTGCTGCGCATCCGTGACATTGCGCCTGATCCGAGAAGCAAGATCGTCGTCAACTGCGCCGGCCGCACGCGCTCAATTATCGGCGCCCAGACCCTGATCGATTTCGGCATCGCAAATCCAGTCTATGCGCTCGAGAATGGAACTCAGGGTTGGTTCCTTGCCGGGCTTCCGCTGGAGCATGCCGCGAGCCGGCGGCATCGTCAGGAATTCGGGGCGACTGAACTCGGCGAGCTTAGGGCACGCGCTCGCGCGCTCGCCGATGCCCGCGGCGTTGCGTTCGTCGCTCCCGTCGAGGTTCAGGGTTGGCTCTCCGATCCGTCGCGGACGACCTATCTGCTGGACGTGCGGACTCCCGAGGAGTTTGCGGCAAAGGGCGTGGCGGGCTTCGTGCACGCGCCGGGCGGTCAGCTCATCCAGGCGACGGATCAATGGGTGGGCGCCAGGGGCGCGCGGCTCGTCCTCTTGGACGAGGAGCAGGTGCGTGCACCAGTCGTCGGTGCCTGGCTGCGCCAGCTCGGCCACGAGGCCTGCGTGCTCGAGGGCGGGGCGGCCGCTGCTGCGACTTTGGCGTGGCAGCGACCCGAGCCCGTGTTCACGCCGCCGGTTCCGAGGGCAATGACTCCGCGAGAGGTCGTCGAGGCAATCAGGGACGGTGCGGTGCAGATCGTCGACCTGCGCCCCAGCATGATCTATCGCGAGCGCCACATACCGCAGGCCGTGTGGTCGATCCGGCCGCGCATCGCGGCGGCCGTTGCCGACCGGACGAAGACGGTGCTCCTCGTCGCCGACGATGCCGGCATAGCTGCACTCGCCGCGCTCGATCTCGCCGAGGCGGGCCTCTCCGACATCCGGCTGCTCGCGGGCGGCCACGAGGGTTGGCGTGCGGCCGGCCTCCCGGACGTGGCAACACCCGACAATCCGGCCGACGGAGATTGCTTGGATTTCCTGTTCTTCACGCACGCCCGGCACGACGGAGACGCGGACGCGGCGCGCCAATATTTGGCCTGGGAGATCGGCCTCATCGATCAGCTCGACGCGCAGGAACGCGCGGCGTTCAGCATCTCACCCGGCGCCCGAGGCTAGGCGGCCTTGATATTCGACCGCTGGACGTGATCGAGATTCTTCCCTTCGATGCGAATCAGCTTGACCGGCGTATCGCGCTTCGGCGAGTGGACGTCGCCGACATCGTAGAGACGGGCATCACCGGGTTTCATGACATAGGTCTTGACGGGTTCGACCAGCGTCGGCCCGCCCGAGTCGCCCTGCTTCGAGATTCTCCAGTCCGTCATTTCGGTGATGCCGGCGGCCTGCCCATAGATGGCCCAGCTCGATCCGTGGTCGTGGGGCGCGCCATGCGCCGGGCCGTCGTAGACGTGACCGCAGATGCAGAAGCCCAGTTCTGGGTCCTCGTAGATGACCTCGCGCGGGTTGGCGCCAGACGCGCGGTCCTTCAAATGCGTCTTGAGGAAGGCTTCGTCGGTCAGTGCGTGCGCCACGTACCCGCGCACCTTCTCCTTCCCCGCGCTGCCGGCATCGTCCTTGAGCGCCGCACGAATGTCGGCGATGAGCTGCGCAAGCGTATAGGCCATCGATCGGAACCTCCTCAGTCGAATGCCGTCATGGCACATCGCGGACAACCGTCGTTCGTAAGCGACATGCCAAGGACGAGTCCCCTAGGGCGCTGCCACGCCGCACCAGTCCACGACGAACAGCGCGATCGTCTGCGTCACGCGCCGCAGCGATTCCAGATCGACGCGCTCGTCATAGGCGTGGATGTCGTTGGAAATGGGGCCATAGACCATGGCGGGAATGCCGGCATAGAGGCCGAAGAACCGCGCATCCGTCGTGCCGGTGCCCGCCCGCTTCTCCAGGGCCTTGCCGAACACCGCCTGGTGACAGTGCGCCAGCAGCGCCTCGGCCGCCGTGCCCTCCTGCAGCACGTAGCCCTCGGCCTGGAAGCCGTGATAGACGATCTCCGGCGGGCTGTTGCCGAGGAACGGGTCCTTGCGCGCCGCCTCGCTCACGCACTGCTCCACCTGCCGCCGCGCGTCGGCCAGGTCCATGTCCGGATAGAGGCCGATGCGCATGTCGAAGGTGCACCAGGACGGCACGCTCGAGGTCCAGTCGCCGCCGACGATCTTGCTGAGCACGAAGTTGATGGGATGGTCGTGTCCTGCAAAGGCCGGATGCTTCTCCGCGTTCCAGTGCTCCTCCAGCTCGTGCAGCGCCTTCACCAGGGGGAAGCAGGCCTCGATCGCGTTGGCGCCACGCCCGGCATAGGCCACATGCGCCGGCCGCCCGCGCACCTTCACCTGGAACCACATGACGCCGACCTGCGCCGCCCCCAGCCGGTCGCCGGACGGCTCCGGAATGATGGCGGCGTCGGCGCGATAGCCGCGCTGCAGGCAGGCGAGGGCGCCGTTGCCCGTGCACTCCTCCTCGACCACAGACTGCACATAGACGTCGCCGGCCGGCTCGAGCCCGAGTCGGCCGAGCGCATCGAGCGCCGCCAGGTTGGCCGCGAGCCCGGCCTTCATGTCGCCGGCGCCGCGGCCATACATCCAGCCGCCGGAAACGCGCGGCTCGAACGGCGGCGACGACCACATGTCCAATGGCCCGGTCGGCACCACGTCGATATGGCCGTTGAGGATCAGCGATTTGCCTGTCGCCCGCTTCGGCCGGTGCGCGCCGACCACGTTCCAGGCGTCGTCATACGACACCGCCACCGGCGAGAATCCCGGCAGGCGCTTGATATCGTCGACCTCGATCTTCCAGCGGTCGACGGTCAACCCGCGATCGCGCATCGCCCGCGCCATCAGGTCCTGCGCCGGCGCCTCCCGCCCGCGCAGCGACGGCACGCGCGTGAGCTCGGCCGTGAAGGCCACCTCGTCGTCGAAGCCGTCGTCGACGGCCTTCAGGATGCGCTTGGTGAGATCGGCATCGGGCATCGGGTCCTCGCTGTCGCTCGCTGACGGCGGGCGGTCCGCCGCAGCGGGACCCGATCATGGCATTGTTATGCGGTCGCCGCCATCGGGGCTGCCGGCGGCTGCTGCGCCTGTGCATGCTGGCGGGGCAGCCAGACGGTGAAGATCGTCCCTTCGCCGACCGTGCTTTCGACGTCGATCGTTCCGCCATGCTGCTCGACCAGCTTGCGCACGGTCGGCAGGCCGAGGCCGACGCCCTTCACCTTGGTCGTGAACAGCGGCTCGAAGATCTTGGTCAGCTTGTCCGCGGCAATGCCCGGACCGTTGTCCGCGACCGAGAGGCGGAGGTGCGGGCCGGCCGCCACCGTGCCGACCGTGATTGTCCGCTCGCGCTCGTCGCCGGGCGTCCACTCCGCGTCCGTCATCGCCTGCGCCGCGTTGTCGATCAGGTTCACGAGCACCTGGCGGAAGCGCGTGCGGTCGAGCAGGACCTCGGCGCCGGAGCCGAGCTCGCGCCGGACCGCAACGGCGGGCGGCACCTCATGTTCGTCCAGCATGTCCTTGAGCCAGGCGTCGATGTCGGTCGCCTCGCGGTTCAGCTCCTGCACGCGCGAGAATTCAAGGATGTCCGAGACGATGGTGTTGCAGCGGTCGAGGCTGCGGTCGATGCGCTCGAGGGCGCGGTCGACGCCGAGGCCTTTGCCGGCCGTTATCTTGCGGACGATATCCATGGAGTTGCGGATCGTGCCGAGCGGATTGCGCAGCTCGTGGCTCACCGAGCCCGCCACCTGGCCGAGTGCCGACAGGCGCTCGTTGCGCGCCAGCTTGTCCTGCGACTCGCTGAGCTTCCGCGCCGTCTCCTGGAAGGCGCCGACGAGGTCGCCGATCTCGTCCGCGGTCTTGCGCTCGCCGTCCAGCGCCGCGAAATCGCCGTCGCCGAGGCGTTCGGCGGCGCTGCGCAGGCTCTGGATCGGCCGCGCGATGCGGTTGGCGGTGAGCAGCGCGCCGCCGAGCGCGATGAACAGGCCGAGGACGCAGCCGCCGACCGCCACGATGCGCAGCGTGTCGATCGTGCCGCCGAGCGTGGTATTGGCGCTCGCCAGCGCGCCGCTGCTGATGGAATGCAGCTGGTCGATCCAGCCATTGAGCCGCGCGGCCTTCAGCTGGACGCGGGCCGCCCGGTCGAAGATCTGCTTCGGCGTCGCGCTGTCCAGGATCTCGATCGTCGATTCGATCTCCAGCATGACGTTTGCGGAGGACGAGCGGATCTCGATCACGATCGAATGCTCGCGCGCCTGGCTGGAGTTCGGCAGGGCGGCCAGGCTGTCGATCGCCTTGGCCAGATTGTCCTTTGCGCGGGCGGCGTCCAGGCGGGCCTTGGCGACGGCCCCGGGGGCGGCCCCGCCGGCATAGCGGTCGGCGAGCGTCAGGCTGATGAGCTCGCTGAACGAGCGCAGCAGGTGCAGCGTGCTGAGCTCGACCTCGTCGGTCATGGCGTATTGCGGCAGGTCGCGCAGGCCGAGCTTCTCGAAGTCGCGCTGCACGGAGCCGCTGGCGAAGAAGGTGAGCACGGCGAGGGCGATCAGCGGCAGCACGACGGCCGCGAACCCCGCCAGCACCTTGTTGCGGATGCGCGCGTTGTCGAACCTCAAGAGCGGGTTGCGCTGAGGCAGCTTCATCGGCCCGGCTGTCAACACTTTCAATCCGATGCAGGCTATTGCGCAAACGTTGACAGAGCATTAACCAACGAATTGAAGAGGTTCCGGGCATGGGCCGGGCACGGGCGGGGCAGGCATGCCCTGGCTGCATTGCTAGCCGCGGCCGCCGACCTTATTGTCATTGCGAGCGGCCGCTTTTCTGGCCGCGTCGGGTATCACTTCGCCATGACAGACACCCTCACCATCGCGCTCGCGCAGCTCAACCCCACCGTCGGCGATATCGACGGCAATGCCGCGCAGGTCCGGCGCGCCCGCGCCGAGGCCAAGCGGCAAGGCGCCGACCTCGTCATCTACAGCGAGCTCAACATCTGCGGCTACCCGCCCGAGGACCTCGTGCTGAAGCCCGCCTTCCAGGAGGCCTGCGAGGCGGCCGTGAAGGCGCTGGCGGCGGAGACCGCCGACGGCGGCCCCGCCCTCCTGATCGGCTCGCCCTGGCGCAATGAGGGCAAGCTGCACAACGCCGCCGTGCTGCTGGCTGAGGGTCAGGTCACCACGCGCTACAAGTGCGACCTGCCGAACTACGGCGTGTTCGACGAGAAGCGCGTCTTCGTGCCCGGCCCGCCGCAGGGGCCGGTCAGCTTCCGCGGCGTGCGTCTCGGCGTCATGGTCTGCGAGGACATGTGGAACGCGGAGGTCACGGAATGCCTGGCCGAGACCGGCTCCGAGATCCTCATGCTCGGCAACGGCAGCCCCTATGAGCATGCGAAGCATGTCCACCGCATCGAGCTCGCCCGCAAGCGCGTCGGCGAATCCGGCCTGCCCCTCATCTACGTCAACCAGGTCGGCGGCCAGGACGAGCTGGTGTTCGACGGCGCCTCCTTCGCGCTCGATCCCGACGGCAGCCTGAAGGTGCAGCTGGCACCCTTCCGCGAGACCGTGTCGCTGACGCGCTGGCAGCGGCAGGGCGCGCACTGGCGCTGCACCTCGGGAGAGATGACCGCGGCCGAGGACGGCCTCGAGGGCATCTACCAGGCGATGGTCCTGGGCCTGCGCGACTACGTGAACAAGAACCGCTTTCCCGGCGTCATCCTCGGCCTCTCCGGCGGCATCGATTCCGCCATCTCCGCCGCCGTCGCTGTCGACGCGCTCGGGCCGGAGCGCGTGTGCACGGTGATGATGCCGTCGCCTTACACCAGCCGCGACAGCCTGGAGGATGCGGCCGAGGTCGCGCGCCTGCTCGGCATCCGCCTCGACAGCATCTCGATCGAGCCGGCCATGCGCGCCTATGCCGACATGCTGAGGGAGCAGTTCAACGGCTCCAACAGCGGCGTCGCCGAGCAGAACATCCAGAGCCGCGCCCGCGGCATGACCTTGATGGCGCTCTCGAACAAGTTCGGCCACATGGTGCTCTCCACCGGCAACAAGTCCGAGATGTCGGTGGGCTACGCCACGCTCTACGGCGACATGTGCGGCGGCTACTCCGTCTTGAAGGACGTCTACAAGACCACCATCTTCGCGCTCTGTCGCTGGCGCAATCAGGCGCTGCCGGAGGGCGCCCGCGGCCCCGCCGGCCGCGTCATGCCGGAGCGCGTGATCACCAAGGCGCCGACCGCCGAGCTGAAGCCCGACCAGCGCGACGAGGACGATCTGCCGCGCTACGCCACCCTCGACGCCATCCTCGAATGCCTGGTCGAGAACGAGATGAGCGTCGACGATATCGTCGCCAAGGGCCACGACCGCCCGACCGTCGAGCGCGTCTGGCGCATGCTCGACCGCGCCGAATACAAGCGCCGCCAGGCCCCGCCGGGCGTGAAGATCACCCGCCGCGCCTTCGGCCGCGACCGCCGCTACCCCATCACCAACGCCTTCCGCGGCGGGTGAGGTGTCCGCGCGTGCGCGCAGGCGGGAGTAGCCTGATGATGCCGTCCGTGCTAGGCTTTTGATATGTCAGCGCCGTTGGCCAGCATCGCGACTTTGCGCCACTGTCATTGCCGGGCTTGACCCGGCAATCCAGGCCTGCCCTTACAGTTCTGGATCTCCGATCAAGCCCGGCTCCGTCGGCCCGCGCGATCCTCGCGCCTGCCGATTTTGCCGCTTGCAGCGTTGTCGCCGAATGGGAAGAAATAGGCCGTGCCGATCAACCTCTACAACACCCTGACCCGCAAGAAGGAGCCGTTCGCGCCGCTCGATCCCAAGAACGTGCGCATGTATGTCTGCGGCCCCACGGTCTACGACTTCGCCCATATCGGCAACGCGCGCCCCGTGGTCGTCTTCGATACCCTGTTCCGCCTGCTGCGCCACGTCTACGGTGCCGCCCACGTCACCTACGTCCGCAACATCACCGACGTCGACGACAAGATCATCAAGGCGGCGGCCGACAACAAGGAGCCGATCGCCGCGCTGACGGCGCGCACGGCCAAGGCCTATCAGGACGACATGACCGCGCTGGGCGCCCTCACGCCCACCCACCAGCCGCGCTGCACCGAGACCATCCCGCAGATGGTGGCGCTGATCGAGACGCTGATCGCCAAGGGCTTCGCCTACGCCGCCGAGGGTCACGTGCTGTTCCACGTCCCGGCCATGGCGGAGTACGGCCAGCTCTCGCGCCGCTCGCTCGAGGACATGATCGCCGGCGCCCGCGTCGAGGTGGCGCCCTACAAGAAGCACCCGGCCGATTTCGTGCTGTGGAAGCCCAGCACGCCGGAGCAGCCGGGCTGGGACAGCCCCTGGGGCCGCGGCCGCCCCGGCTGGCACATCGAGTGCTCGGCCATGGCCAAGGAGCTGCTCGGCCTCACCTTCGACATCCACGGCGGCGGCCAGGACCTGATCTTCCCGCACCACGAGAACGAGATCGCCCAGAGCCGCTCGGCTCATGACGGCGCGCCCCTCGCGCGCGTCTGGATGCATAACGGCTTCCTGCAAATCGGCGCCGAGAAGATGTCGAAATCGCTCGGCAACTTCTTCACGGTGCATGAGCTGCTGCAGGAAGGCCATCGCGGCGAGGCCATCCGCCTGGCCCTGCTCTCGGCCCACTACCGCCAGCCCCTCGACATCTCCCGCGACGCGATCAAGGAGGCCAAGGACCAGCTCGACCGCTTCTACATCGCCCTCGACAAGGTCCGCGACCTCGCGCCTGAGCCGATGCAGGAGCCGCCGCTCGACGTGTTAGCCGCCCTGGAGGACGACCTCAACACGCCGATGGCGCTCTCCCATCTGCACGAGGCGCTGACGGCCCTCAACCGCGCAACCGCGAACGCCGAGAAGGCCCACTGGAAGGCCGCGCTGCTCGCCGACGGCCAGTTGCTCGGCCTGCTGCAGGACGATCCCGCCCGCTGGCTGAAGGGCGAGAGCGCGGCGAAGAGCGACGGCGCCGGCGCGGCCTGGGTCGAGCAGCAGATCGCCGCCCGCACCGCCGCCCGCAAGGCCAAGGACTTCGCCGCCGCCGACCGCATCCGCAAGGAGCTGCTCGACGCCGGCGTGATCCTCGAAGATAGCCCCAAGGGCACGACTTGGCGCCGCGCGACGTAAGACTTACTTCCTAGCATCGCATGACGAAAAGCACCCCACCAGTCGTCGGCCTCCTGCTCGCCGGCGGACAGTCGCGGCGCATGGGCGGTGGCGACAAGTGCCTGCGCCCCCTCGGCGGCGAGACCATCCTGGCGCGCATCGTCGCCCGCGTCCGTCCGCAGGTGCGGCAGCTGATCCTCAACGCCAACGGCGACGCCGCGCGCTTCGCACCCTACGGCCTGCCGGTCGTCGCCGACAGCGTCGCGGACTTTGCCGGTCCGCTCGCGGGCGTGCTCGCCGGTCTCGACTGGGCGGCCGCTCACGCGCCGGACTGCCCCTGGGTCGCGAGCGTCCCGACCGACGCGCCCTTCCTTCCCACCGATCTCGTCGCCCGCCTGCGCGCCGCCGTGGAGGCCGGCGCCGACCTGGCCTGCGCCGCCAGCGGCGGCCAGTCCCATCCCGTCGTCGGCCTGTGGCCGGTGCGGCTGCGCGACGATCTCCGCCATGCGCTGGTTGCGGAGCAGATCCACAAGGTGGACATCTGGACGGCGCGCTACCGCCTCGCCACAGTCGAGTTCGCGGTCGCCGGCCGCGATCCCTTCTTCAACACCAACCGTCCCGAGGATCTGGCCGAGGCCGAGCGTCTGCTCTCCGTTCCGTCCGCACAAGAGGAGGCCCGCTGACATGTACACCCTCATCGGCGCCCCCGGCTGGGGCTCCGCCATCGCCGAGGCCCTGCTGGAGCTGTCGGGCCTGCCCTATCGTGTCGAGGACATCGACACGACGAAGCCGGCGACCGACTCCAAGCGCCTCACCGCGCTGAACCCTCTGGCCCAGGTGCCCACGCTGCTCCTGCCGAACGGCACGGTCATGACCGAAAGCGCGGCCATCGCCTTCCATCTCGCCGACCGCGCGCCCGCTGCCGAGCTGGCGCCGGCGCCGGGCGACGGCACGCGCGACGCGTTCCTGCGCTGGCTGATCTTCATCGTCGCCAACGTCTATCCGATGTACACGGTCGGCGATTTCCCCGAGCGCTTCGTCTCCGGCGAGGCCGCCGGCACGGAGCTGCGCGCCACCACCGACGCCTATCGCGACAAGTGCTGGCGCATCGTCGAGGCCGCCATCGCACCCAGCCCTTGGTTCCTCGGCACGCGCTTCTCCGCCCTCGACATCTACGCCAAGGTCATGACCCACTGGCGCCCGCGCCGCGACTGGTTCAAGGCCAACTGTCCGAAGCTGATGTCGGTCGCCTTCGCGGCCGACAAGGACCCGCGCCTCGCCAAAGTCTGGCAGCGCAACTTCCCGCAATCCGGCTGACGCTATTCGGATTCGACCCCGGTGTAGCGGATCGTCGGGAAGCCGCGGGCAGCATCGTCCCAGAACCAGGGCGTCCGCAGCCAAGCGGGATAGAGCTTGATCCCATCCAGCTGCTCGCGACTCAGCCAGCCCAGTTCCTGGATGAACTGCGCCTCCGGCTCGTCGTGACGAATATGTTGCAGCGACGGCTCGCCGGTGAAGCTGTCGACCGGCACGAAGAACTCGACGTGATGGATGCCGGTCGAGGCCTGCCGCCATTCGTTGACATAGGCAACCCGGCTGACGCTGGCGGTGAGCCCGGTCTCCTCGAACACCTCGCGCCGCGCGGTGTCGAGCACGCCGGCGTCGTCCGCCTGCAGGCCGCCGCCTGGCGGAATCCACCAGTCGCGCTCGGTCCCGGGCGTGCGGTGCCGGACCAGCAGGATCTTGCCCTCCTGCAAGACGAGGCCGGCAGCGCGGATGCGGTGGATCATGGCGGTCTCAGTACCAGCCGAACGGCGCCGCCGGCCAGTTTTTTCGCCGTGCCCCTCGAAAAGCGCCGCCGAGGCCTACCGCTCCTCCGGATGGTGCGCGCGCTCGTCCTGCCCGCTGCGGTTGCTGTAGAACACGAGCGCCATGAGCCCGACCGCGATCAGCACCGTGAAGGTCGTGCCGAGTATCACCGCGATCAGTCCGGCCGTGCTGATCCCGGCCAGATCGAACCCGTTCAGCGCCCACACGAACACCAGCACGCCGACGATTGCGCCGATGCAGATCAGCGAATAGTTGAGGATCCACTTCATCACGGCATTCCTTCCACAAGCTGCATATGGGCCTGCCGCGAACGTGATCAACTGCATGGAAACGTCGTAGGGGCGACCGGCAGAGCCTGCCCCGGACCACGATCCGGGGTCGCCCGTCCATCCGCGCACTCGTCGGAGGAGCAGAGCAGCGGCCGGCGGGCGACCTGCCGGTCGCCCCTACGCTAGCAAGAGGCAACCCGGATCTACTCCGCCGCCTGGTGCCGCGGACTCGTCTCCACCTTCGCCGCGCAGAACTTGAACTCGGGTATTTTCCCGAATGGATCGAGCGCCGCATTGGTCAGCAGGTTGGCCGCGGCCTCGGCGAAGCAGAAGGGTATGAACACCATGCCCTGCGGCACGTCGCGGTCGCTGCGCAGCTTGATGTCGACGGTCCCGCGCCGTGTCGACACCCTGATCATCTGGCCCGGCCGGAAGCCCTGCCGCTCGATGTCCTGCGGCGCCATGTGCGCCACCGCCTCCGGCTCGATCGTGTCGAGCGTGCTCGCCCGCCGCGTCATGGCGCCGGTGTGCCAGTGCTCCAGCAGACGGCCGGTCGAGAGCACCAGCGGATAGGTCGCGTCCGGCAGCTCGTCGGGCGGCAAGATGTCGGTCGGCACCAGCTTGCCGCGCCCGCTCTTGGTCGGGAAGCCGGCGCCGAAGATGATCTCGTTGCCCGGCCCGTCGAGGCTGTCGACCGGATAGGTCACGCTGCTCTCGCGCATCACCCGGTCCCAGCTGATGTTCTTCATCGACGGCATGATCTTCGCCATCTCCGCGAACACGTCGCGCGGGTGCGTGTAGGTCCAGTTCAGCCCCATGCGCCGCGCGATCTCCTGGATGATCCACCAGTCCTGGCGGGTGTCGCCGGGCAGGGGCAGGGCGGTGCGGCCCATCTGCACCTGGCGGTTGGTATTGGTGAAGGTGCCGTCCTTCTCCGGGAAGGCCGAGGCCGGCAGCACCACGTCGGCATGGAACGCCGTCTCGGTCAGGAATAAATCCTGCACGACCAGATGCTCCAGCCGCGCCATGCCCATGCGCGCATGATGCACGTCGGGATCGGACATGGCGGGGTTCTCGCCCTCGATGTACATGCCCTTGATCTTGCCGTCATAGGCCGCGTTCATGATCTCGACGACGGTGAGGCCGCGCTTGGGATCGAGCGGCGTGCCCCAGAACTCCTCGAACAGCTGGCGGATCTTGGCGTCCTCGACGCCCTGATAGTCCGGATAGACCATGGGAATGAGCCCCGCGTCCGAGGCGCCCTGCACGTTGTTCTGCCCGCGCAGCGGATGCAGCCCAGTGCCCGGCCGACCGACCTGTCCCGTGATCAGCGCCAGCGAGATCAGGCAGCGCGCATTGTCCGTGCCGTGCACGTGTTGCGAGATGCCCATGCCCCAGAAGATGATGGAGGCCCGCGACTTGGCGTAGAGCCGCGCCACCTCGCGCAAGGTCGCGGCGTCGATGCCGCAGATGGGCGCCATCTTCTCCGGCGTGAAGTCCTTCACCTTGGCCTGCAGCTCTGCGAAGCCCTCGGTGAAGCCGTCGACATATTGCTGGTCGTAGAGCTTCTCCGCGATGATCGTGTGCAGCAGCGCGTTCAGCATGGGCACGTCGGTGCCGGGCTTGAAGCGCAGCACGTGCGAGGCGAAGCGCGCGAGCTGCGAGCCCCGCGGGTCCATGATGATCAGCTTGGCCCCGCGCCGGGCCGCGTTCTTGATGAAGGTGGCGGCCACCGGATGGTTCACGGTCGGCCGCGCGCCGATGACGATGATGACCTCGGCGTCCTTCGCTGCCATGAACGGCGCCGACACCGCGCCCGAGTTGATGCACTCCATCAGCGCCGCCACCGACGAGGCGTGGCAGAGCCGCGTGCAGTGATCGACGTTGTTGGAGCCGAAGCCCGTGCGTACGAGCTTCTGGAAGAGATAGGCCTCCTCGTTCGAGCCCTTGGCCGAACCGAACCCCGCCAGCGCCTTCGGCCCGTCGCGGTCGCGGATCTTCTTGAGGCCTGCCGCCGCGAAATCGAGCGCCTCGTCCCACGTCGCCTCGCGAAAATGCGTCCAGGGATTGGCTGGATCGACATAGGCGTCCGCGCTCTTGGGCACGCCGTCTTTGCGGATCAGCGGCTTCATCAGCCGGTGCGGATGGCTCACATAGTCGAAGCCGAACCGCCCCTTCACGCAGAGACGCTGCTGGTTCGACGGCCCGTTGCGCCCGTCGACGTACAGCAGCTTGTCGTCCCGGATGTTGTAGGTGATCTGGCAGCCGACGCCGCAATAGGGGCAGACCGACTCCACCTGCCGGTCGGCATAGCCCGTGCGCTTCTGCGCCTTGTCCAGCAGGTTCGCCGGCATCAGCGCGCCCGTGGGGCAGGCCTGCACGCATTCGCCGCAGGCCACGCAGGTGCTCTCGCCCATGGGATCGTCGAAATCGAACACGATCTTGGCGCCGTGCCCGCGATAGGCCATGCCGATGACGTCGTTCGCCTGCACCTCGCGGCAGGCGCGCACGCACAGATTGCACTGGATGCAGGCGTCGAGGTTCACCGCCATCGCCGTGTGCGACAGGTCCGGCTTCGGCACGCCGTTGGTGCCCGCCGGCCCGCGCGAAGGCAGGCGGCTGGTCTGCACGTTCATCGCGTCGGCCCAGCGCCAGAACTCCGACTGTGGATCGCGCGCCTCGTCCTTCTTCGGCTGGTCCGCGACCAGCATCTCCATGACCATCCTGCGCGCCGTCTTGGCGCGCTCGTTGTCGGTGGTCACATCCATGCCCGCCGCTGGCTTGCGGATGCAGGAGGCCGCCAGCACGCGCTCGCCCTTGATCTCCACCATGCAGGCCCGGCAGTTGCCGTCGGCGCGGTAGCCGGGATAGGGCTGCCAGCAGAGATGCGGGATCTCGTTCCCCAGCCGGTTCGCCACCTGCCAGATCGTCTCGCCCGCCTCCGCCGTCACCTCCCGGCCGTCGAGCATGAACTTGATGGGGTCACTCATATGCATCCTTCGCGCGCTGACCGGGAGCGGCCGCCCCGTGCGGCCCGTCGACCGGCACAGTAGGCCCTCTCTGTTCTTCTTATGTTATCTCAGCGCCCCGAATTGTCACCCCCGCGAAGCAGTATGCGCGCGGCGTAGGGACGACCGGCAGGTCGCCGCCCTCCGTTGCACCCTGATTCGCCGCATGCAATCCGGTTGGTTCTCGGCTTGGGCAACCTCCCGGGCGCCCCTGCGGAGATATGCCTCTTCGCCGCGCCGAGGGCTCAGCTGGTCGCTTCCTTCGCAACCGCCTCCAGCGCCGCCGTCATGGCGTCGAGAACCCGCTCGGCCCCGGCCTCGGCGCCGTGGCGGCGGGCCAGCCATCCCGGCTCGTTGTAGCCGAGCCAGGTCTTGCCCTCCGCGTCCTGCCAGACCAGCGCCTTGAGCGGCAGGTCGATGCCGCTGGTCTGTACGGCCTGCATGAGCGGCGTGCCCGCCCGCGGATTGCCGAAGATCAGCACCTCGGTCGGCCGCAGCGCCAGCCCGACCGTCGCCGCCGCGGCCGCGTGATCGATACGCGCCAGCACCGCCATGCCGCGCTTCGTCACCGCCGCCGTCAGCCGGTCCATCGTCTCCTTCGGACCATGGGCGCTCTGGCAGGTCGTCAGTCCGTCGGGCATCCCTCGCCTATGAGATTCCCCTCGATGTGATCGGATCGCTTCATCGGCCACGCAGGAAACGCCGGCGAGGTGACACGTCGTCGCATCGGTGCCGACAACGACCTGCGTGGTTGGGCCGCCGGCCGCCCGGTCTCGTCATACCCGGCATACATATTCCCGCGGCCCGTGCTAACATCGCGCCCGCAATCGGGAGCAGCGAGGGGATCCGTCATGGATGCAAAATCTGGCGCCCGCGAACGCTTCGAATCCGCCCGCGACAGCGTGATCGCGCTGAGCCATCGAATCCACGCCCACCCGGAACTGGGCTTCGAGGAGGAGAAGGCCTCGGCCTGGCTGTGCGAAGCGCTGGACGAGGCCGGCTTCGCCGTCGAGAAGGGCATCTGCGATCTGCCGACGGCGTTCCGCGCCCGCGCCGGGTCCGGCCCTCTCAACATCGCCATCTGTGCCGAGTATGACTGCCTGCCCGGCATCGGCCACGCCTGCGGCCACAACATCATCGCCGCCGCCGCGGTCGGCGCAGCCCTGGCCGCGGCCAAGGTGGCCGACGAGGTCGGCCTGACCGTCACCGTCATCGGCACGCCCGCCGAGGAAGTGGGCAACGCCGGCGGCAAGATCCTGGAACTCGAGCGCGGCGGCTTCGACGGCATCCACGCCGCCATGATGGTGCATCCTGCCCCGTTCGACATGCTGCGCGCGAAGATCATCGCCGCCTCCATGTTCGAGGTCCACTACACGGGCAAGGCCTCCCACGCCTCCGCGTTCCCCGAGGTGGGAGTCAACGCCGCCGATGCGCTGACGGTCGCGCAGACCGCGATCGGACTGCTGCGACAGCACATCCGCTCGACCGACCGCATCCACGGCATCGTCACCAACGGCGGCGCGGCCCCGAACGTTGTTCCCGCCCGCACGTCGGCCAAATTCATCATCCGCTCGGAGACGCTGGCCCAGCTCGATGAATTGCGGCCGCGCGTCCACCGCTGCTTCGAGGCCGGCGCTCTCGCCACCGGCTCAACGCTGCAGTTCGTCGGCGGCGACAAGCCCTATGCCGAGATGCACCACCACGCCGCGATGGCGGACTTCTATCTTCGCAACTCCGAGGCTCTCGGCCGCCCCTTCCCCAATCTCGGCGAATGGGAAACCCGACCCACGGCCTCCACGGACATGGGCAACGTCTCCATCGCCATGCCCTCGATCCACCCAATGATCGGCATTAATTCTCTGCCCGCGGTGAATCACCAGCCGGAGTTCGCGGCCCACTGCGTCACGTCCGACGCCGACAAGGCCCTCGTGGACGGCGCCCTCTCAATGGCCTGGACCTGCATCGACCTGGCGACCGACCGCGCCCTCAGCGATCGACTGATCGCCCGCCAATAGGGCCCTTCGCGGCGATTACCGGCCGGCGTCATGCCCGGTCGTCCCCGCGGGCAGCCGGCCATGCCTGCCGGCGCACTCGACATCTCCACGCCGCAGGCCGACGTCCGCGAGCAGGCGGTCGTCGGCGACCATCAACTCGCCGATGCCGCGGCGATTCAGTCGTTTCAGCCTTTTGCGCTCGGTCCACTGCCTGACGGCCTTCGCCAGCGGCGTCCACCAAGACCCGTCCGGCGATGAGGCACTCGACCGCGGCAGAGATTTCGCAAAGCCATTCACTGTCTTCCCTCCAGGCGAAAGAGCCCGGACAAGCGCGCCGGGCGGGCAGACCCGCGATCCTGCCGCTCGCGGTGCCCCGTCAGTCCCGCCAGAACGGCTTGCGGTATTCGCGCTCGACGTCTGCCCGCGTCACGCCCATGTCGAGCAGCATCCGGTCGTTGAGGCTGGCCAGGTCCCGTCGATCACGCCCACGCCTGCACCACAGCAGCGCGGTCTCGATTGCGCCGCGGATCAGTCCGGCCACCCGTGAGACCCCGCCGGGTCGCCGCAGTGCCTGGGCCGATGTCATCGTCATGGTCAGTCTCCCTCAGTAAGGTCCGAGCCGACCGTCGCCGCCGGCCCCGCGACGCACACATGGAGGACCAACATATCGAGGTGACTTCGCGGCGCCGGAATTCATGTTTCAATTGTTGCCGGGTGCGAAGGCCATATGGCCGTACGGTCGCTCCTGGTTCTGAAATGATTGAAACAATTCTCGGCGGCCGGTGAAGTTACGGGGAAACACCGCCGGTGCTAGTGTCGACGCCGGGCATGACGCTCGGCGCCCTGTGGGCCGAGCTCGATGCCGCGATGAAGGCCTGGCAGATGCTCCACCGACTGCGACTGGCGCACCGACTGCTGCTGATCTACCTGCTCAGCTTCGTCTCGGTCGTGTTCCTCGCCTACGGCCTGGTCCGTGAAAAGAATATTGCGATCGAGCGCGCGGAGAAGGAGCAACGCGGCAGCGCCTATGTCGCGGTCGTGCGCGATGCCCTTCTGGCCGTCATCCAAGACCGCCTGGCCGCGGCGGCATCGCCGCTCGAAAGCGGGGCTGCCAGCCAGGCCGCGCTGCAGGACCAGGCGGCCGCCGTCGAGGCAGCCGAGCGGCAGTACGGCGGCAGCTTGAATACGGATGCGCCGGCGGCCGGCCTCGCCCTCCTCCTGCGACAGCTGAGCGCCCACGACAGCCGCGATCTCCCCGCGCACCGCGCGCTCGATATGCAAACCGTGGCGGCCGCGAAACAGCTCATCTCCCGGATCGGCGAGCAGTCCAACCTCATCCTCGACCCCGATCTCGACAGCTACTACACGATGTCGATCGTCATGCTGCGCCTTCCCGAGCTGGTGGCGGCATCGGTCGATCTGGCCGATGCCGCTGCGGCGGTGCCGCTGGCGCCGGACGAGGGCGCGCGCGTGAAGTTCCTCCTCGCCGACGGGGCCTTCCGGGCGCTCGTCGATGCGACCATGGCAGACGCGGCCGCCGCCTATCGCGGCAATGCGGGCGGCGGGCTGCGGCGCGCTCTGGAGCCCTCGTTCGACCAGGCGCGGCAGGCCATGCTCGACTTCTCCGGCACCCTGCGCGACATCGTGACCGAGCGAACCAGCGATGCGAATGCGCTCGCGCTGCGCGCCATGCTGCTGCGGGTCGTGGCCACGACCGGCGCCGCGTGGCGCCAGGCCGAGGCCGAGCTCGACGCCCTGCTGCAGCAGCGGATCGACAATCTCTATCGGCGGATGCTCCTGGAGCTGGGCGCGGCCGTGCTGATGTGGCTGGCGGCGCTCGCCCTGATCCTGGTGATCGCGCGGCAGATCACGCGGCCGATCCGCGCGCTGGCGACGGTGGCCGAGCGCGTCCGTCACGGCAACGACGACCATCTCCGGGCCGAGGGGCCCCCGGGCGGCGAGATCGGGAGTCTGATCGGCGGCTTCAACGCCATGCTGGACCGGCTGCAGGGCGAGGGCATCCGCGAACGCGAGCGGGCGGAGGCGACGCTGGCCCGCCGCAATGCCGTCCTCGACGCGATCACCTACGCGGCCACGCGCATCGTCGGCACCGCCGACTGGAAGCTGGCGATCCCCGAGCTGCTGGCGCGCCTGGGCGCCGCGACCGATGCCAGCCGGGCCTTCATCTTCGAGATCCATCCGGCGCCCGACGGCGCCGGCCTGGCGCAGAGCTGCCGGTTCTCCTGGGTCGCCGCGGGCGTCACGCCCATCGCCGGCGATCCGCGCTACCAGAACGATCCGCTCGACGCGGGCGGCGACTCGCAGTTCGCCGAGTGGTTCCGCCGCCGTCGCGCCGGCGAAGTGATCCAGGTGACGATCGGGCAGACGCACGGTACCGCTCGCATGCTGTTCGAGGAGACCGGCACCCGCTCGATGCTGTCGGTGCCCCTCCTGGTCAACGGCGCCTACTGGGGCTCGCTCGGGTTCGACGATTGCCGCCGCGAGCGGGTCTGGGACGAAGTCGAAATAGATCTGCTGAAGACGGCGGCGGTCCTGATCTCGGCCGCCATCGAGCGCGCGAACGCCGACGCGCAGCTGCGCGAGCGCGACAGCCAGCTGGTGGAGGCGCAGCGCATCGCCCATGTCGGCAGCTGGGAGCTCGACTTCAAGACCGACCAGGTCACCTGGTCGGAGGAGGGCTGGCGCATCTTCGGGCTCGATCCCGGCCGCGGCTCGTGGCCCCATGACGAGAACCTGGAGCGCATCCATCCCGACGACCGGCAGCGGGTCGCGGAGGCGGACCGGATGGCCCGCGAGTGCAACACGGCGATCGACATGGAGTATCGCCTCCTGCGTCCGGACGGCGAGGTGCGCATCGTGCACGAGCGCGCGGAGTCCGTGTGCGACGAGGCCGGACGGCCGGTGCGCCTGCTCGGCACGGTGCACGACGTGACCGAGCTCAAGGCGGCCGAGGTCCGGCTGCGCGCGAGCGAGGAGCGCTATGCGCTGGCGGCGCGCGGCGCCGACGTCGGCCTGTGGGACTGGGACGTCGCCGCCGATCGCGCCTATTTCTCGCCGCGCCTGCACGAGATTCTCGGGGTCGGTGACCGCGCCCTCGGCGAGTCCATCTCCGGCTTGTTCGACCGAATCCTGCCGGAGGACCTCGAGGCGTTGCTGGAGCGCTTCAAGAGCAGCTTTGCGCGGCAGAAGCGGCGGTTCGAGCTCGAGGTCCGCATGCGCGGGCCCGCCGACGCGCCGCGCTGGCTGATCATCCGCGGCCTCATCGTCTACGCCGACGGCCGCCCGATCCGGCTCGTCGGCTCGCTCGGCGACATCACCGACCGCAAGGTCGCCCAGGAGGAAGTTGTCCGCCAGCGCGAAGCGCTCTATCAGAGCGAGAAGATGGCGATGTTCGGCTCGCTGCTCGCGGGCGTCGCGCACGAGCTGAACAATCCGCTGTCCGTGGCGATCGGGCAGCTCGTCCTGCTGCAGCAGACGGCCGGCGATCCGGCCGTCGTCGCCCGCGCCGAGCGCATCCTGACTGCGACCGAGCGGTGCGCGCGCATCGTGCGAACGTTCCTGGCGATGGCGCGGCAACGGCACGCCGACCCGAAGCCGGTGTCGATGAACCGCATCGTCGAGATGGCCGCGGAGCTGCTCGCCCACCAGCTCCGGTCGGCCAACATCCGCGTCGAGCTCGACCTAGCCGGCGATCTGCCGGCGGTCGACGCCGATGCCGACCAGATCCATCAGGTGCTGACGAACCTGATCGTGAATGCGCGACAGGCCCTGAGCGGCGCCGGCAGGCCCGGGCGCATCCGGATCGCGACCCGCTTCGATCACCGGCAGGTCGAGCTGTCGGTCCGGGACAACGGCCCGGGCGTGCCGGAGGACATCCGCAAGCGCGTCTTCGAGCCGTTCTTCACGACCAAGCCCGTGGGCGAAGGGACGGGCATCGGGCTGTCGTTCTGCGCGAGCATCGTGCATGCCCATGGCGGCCGTATCGCCGTGTCGGACAACCCCGGCGGCGGCGCCGTCTTCACGGTCGTGTTGCCGCGGGGCGTCGCCGACCTCGGAGACCCGGACGAGGCGGCGCGCGGCGCCGCTCCGGCCGGTCTTCGCGTTCTGATCGTCGACGACGAGGCCGAGATCGCCAACACCCTCAACGAGATCCTCCGCAGCAATGGCCACGAGGCGGATGTGGCGTTGGATGGCCGGCAAGGCCTGGAGCTCGCTCTGTCGGCTCCCTATGACCTCATCCTCAGCGACATGCGGATGCCGGTGCTCGATGGACCCGGGCTCTACCGGGCGCTGCAGCGCGATCGCCCCGATATGGTCGAGCGGCTGGCGTTCATCACCGGCGACACGCTGTCGATGGAGGTCCAGTCGTTCCTGAATCAGACGAACGTGCCGTATCTGGAGAAGCCGTTCCTGCCGGACGACGTCCTGCGCCTGCTGGGCCAAGCGCTGGCGCGCCGAGGGCCGGCGCCCGCCGCGGCGGGCCGGGCGCAGCGGGTGTCCTGACGAGGGTCCGGTCGGGGGGAAGGCCATGGCGAGCGACAAGGGCAGCATTCTCGTCGTCGACGACGAGCCGGAGCTCCGGTCCACCCTGCGCGAATATTTCGAATTCTGCGGCTTCGACGTGTTCGTCGCGGGCGATGGCGAGAGCATGCGCAAGGTCGTGCGACAGCACCACATCGATATCGTGCTCATGGACTTGAACCTGCCGGAGGAGGATGGGCTCTCGCTTACGCGCGAGCTGCGCGCGTCCCACGGCATGGGGATCATCATGCTGACGGCGGCCGGCCAGACCGTCGACCGCATCGTCGGCCTGGAAATGGGGGCGGACGACTACGTGCCCAAGCCCTTCGATCCCCGCGAAGTGCTCGCCCGGGTGAAGAGCGTGCTGCGGCGGCTGCGCGAGCACCCGCGGGACGCGCGACCCGCTCCGGAGGAAGAACGGGAGGTCGTGAGAATGGGGTGCTGCACCCTCGATCTGGCCGGCCACCGGCTGTTCGGGGCGGCCGGCGAGGAGATTCCCCTGACCAGCACGGAGTTCGATCTGCTCAAGGCCTTCGCCCAGCATCCCGATCGCGTGCTCAGCCGGGATCAGCTGCTGGAATTCGCCCACAACCGCGACTCCGAGGCCTTCGACCGCAGCATCGACCTGCGCGTCATGCGCATCCGGCGCAAGATCGAAAGCAATCCGGATGAGCCGCAGGTGCTGAAGACGGTCAGAGGAGCCGGCTACATCTTCCTGAGCGGGCGACGACCCTGATCGCTGCGGCCGCCGCCGATCGGCCCGCGTGATTCTCCGCTGAGCGAGCACCCGCGAATACGGGTTCGCGTTGCCCCAGCAACAATTGAAACACGAATTTTCCCGCCACGAAGTCCACTCGATACACCGGCTCTCTAGGACTGCGGACGGGTGAGGGAGCGCTCGAGGCGCGATACCGCCGCGCGGCGGTGATCGGACTGCAATCTGACGCGGAGTTGATCCCTCGCTGCGGGCACAAGGGAGGGCCGAGCATGGAGCGGTACGAAACGTTACTCCAGGGCCACCAGAGGCGTCAGGCGTGGTTGCAGCAGCAGATCCGGTTGCTGAAGGCGGGACGGCTGAGATGCGGAAAGAGCGAACCGCTGATTCTAGCGGTCATTCGGAGAGCGGAGTGCCAGGTCGCCGATCTCGACAAGACGATCGCGAGGCTTCGCGAGAAGGCGCCGGGATCGAGGACGGGAGGCCCGTCCGGCAACGCCCCGGCCGCAAATTCGAAAGCCGGCCGATGCGAGCAGCGTCGGCCGTCATGGCGCTACTGCTTGTCTGCGGCCTCCTCTCGGGCTGCGGAACCAATGTTCGGTGGCTCCTGACCGAGCAGGGTGAGCTGACGCCGGAAGCCGACCGGCTGGCCACGGCCGCGGAGGGTCTCGGCAAAGGGATGGAGCAGCCGGTCTATGATGCCGAGGACCGGCAGCTGGCCGCCTGCCGGTTCCTCACGGACGCAGTGGCAGAGGGCATGGCGCAGAAGCCGAGCGCCGGGCAGCAATTCGTCTCTAACCTGTCGGCCGTAGTCGTGCTGCTGGTTCCCGTCGAGCCGGTCGAGAACTGCTCCGACGCGATCGACGCCTACCGAGAATCCATCGTGCAGCTCGACCATGAATTGACAAGACTCGACGCGCGCGCAGGGACACGGCGCTAAGGCACCTGCTGGACTCGTCTCGCGCTGGCGGCGCGAACCGCCAGCGAGTCCGGGAGGGCGGATGCCGAGCACTGGAGCGCCCTCGCTGAGGAGGCGCAGCGGGTGCTCGACGCCAGGAGCGGCTCTGGACCGCCCTGGCGGCGGGCGATTGATCGGCGGGCCCTCAGCGAGTAGTGTCGGCGGAACTCCAAAGAAGGAGCACGCGATGAGCGAAAACGCCGAGCGCGCAATCCTCGCGGGGGGCTGCTTCTGGATCATGCAGCAGCTGCTTCGCGACCGCGACGGGGTCATCTCCACCCGCGTGGGTTGGACCGGCGGGCAGAACGAAAACCCGACCGGGAAGAACAACGTCGGTCATGCCGAGGCGGTCGAGGTCACCTTCGATCCGGACCGCCTCTCCTACCGAGAGCTGCTCGAATACTTCTTCCTGGTCCACCGACCCGACCTCGGCGCGGACATCGTCGGGACCGGCTACCGCTCGGAGATCTTCCATGCGAGCGAGGAGCAGCGTGTGGTCGCCGAGGAGACGATCCGCGCCGTCGATGCATCCGGTCATTGGCCCGGCAAGGTGGTGACCCGCGTCAGCGAGGCCGGCCGTTTCTGGGCGGAGGCCTCCGAGCAACAGGACTACCTCCAGCGCTTTCCGGTCGGCTGCCCGGCGCCCTTCCGGCGGCAGGGCGAGCCGGCGACGGCTTCCTGAACCGCGCGCAGCAGCCGCGGGCGCCAATCGATGGCGGCTTTGGGTCCAAACCGAGAAGACCCGACACGTCCGCAGTATGTCAGGCTACCGGCGGAAAGCGGAAGAGTGCGGGTAGTTCCGCCTGGATGGCAGCTGTTCACGAGCGCGCCTATCCGCCGCCCGTAACCAGGTCCCCGCGCCCTAGCCGTGCAGCAGCTCCTCGCCGAGCGCCTTGCGCTCCTCCGCGTTGAGCTTCTTGAGCTCACTGCGCAGGAGGCGTTGGTTCGCGCGCTGGTTCCAGAAATCCAGTTCCTCGAAGCCCAGCAGCGCCGATTTGCCCATCAGGAGCCGCAGGACCTCGTTGGTCGGCGCCATCAGCCAGCCGGCGCGGCCGTCGCGCCAGTAGCGCTCGAGCCCCAGCTCCGGCTTGTAGGCCGTGCCGCCGCCCGCGCTCATCATGTCGTTGGTGACCGCCACGACGTTCTTGGCGGCGATGTATTTGACCTGCCAGTTCCACTGCACCAGCGTCGTGCGCGGGCGCACCGCGATGTCTTCGTGGATCGACCAGTCATTGTTGTTCGTTACCCGGTCCATCGCCTGGGCGATCTGATAAGTGAGCGCGCGCGAGGCGTTGGTCTCGGCGATCGCGTTGCCGACATAGTCCTGGATCGCCGGATAGTCGGCGACCTTGAGGCCGACATCGGCATGGGTCTTGCGTGTGGTGTGGCGCTTCACGATGTCGATGGCGCCCATGGACACGCCGTTCCAGCAGGCCGCCGTGCCGAACAGGAAATAGGGATCCGCCGCCTCGTCGTTGGTGCCGGCGCCGTCGCCCGCCGGCCCGATCAGGCGATCGGGCGGCACGACGACCCCGTCGATCTCCATCGGGCCCGACTGGTTGCCGCGCAGGCCGACGCCGTTCCAGGAGCCTTTGCGCGCCTTGACCTCGTCGGCGAGCAGCAGCCAGTTCGAGAAGTTCGCGTAGTTGCCGGCGAAATCGGGGCTCGTGGTCTGCGCGAGATACCAGTCGGCATAGCCGCCCGAGGTCGTCCAGGAGGCCTTCTTGCTGAGCCGGTAGCCGTCGCCCGCGCGCTCCGCGCTGGAGGAGAGGAGGAACCAGACATGCGAGCCGGTGGCGGGATCCGAGATCGAGAGCGTGCCGACCAGGACCTCCTTGTCCAGGCGCCGCAACAGCTCCTGGACCTTCGGGTTGCGGTGATGATGGAGGAGAAGTCCTGCGGTCGCCGAGAGATGCATGACGTAGCACATGGCCGTGCTGGCGCAGCCATAGCGCGCGATGGTCTCGACCGCCATGGCGGCGCAGACATGGTTCTCGCCGCGCCCGCCCAGCGACTTCGGCACGATCAGTCCCAGCAGGCCCTCCTTCGCCAGGAGCTCGAAATTCTTGCGCGGGAACACGAAGCCGCGGTCCGATTCCTCGGCATTGGCGCGCATCGCCGTCGCCGACAGCTCGATCAGCCGCGCCTG
>DATIXH010000164.1:0-2875 GCA_035518775.1 Candidatus Acidiferrum sp.
ATCTTGCGGGCGCCCTTGCCGAAGGCGAGCGCGCGGCGCATCAACGTTTCGACGTGATCGAGATCGTAGTAGGTCCGCCAGGCCTCGCGGTAGGCCTGCCGCCATTCGTCGGCCGACATCAGCGGATGATGAGTGGTGACGTGCTCGGTGTCGTAGTTATTGAGATCGGGATCCATCCAGACGCCATTGCGATGCAGGGTCTGATGGTCTTCCGAGCCCGGCAGCGGCGTCAGGTAGAAGAACTCCAGCAGATCCACCGGCAATTCGCGCTTGATGATGTCGACGTCGCGCTTCAGGCGCGCCGGCGTATCGTGCGGGAAGCCGATGATGTAGCCGGCGTAGGTGAGCGCCCCGATCGCCTTCCAGGCCTGCAGCATGGCCCGGTATTCGGTGATGCGGTTCTGCTTCTTCTTGGCCGCCGCCAGGTTGTCGGGATTGATGTTCTCCAGGCCGATGAAGACGCGATTGACGCCGGCGCGGCCGGCCTTCTCGACGAAGCCAGGAATGCGGTGGCAAAGCGTGTCGACCTGAATCATCAGCCTGAGCCTGATGCCCTGCTCGCGCAGTTCGATCAGGCGATCGAAGATCGGCTCCCAGTTGCGGTTGCGGGCGAAGTTGTCGTCGGTGATGAAAAATTTCGTCACGCCCTGGGCATGATTGGCGCGCACGATCGCCTCGACGTCGTCGGCCGAGCGATGGCGCGACTTGCGGCCCTGGACGTTGATGATGGTGCAGAAGCTGCACTGGAACGGACAGCCGCGGCCGGCGTCGAAGCTGGTGCGGCCCATGTTGCGGCGGAGCGTCTCATGCGGCAGGAACGGGGCCGGTACGCCCTCGAGGTCCGGCAGGTCGGCGCCGTAGTCGTAGAGCGGCTTCAGCGTGCCGCTGCGCGCGTCGCGGAGCAGCGCTTCGAGCCGCGCCTCGGCCTCGCCGGCGAAGATCGAAATGCCGAGCGACCAGGCTTCATGGATCTCCGGCGGCGGCTCCGGCAGCATGGCCAGGCTGCCAGCGGCATGGAAGCCGCCGATGCAGACGGGGATGCCGGCCCGGCGCAGCGGGCGGGCGATATCCAGGGCGCGCGGATACTGGTTCGATTGCACGCCGACGAGGGCGACCAGGCCGCCGGCGCCGGCGCGCCTGAAGTCGCGGATGATCTTGGAGATCTTGATCCGGTGGTTGGTTTCATCGGCGACGGAAATGCGAATCTCGACATCGTCGCCGAGGACGCGGCGGTCGGCGCAGTCGCTGGCGAGGCCGTAGAGGACGGCCAATGAATTCGAAGGCGTATCCGTGCGCGCCCACTGAATCACATAGCCGTCGTCATCGTAGTGGGAGGGTTTGATGAGCAGGAGCTGAAAGACAGCGCTGCCCTTGTTGCCGGTTCCCGGCCACGCAAATGCCATGGGTTGGTCCCTGAAGAGGCGGGCAGACGGTAAGCAACAGCCAAACGCGGCCACTGCCGGACGGGCTGGTCGATCGGCAATCGAGTGCGGATGTTCTGACGACCCACACCGGCGCGCGAATGGTTATCGTTCGCCGGCAGGGCAATGTGACCTTTTTCACGCACGCGCGCAAGCGTCGCGCGTCGTGCACGCAGGGTAGCGAGGTCAGGTTAACGGCGGCTTCAAAGGGCGTGGCAACGAAGGATTCCCAAGCGGCTGACGATGTGATTCGTAAGGCTCCGGCGATTCGTCTTGGAGGGAGCCATGGACCCGGCATTCGTGAAGCGCCGCACGCGCAGCCTTTTGCAACACCTGGCGGTGCTGAAGGACCCGCGCCAGCCCTGCAAAGTGATGTACCCGCTGCCGGAGGTGCTGCTGCTGGTCGTGTGCGCGACCATCGCCGGGTGCGACGATTATGACGAGATCGCAGCCTGGGGTGAGGCGCGGCTCGCGTTTCTACGCCGCTTCTTGCCGTATCATTGGGGGGTGCCGTGCGAGGACTGGCTGCGCGTCGTCATGAACCGTATCGACCCCGACCTGTTCGCAGCCTGCTTCAGGGCCTGGGCGGCGGAATTAAGCCCCGGCGCCGAAGCCCTGATCGCCCTCGACGGCAAGACCTCGCGGCGCACCCACGATCGGCGCCGCGGACAGGCGGCCCTGCACTTGGTCTCGGCCTGGGCCACCAGCCAACGACTCGTGTTGGGGCAGGAGGCGGTGGCCGACAAGTCGAACGAGATCACGGCCATTCCCCGACTGCTGGAGCATCTGACGCTCAACGGCGCCCTCGTCACCATCGACGCCATCGGAACCCAAGTCGACATCGCCCAGGCTATCCTCGACGGCGGTGGCAACTATCTACTCGCACTCAAGGCGAACCATCCGCTCCTCTTCAAGGACGTCGAGACGTTCTTCGCGGCGCCGCCACCCGACATGATCGTCGATCGCCACCACACCACCGACGGCGAGCACGGTCGCATCGAGGTTCGCCGCCATGCCGTCTGCCATGATGTCGGCTGGCTCTTCTCCGATCGCCGCTACCCCGGCGAACCCACCTTCCCCGGCCTCGCCATGATCGGCATGGTCGATTCCCACACCCAGCGCGACGGCAAGACCGAACACGAACGGCGCTACTATCTCTCCTCCGCCAGGCTCGACGCCAAGACCTTTGCAACGAGCGTGCGCGCTCATTGGGGCATCGAGAACCGCTTGCATTGGGTGCTCGACGTCGTCTTCAAGGAAGATCAGTCACGCCTGCGCCGCGGACACGGCGCCCGCAACATGGCCGTTGTCCGACACTTCGCCATCAATCTGCTGCGAAAACCCGATGACCGGCGCAGCCTCAAAACCCGCCGCAAGCTCGCCGGCTGGGATCCTGACTATATGCAGTCAATCCTCACCGCGGCCGCGCCTTAACCTGGACTCGTTGCCCTGGG
>DATIXH010000165.1:0-39914 GCA_035518775.1 Candidatus Acidiferrum sp.
GTGGTGGGGAAATCAAAGGTGATTAACACCGTTCTCGTGGTCATCATTAACTTAGCTTTCGTCGGCACTTTTTTGCTCATCGTGATGAACTACAAAAATTTTGGTTTTTGGAACGTCATCATTGGGGTAATCACTCTTGCCGTTTTCTATGCGCTTTGGATGAAGCGCGGCAATCTTGGTTTTTGGCAGCAGGTCAAAAAGCATCCCGCCGAAGCTATCCAATTCTTTGCTACCAATCCGCATTGGTACATCGGCGTCAAACCATCGGATAAGGATGTCGTCGGACCTTTCAAGGTATTAAATCCAGCTACGGGCCATTTCATCACCGTCTATTGCGAAGCGGATTTTATCGATTCGACGCAAAAGGAATTGTCACGGCTGTTACGGGGACGCGCCAAGAACTGGGGCAAATGACGTGCACCGACTTAACAGGCGGGCCCGTCGCGCGGGTCAGGCGATGGTCAACTGACCGTTGGGAACGGGGAAATTAAATGGTGCAAGGGGTATGCTGACCTGACTAGTCGTGGTCATATCGGAAATTCCATGCTTTCGTGGGGACGAAGCGATCGTTGGGAATCGTGACGAAGGCTCGATAGCTCCGCACGCCGGGATAGCTGGTGCGCAGATAGCTTTTGATGGCGTCGACATTGCCGGACGGTGCCGTGTAATGGTCGCTGCCAACAAGCACGGGGACGATGCCCATCAATCGCCGGCCGTCTGTCTCTTGGGCTTGCGTGGAACCGCTGCGGGGCCGACCGCGACCTGTCGGCGTGCCACCCGTGATCCTTCCCAATGCGGCGGGATCGGCGTAGCGCAGGGTCAGGTGGCGACGCCAGAAGGCGGCGTGATCCAATCGGACGATGTCGATCAGTGATCCGACGCCAGCATCACGACAGGCGCGCGCGGACTGGAACTTGACCTCAAGGTGAACGCAATAGCGGTGACCGGTGGCACGGGATCGCTCGTCGGAATAGCGGCTTTGACGACGGCGCGTCGGGCGCTTGACCGTGACAACCTCACCATCTGCCGTCACGGCTTCGGCATTGCGGAAGCGCGGCGCGGAATACTCGACGGCGCCCCCGGACGACGGGGCGGAATTTCTGGGCGCGCGCAGATGCGCCCAGCAGACAGACATCAACAAGGCCAGGCGCGATCTGATTTCGCCGTTGGCGACGATTAGGTCTAGCGAAAGCTCGCACGCAACGATCAAGCAACCGTCGGGCCCTAGAAGGCGATGCAGGGCGCGTAGGGCGTCACGCGACGGTCGGATGATCACCCACGTCTCAGCGAAGCCGTAGCCCTTCGGCGGCCGATGCTTTCGATCTGGGAAGGCCAACTCGCACTGATGGCGCAGAAACGCTTGCGTGCCGATGGACAACGGCCGTGCGACCCAGACCACGACACGATCTACAAAGGCGATGCGACGCAGGATTAGGGCAGCAAGCGACACGGCTTCGTCTGCCCAATTTGTGATTGCTCCAAATTCGGATATCGCTAGTCTCGCCATCGCCGTGATTCGGATTCCTTCTGGACCGGCATGGGTCGATATCGAAAGTCCCACCCCCGCAGCCTTTAGAACCGGTGCGCGGGGGTGGTCCTTTTCTGGGGGACCTATTCGGGCGACACGGCGACTTTGCCGACCCCGGACGCGTCCAGCGGAAGATGATCGTATTTCAGATTGGAATAGTGATTGCCGATGTGTGGTGCCCAGCCGCATTTGCAGACGTGGAACTGTGGCTTGTCCTTTAGCCATGTTGGATCGCACCGCCACCATCGGAAGCCGTTGAAGCCGCCCCCTTGGTCCGCCGTGACGGGTCGCACGGGATTGTGACAGATGCTTTCCCCTTCTTTGACCTTCCGGGGCAGGCCCATACCACCGTATCGCTGCTTTCCCGACTCTACCGTCATCTTCGTTCCGAGTCGCTTTTCGGCACGCCGTCGGCCGTCTGGACGATCTCTTTCGACAATCATCTTCAGATACGACTCCAGACCGCCGATATTGCCGACGTCGCACGGGTCGTATTTGCCGGCAATGTGCGTCACCAAGAAGAACCCCCCGCCGAAGGTGGGCGACTTGGTGATCTTGTAGCCATGTTCGCGCGCTAGTCTGCGCAGGCCGTTCAATCGAGTCTTTTCGGTGTCGCTAGTCATCGTGGTTCTCCTTTCAGAAGGCCCCCTGGAACGCGTCAGCGGGCCATCCGGGGGCATTGGACGGGCCGGGGTAATCATTCAGGTGGCAGGGGTCGACGCGGCGGGATTGTCTTCGCAGAGGACGTGTAGTCGGATGTCCGCAAGAAGCGACGTTCGGCCAACCAAGCGGCGACGTCCGCGTGGTAATAAATGCAGCGTCGTCCTAGCCGGAAGTACGCAGGGCCGCCGCCCTGGCTTCGCAACAGACGGACCCAGACCTCGGACCTCAGGCAGGCCTCGGCTAGGTGCGCCGTGCCCATCGGGTTCGGAAAGCGGGAAAGGGTTTTCAGGATCGCGTCAGCGTGGGCGTCGACGTGACGGCGGATCGCTTTGGCATGCGCAGGCATAACGGGACACCTTCCTCGACATGCCATGCATGCCGACTTGGTGCCATCTACCGAATGGCCGAACAGCGGTAGCCCGTTGCCTGCTCCGGTGGACTGATCTGGACAAGACGGGCGTGGGCCGTGCGTCTGTCCGTCCACCTGCGGGGCGGTTCCCGGTTGCCCGTTGCCGGGGTCCGAACGTTATCGTTGTGGTCCTGGTTACCACTATGCACGACCTGACGCAACCGTCGGGGCAGGGGGCGCTTGACGGCCCGTGTAACACATGAAAAACGGCGGTTTTCCGGGCTTTTTCACCGATCGGCGTCGGATCAAAGTGGATTCCGAAAGTAGATTCGCGACTACTACCGACCGATCGGACTGCAGATAAAGCTTGCAAATCCCTGCACGCTGGGCACATCAGCCAGGCGGCAAAAGTTTGTAACGCATCGTAACAAGCGGCGGCGGCGAAACCTCGTGTTACGCAACCGACATCCTGCAGCCAAGAACGCGGCGTCTGCTCGCGGCAGACGAAACGACGACGGCGATGGATGCCTCGGAGATGCGGACCCCGCGAGACCTGGATAGCCGAGACGGTCGGCCTGCTCCGAGCGTCACCCTCGAGCAGATAAGCCCGGACCTCTGGCGCGCGGCCTTCCGGGACGCGGCCGGCATGGTCCTGATGACGGCCGATGCGCCCACCGCCGACCTCGCCTTCGTGCGGTTGCGCGAGCGCTCGCTGGCCTCGGGCCACGAGTGGACGATCTACGGTTCGGACGAGCCCTAGCGCCGGCCCGATTCTGCCGCCGGAACAAGGCGCTACGGGGCCGCGCCGCTGTATCCCCTTAGGTGCTCCTTAACCGGCCCGCCGCTAGAGTGCAGCATGCGCAAAGTCCCGACAGCGGCGGCCCCGCGGGCGGAGCCGACGCGGCTCCAGCCGACGCGGCGGTTTGCGCTGGTCTCCGGGGCGGTGCTCGTCGCGGCGGCGCTCCTGTTGAGCGCCCTCTATCACCTGTGGGCGGACAGCGAGCTCGAGGCGATGGCCGAGCAGAACAACGTCGCCATGGCGCGCGTGTTCGAGAACCATCTGCTGCGCCAGGACCGCGCGTTCTTCACCGAGGCCGGCGTGCTCAACATCGACAGGCTGCGCACGCCCGAGGGCGTCGCGGCCATGCGGGCCGCCGTGCTCGAGCACATGCGCGGCCTCGCCATCGTCAAGGTGAAGATCTACGACGCGCAGGGGCTCACGGTCTTCTCGACCGATCCCGGCGAGATCGGCCAGGACAAGCGCGACGACGAAGGTGTCGAAGCCGCGCTGAGCGGCGCGGTGGCTAGCGAGCTGACCGACCGCGACAGCTTCAGCTCGTTCGAAGGCAAGATCGAGCGCGCCGACGTGCTCTCGAGCTACATCCCTATCTACCAGGGCCACCCGGTCTCGGCGATCGCCGGCGCCTTCGAGGTCTATTCCGACGTCAGCGGCTTCGTGCTGGACATCGCGCGCACGCAGGTCCTGCTCACGGGAATCGTGAGCGCCGTCTTCGCCCTCGTCTACGTGGCGCTGCTATCGGTGGTGAAGCGCGGCAACCGCATCATCCACGCGCAGCACGAGGAGGCACTGGCGCTCGCCGCCGCCAAGGCGCGCGCCGAATCCGCCAATCAGGCGAAGTCGGAGTTCCTCGCCAACATCAGCCACGAGCTGCGCACGCCGCTCAATGCCATCATCGGCTTCTCCGAGGTGATGGAGACCGAGACCTTCGGGCCGCTGGGCGGTGCGCGCTATCTCGACTATGCGCGCGACATTCGCGGCAGCGGCGTCCACCTGCTCAACATCATCAACGACATCCTCGACCTCTCGCGGGTCGAGCTGGGCCGCACCAAGCTGCAGATAGGCCGCGTGGACATCGGCAGGCTGGTCGCCGAGGTCGTGGAGATGCTCCGCAAGCAGGCCGCCGCGGCCGAGGTCGCCGTCGAGACCGACGTCGATCCGACGCTGCCGACGATCGAGAGCGACGAGCAGAAGCTGCGGCAGGTGCTCATCAACGTGCTCTCCAACGCGCTCAAGTTCACGCCCGCGGGCGGCCGCGTCACGATCTGCGCGCGGCCCGAGCGCGACGGCGGCTGCCGCATCGCCGTCGAGGACAACGGCATCGGCATGGCACCCGAGAGCATCCCGGTCGCGCTCGCCCCCTTCGGGCAGATCGACAGCTCGCTGGCGCGCAAATACGGCGGCGCCGGCCTCGGCCTCCCGCTGGCCAAGCGCTTCGCCGCGCTGCTCGGCGGACAGCTCGACATCCGCAGCGCCAGCGGCGCCGGCACCACGGTCACGATCACCTTGCCGACGCAGGCCGTCGCCGGCGAGGCTGCGGTCCGGGAGACCCCGGCCGTCGTCCACGACCTGCGCCTGGCCAAGGCATCGTAGCCGCAGGAGCGGTTCCACCGGCCCACCGGCCGCCCCGGCCGGCGCTTGACGGCCGCGTGCGCGACCTCCAGGATCGGAGAGCTATCCCGAGCGCAACTCAGCGCTCTCCGCAGGTCCCGCCAGCGTTTCGCCATCCCGATGATCGACGACCCGCCGCTGCTGACGATCCGCCGCCGTATCGACCGCCCGGAGCGGGCGGTCCTCGAGGCCTTCGCCGGCACGCCGACCGGATTCATCGTCGATGCGATGGCGGGGCGGGGCGCGCTCGACAGCCGGATCAAGCCGCTGCCGGGAACGCCCAACCGGTTCGTCGGCACGGCGCTCACCTGCCTGAACGGGCCGGCCGACAACCTCGCGCTGGCCGCCGCGGTGTCGCTGTGCGCGCCCGGCGACGTGCTGGTGGCGGCGACCGACGGCTTCAGCGGCTGCTCCGTGGTCGGTGATCTTCTGCTGGGCATTGCGAAAAACCGGGGCGCGCTCGGCTTCGTCACGGACGGAGTCGTGCGCGACGTCACGGACATCCAGGCGCTCGGCTTTCCGGCCTTCGCCGCCGGCGTGTCGCCGAACTCGCCGGCCCGCAACGGGCCCGGGACGGTCGGCCTGCCGGTGGTCTGCGGCGGCGTGCCGGTCACGGCCGGCGATATCGTGGTCGGCGATCCCGACGGCGTCGTCATCGTGCCGCGCGTCGAGACCGGCGCGGTGCTGGCCCAGCTCGCGATCGTGCGCGCCAACGAGGCCAGGATGCTGAAGGCCGTGCAGGGGGGCCTCAAGGAGCCGGGCTTCATGACGGCGATCCTCGCCTCGGACCGCGTGCGCTACATCGACGAGTAGGGCGGCGCGGTGCGGATCGCCGTCATCGGCGCGGGCGCCATGGGATCCGTGTTCGGCGCCCGGCTGCAGGCGACCGGCGCCGAGGTCATCCTCTACGACATCAACGAAGACCACATCCAGGCGATCCGCGCGCGCGGCCTGACGCTCGGCGACGCCGCGGGCG
Organism: Candidatus Acidiferrum sp.; assembly: GCA_035518775.1. Classification (GTDB taxonomy): domain Bacteria; phylum Pseudomonadota; class Alphaproteobacteria; order Dongiales; family Dongiaceae; genus JBGPEQ01. Next base: position 5,927 of record DATIXH010000165.1, read on the forward strand.
AACGCGTGGTGACGATCCCCGCGACCAGCCGAAGCGCCGAGATCGCGGACGCCGATCTGGCGCTCGTGCTCGTCGACAGCAATGCGACGATGGACGCCGCGCCGCTCCTTCCGAAGCTGCTGGCGGGGGAAGGCGTCGCGCTGACGCTGCAGAACGGCATCGGCAACGTCGAAGCGCTCGTGGCCGTGCTGGGGGCGCAGCGCGTGATCGCGGGCTCGACGATGAACAGCGCCGCGTTCGTCGAGCGCGGCCATGTCCGCCACACCAACGTCGGGCCGACCGTGATCGGTCTGCCCGAGGGGCCGCCGACCGAGTTCGTGCGCGCGCTGGCCGCCCGGCTGTCCGCCGCCGGCTTTCCGACCACGGCCAGCGACAACGCGATGGGTCATGTGTGGGCGAAGTTCGTGCTGAACTGCGCCATCAATCCGCTGTGCGCGCTCACGGGGCTGCGGGCCGGCGAGATCGCGCGCCATCCGCCGACCGCGCGCCTGCTGGAGCAGGTGCTCGACGAGGTCCTGGCCGTCGCCGCCGCCAAAGGCATCCGGCTGCCCGACCCCGGTCTGCGCGCGCACGTGCTGGACCATGCGTTCGAGCGCTACAACCGGCCCTCCATGCTGCAGCATGTGGAGAGCGGGCGCCGAACGGAGATCGAAGCCCTCAACGGCGCGCTTGTGCGCGAGGCGCGCCGGCTCGGCGTCGCCGTGCCCCACAACGAGGCGATCTGGGCCGCCGTCAGCGGCATCGATGCCCGCCACGCCCGCGAACGCGCCACGCCGCGGCTCGACGAGGCCGCGCTCGAGGCGGCGGCGCGGCGCGAGCGGGCGGCGCGCTCGTGACCCCGCCGGTTCCCGCGTGGCGCCGGCGCGGCTACAGCATCGCGGCGATGCGCGCGCTGGCGCAGGCGGCGTTGCCGCGCCCGGTGTTCGACTTCGGCGACGGCGGCGCCGAGGACGAGAACACGCTCCGCCGCAACGAAGCGGCCTTCGATGACATCGAGCTGCTGCCGCATCCGCTCACGGGTGCGGCGACGCGCGATCTCTCCGTCGCCCTGTTCGGCCGGCGTCTCGCTCTGCCGGTCATCGTCGGGCCGACCGGTCTTGCCGGGCTGTTCTGGCCCGACGGCGAGCGCTGCGCGGCGCGCGCGGCGGCCGCAGCGGGCACCGCCTTCTGCCTCAGCCACGGCTCGGTCTGCCGTCTGGAGGATGTGGCGCCCGGCGGCGGGCCGCGCTGGATGCAGGTCTTCATCTTCCGCGACCGCGGCTTCACGCGCGAGCTGACGGAGCGCGCCGCGGCGGCCGGCTACGACGCGCTGGTGCTCACCGTCGACAACCAGATGCTCGGCAACCGCGAGCGCGACATCCGCAACGGCTTCGCGATCCCGCCGCGCTTCCGCCCGGCCGATCTCGCGGCCATGGCGCTGAAGCTGCCCTGGCTCTGGCGGATGCGCCGGGAGCTGCGCCGCATCACCTTCGGCAATTACGTGCGGCCGGGCGAGGCGGCCGACATCAAGACGCTGGCCGGGCGCATGGCCTCGCTGCTCGATCCCGCCATGACCTGGAGCGACGTGGAGGAGGTGCGCCGGATCTGGAAGAGGCCGCTGATCCTGAAGGGCGTGCTGCATCCGGCCGAGGCACGCGCGGCGCTCGAGCGCGGCATCGACGGCATCGTCGTCTCCAATCATGGCGGGCGGCAGCTCGACGGCGCGCCGGGCTCGCTCGATGCGCTGCCGGCGGTCGTGGAGGCGGTCGCCGGCCGCATCCCCGTGCTGCTCGACGGCGGCGTGCGGCGCGGCGCCGACGTGGCGAAGGCGCTGGCGCTCGGGGCCGCCGCCTGCCTCATCGGACGGCCGCAGCTCTGGGGCCTGGCGGTGGCGGGAGAGGCGGGCGTCGCGCATGTGCTGGATATCTACCGGCGCGAACTCGACCGCGTCATGGGGCTGTGCGGCGTGTCAGGCATCGCCGACATCGGCCGCGACCTCGTCTTCTCGCGGCCGACACCGATGCCGCAGATGCGGCGGTAAACGGCTCCGTTGATTCCGTGGACTAGCTTCGGGCTTTGGACTTGTTCAGGGTCACGGCGGCGCGAACGAGAGCCTTCAACGCCTCCTCGTCTATCGCCTCGCCCTCGTGGACGTCGATGGCCCGTCTCGTGTTCCCCTCGAGACTGGAGTTGAAGAGGCGCGCAGGATCCTTCAGAGCCGCTCCTTTGGCGAAGGTCATCTTCACGACGTTCTTGTAGGTCTCGCCCGTGCAGATTATTCCGTCGTGCGACCACACCGGCACCCCTCTCCACTTCCACTCCTCGACGACTTCGGGATCGGCTTCCTTGACCAAGGCCCGGAGCCGGCCGAGCATCTCGCCGCGCCAGTCGCCGAGCTCCTTGATCCTCGCGTCGATCAGCCGAGAGGGAGACTTGGTTGCCTGCAGGCCGCTCTTCTTCATGCTCCCTTCTTCTCCCTAGCCCGGGGGCTTTGATACGCAATATGGGTGACAGGAGTGGCGAGTTTGACCAGGACCTGTGCTCCTGTCACCCTATTCTACGATCCTAGCTTTGACTCGTTCCGAAGCGCTTCGGTCTATCCGCTCAAGCGCGCGCCGAATCGCCGCGACGCGTCTTTGACATCCTGGCGGGCTCTTCGTGACCGTCGTGGCTTGTGGGTTCAAGCGTCGCGGGTGAACGTGGCCCTTGGCGAGAGACAGGGCGGGGGAGGGTGCCATGCCGGAGTTTCCGATCGTCGACAGCCACGTCCATCTCTATGACGTGAAGCGGCTGCGCTATGGCTGGCTGAAGAACGTGCCGAGGATCGACCGCACCTATCTGCTGGCCGATTTCGACAAGGCGCGCGGCAAGGTCGCGGTCGACAAGCTGGTGTTCGCCGAAGTCTGGGTCGACAAGGGGTTGCATCTCCAGGAGGCGGCCTTCGTCCAGGAGATGAGCGACGCCGACCCGCGGCTGTGCGGCATGGTCGCCCATGTCCCGGTGGAGAAGGGCGCCGCCATCGAGAGCGACCTCGTCGCCCTCAAGCAGTTCAAGAGCCTGCGCGGCATCCGCCGGCTGATCGAGATCGAGCCCAACCCGAGCTTCTGCCTGGAGCCCGACTTCATCGCCGGCGTGAAGACGGTCGGCAAGCACGGCCTGACCTTCGACATCTGCGTGAAGCACTGGGCACTGGTCTTCGGCCTCGAGCTGGCGCGGCGCTGCCCGGAGGTAACCTTCGTGCTCGACCATATCGGCAAGCCCGGCATCAAGCATGGCCTGCGCGAGCCGTGGTGGGGCCAGATGCGCGAACTGGGAAGACTGCCCAACGTGGTTTGCAAGGTTTCCGGCGTGATCACCGAGGCGGACCACGGCGCCTGGACGAAGGAGCAGGTGAAGCCCTATGTCGCCCACGCGATCGAATGCTTCGGTTTCGACCGCGTGATGTACGGCAGCGACTGGACGGTATCCGAGCTGACCCACGCCTATCCGACCTGGGTCGAGATCCTCGACGAGGTCGTGGCGGGCGCCAGCAGCGCCGAGCGCCGCAAGCTCTATCGCGATACCGCGATCCGCATCTATCGCCTGCCGGCGTGAGCGCGCCGCTCAGGAGACGGACCATGGGCCGGAACGAGATGAACACCCGCGTCGTCCTGCTGGCGGCCGCATCGTTCATCGCCTGCGCGATGGGCCCCCGGGCGCACGCCCAGGAGGTCGTGAGCATCCTGGACCAGAAGGAATGGTCGGTGGCCGGCGTGGGGATCGGCGCCGACGAATACGCGACCTGCGCCGCCACCGATGCCTCGCACGCCGACGCCAGCATCTGGCTCCAGGTCACGGAGACGCCGAGCCAAGGCACCGTCAACGAGGTCTCGGTGATGCATCCCGGCGAGGCGCAGGCGACGGCCGCGGTCCTGCAGGTCGGCGCCGACCGCTTCGTCCTGGCGGCGACCAGTGGCGACAGCTTCTTCGCGACAGCGGACGAGGGCGGGAAGATCGTGGCGGCGATGCTGAAGGCCGCCACCCTGACCCTGCAGTTCGAGGGTGTCAGCCCGCCAAAACCCTACAGCTACGATCTTGCGGAGTTTCCGAAGGCCTACGCGGCCCTCGTGCAGCACTGCCGCGCGCCTGCCAACCCCTGAGCGTGCGCCGGCGGGTTCTCTGTCTGTTTTGGTAGCGGAAGCGGCCGGCGACTGCGGCTTCAGTGGACGATGTGCGCCCAGACGACGCCGGCCTGGAACAGGACGGCGATGACGAACAGGGCGCCGAAGAACAGCCGCTCTTGCGCGCCGGTCAGCGGCCGCGAGCGTCGCTTGCCCGGCATCTTCGCTTGTTGAACCGTCGACATCGCTACCCCCTTCATTCGATCTGCCCGAGCGGAACAGGCACGCTGGAATATAGGAGGCCCCTGTATGAGAGGTGTTTCGCGGCCGTGAGCGATTGCATCAGATTGCAACAAAGGCTGTAGCAATCGAAACAATCGAGCCATCCCACCGAAATCCGACTGACATGGACGCGGGCGATGCTCCGCCCCGTCGTCCGGCGTTCAGGCAGCCGCGACTTGAACACCGGCAGAGGGATCTCACCCATGACTCCGCAGCAGATCGCGCTCGTACGCGCGAGCTTCGCCAAGGTCGTCCCGATCAAGGAACAGGCAGCGGCGCTCTTCTACGACCGCCTCTTCGCCATCGATCCGAGCACGCGCCCGCTGTTTCGCGGCGACATGAAGAGCCAGGGCGCCAAGCTCATGGCGGCCATCGCCGCTGTGGTCAAAGCGCTCGACCGCATCGAGACCATGCTGGACGACCTGCGGGGCCTGGCGCGCCGCCATGACCGCTATGGCGTGCGGGAGGAGCACTACGCCAGCGTCGGCGCCGCCCTGCTGTGGACGCTCGAGCAGGGGCTGGGGTTCGACTTCACGCCGGAGGTCCGGGACGCCTGGGCGACCGCCTACGGCCTGCTCAGCAGCGTCATGATCGAGGCCACCTCCGAGCCGTTGCGCGCGGCCTAGCCGCGCCCCTTCTTCCTCTCCATCCCGAGGTTCCACCATGCCAGAAGCATGCTCGAACGGCGTGCGCATTCGCTATGACGACCACGGCGAGGGCGGACCGGCGCTGTTGTTCCTGCCGGGCTGGTGCGTCAGCCGCAAGGTGTTCGCCGACCTGCCGCGTCAGGCCGCGGCGCGCCGGCGCGTGCTGGCGCTCGACTGGCGCGGCCATGGCGAGTCGGAACCAGCTGCGGCCCCCTTCGGCAGCGATGCGCTCGTCGACGACGCTATCGCCGTCATCGAGGCGAGCGGGGCGCGCTCGGTCGTGCCCGTGGCGCTCTCCCACGCCGGCTGGATCGCCATCGAGCTGCGCCGCCGGCTCGGCGACCGGATCGCGAAACTGGTGCTGATCGACTGGCTCGTGCAGCGGCCCCCGCCGCCGTTCCTGCGCCTGCTCGGGGCCTTGCAGTCGCCAGAGACCTGGTCGACGGCGCGCGACCTGCTGTTCTCCATCTGGCTGCGCGGCGTCGAGGACGATGAGCTGAAATGTTTCATACCCTCGGACATGGGCGCCTATGGCTTCGACATGTGGGCGCGGGCGGGGCGCGAGATCGCGGCCGCCTACCGGCGCTGGGGAAGCCCGCTCGCCGCGCTTTCCAGCCTCGAGGCAAAGCTGCCGGTGACGCACGTCTATTCGCAGCCGGATGAGGCCGACTACCTGGCGGCCCAGCGCGACTTCGCCGACGCCAATCCCTGGTATTCGGTCATCAAGCTCGACGCCCGCAGCCATTTCCCGATGTTCGAGGTCCCGCAGGAGATGAGCGCCGAGATCGAGCGCTTCGTCGCGCCGGCGCGGCGGCTCGCGGCCGGCACGGCGCAGACGGCCGCCGGCTCGCACCCGTAGGGACTAGGAGGACGGCTTCTTCTCGTCCAGGCATTCCTGGACCAGCGCGATCAACTCGCTGGCCCGGAAGGGCTTATGGATCGTGCGGGTCGCCCCTAGCAGGGTCGACATGTTGAGGTAGTCGGCATAGGCGGTCGGCCCGGTACGCCCGGCGCTCGGCGAGCCGCCGGTCATGGTGATCACGGGGACGGCGGCATCGAGATGGCGCAGCTCGCGCAGCGTCGCGATGCCTTCCTTGTTCGGCATGAAGATGTCGCAGACCACGAGATCGCAGCCCGCGCGCTGGAACTGGCGCAGGCCGTCCTCGCCGTCGACCGCGAGCGTGACCTCGTGACCGGCCCGTTCGAGAATGGCTTTGATGGTGCCGCGCACCATGTCGTCGTCGTCGATTACAAGTATCCTGGGCATGCGTCCTGAGAATTCCGCGTACGCATTAATAAATTGGTCAAATAAGACACTCTACTCCCTACGACTGGCTCTTCCAATGCGTCGGGCTAGGCGGCATCGAGGATGCCCAGGCGGCGCAGCAGCGGCATGGTGCGCTCGACGAAGCGCTCGAAGCGCTCGCGCAGCTCGGCCCGGTTGGGTTCCACTCCCTCGAGCTTCTTGCCGTCCTTGGTGAAGGTCAGTCCGCGCTGCTGCACGTCGGCGGCGACGGTGTCGAAGGCCCGCTCGAGCCCGTGCTCGACGATCCCGGCCAGCAGGGCGCGGTCGATCTGGTTGAGCGAATAGCCGGTTCCCGCGACGGGAGCGGCGAGGGTGGCGCGCGACGGGTGCTCCCAGGCGCCGCCGGCGAGCGCGCCATTGAGGCCGTTCGGCAGCTTGAAGCGGCGGGTATCGGGCGGCAGGGCGGGGCGGCGGTCGGCCGTCGCGAAGACGATCGCCTGTCCCGCCGCCAGCAGCGTATGGGCCGCCTTCACCACCTCAGCCTTCGGCGACGCCTTCAGAGCCGGGCGCTCCGGCAGTTCCCCCATCGTCAGCGGACCATCCGCCAGGTTGGCCACGACCGCGCGCACGAGCGGGTTATCGAACTTGAACTCGCCGGCGGGCGACTTGACCTGGAACGCGACATCGGTCGGCGGCTTGTACAGCCCGAGCGCGACGCGCTCGAGCTCGCGGTTGGCCTCGGCCGCCGGCAGGTTCGGAATCGACTTGGCGAAGACGTCGCGACGGAAGCGCTGGTTGATGACGAAATCCTTCACCAGCTCCTGCCGCTCGCGCGTCGTTTGTTTAGCGACCAGATCGGCCGCCTTCTGCCCCATCAGCACGCCGCGATGGTTCTCGATCAGCGTGGCCGAGCCGACATAGGTGAGCTTCGCGCCCTGCAGCTCGCGCGCGACGTCGGCGGAATAGAACAGCGTCCAATCGCGATTGAAATACTCGTGGACGAGATAGCTCTTGGGCTGGCCGGAGATGCGGTCGACGAACTGCGAGGCCGCCGGATTGGCGGCGAAATAGGCGATCTTGAGGTCGCGCAGCTGCTTGATGGCGTCGAGCGCGGGGCCCACGCGCGCGGCGGTGTCGGGCGCGTCCGCGGGGCTCAGCTCGGTCATCAGCCGCTGCAGCGGCGCGACGCTCGACCAGCCGGGCAGGCAATTGTAGCTGTTATAGACGAGGCCGCCGGGCTTCAGCTTCTTCTGCATGAACTCGACGATGGCGCGGCGCGCCATCGGGCCGATCCAGCTGTAGACGCCGTGGAAGACGATGAAGTCGAAATCCGGCAGGTTGGCGCCGACCATCTGCTGGAAGCTCGCCTCCAGGAAGGTCAGGTTCTCGACCTTGCCGGCCTCGGCCCAGCGCCGCGCCGTCTGCACATGGGTGGGGTTGATGTCGCAGGCGAAGAACTGGCCGTTCGGGTTGGCAGCCGCCAGGACAGTCGAGCTCTGGCCGTTGCCGCAGCCCAGCTCGCAATAGGTAAAGGGGCGATCGATCGGCCGCGGCCGGTAGCCATTCAGGATGGCCACGTAGTTGAGGTGGGCCGGAGCCAGCTCGGCGAAGAAGTTGTCGGTATAGGCGAGATCGTGGACGTAGCCCTGAGACCAGTCGGCTTGAGCCGTCGTCGTAGCCATGCGCGCCCCCGATTGCCTCTGCATGCGACGGATATAGTCTTAACCCTTAAGGTAAGGTAAACGAAGCGCTTTTGCTGCCGGCGGCCGGCGGCAGGGGCGGTCTTCAACCGCCATCGGCGCGGCCGCTTTTGTGAACGGTTCGAAGAGCCAAGCCCCACGATGAGCCGAGATGCCGAGAGGCCGCAGCCGCCGCCATCGACCACGCCGCGGGCAGGCCGCCACCACCTGCCGGTGCCGGCGGCCCTGCTGATGACGGCGGCGATCCTCGCCTTCTCGGTGCAGGACGCTGCCATCAAGTGGCTGTCGAAAGACTACGGCCTTGCCCAGATCATCTTCTTCAGCCGCATCCTGGCCGTTCCCCTGGCCGTCCTGCTGGCGCACCGGTCGGGTGGGCTGGCCCAGCTGCGGCCCAAGCGGCCGCTGCTGCACGTCCTGCGGGCCAGCTTCACGGTCTGCGACATGCTGTGCTTCACGGCGGCGGTCTGGCTGATGCCGCTCGCCGACGCCATCACGATCGGCTTCGCCGCCCCGCTGTTCATGACCATGCTGTCGGTGCCGCTGCTGAAGGAGCGGGTGGGGCCGCGGCGCTGGACGGCGGTGCTCTGCGGCTTCATCGGCGTGGTGATCGTGCTGCAGCCGAGCGGGGCCGGCCTCGGGCCGGCCTCGTTTTATGCGCTCGGCTCCGCGCTCGCCTTCGCCATTCTCATCATCCTCACGCGCACGCTGACCGCGAGCGAGGCCGTGCCCTGCATGATGTTCTGGAACTCGGGCCTGGTGGCGACCGTGATGCTCGTCCTCATGCTGCCGCATTGGCACACGCCGAGCGGATGGGGCATCTGGGTCTTCCTGCTGAGCGCCGGCATCGGGGCGGTGGCGCAGCTCCTGATCACCGAGGCCTTCCGGCTCGGCGAGGTCTCCCTGCTGGCGCCCATTCAATACACCTCGCTGCTGTGGGCCAGCTTCTTCGGCTATGCGATCTTCGGCGACGCCCCGACGCCGATGCTGCTGCTCGGCGCCGCCGTCATCGTGGCCAGCACGCTCTATATCGTCGAGCGCGAGGCCCGGCTGGCGCGCCTGCGCGGCAAGGCGGCGCGCGACCAGGTCTTGGGTTCTCCGGAGGCCGAGGTTATCATCGTCAAGCGCGAGGACGGGCCATGATGACGAACCTGAGACTGCTGGGGTTGGCGACGGCGACGATGCTTCTGGGCGGCTGCGCGCCGGCACCGCCGCCGGAGCCCGCGCTGGTGCTGGTGCACGGACCTGCGGAGGCCCTCGGCACGACGCCGGCCTGGTGCTATTCCACCCTGGCCGATCCCGACTGCTTCACCGAACGAAGCCCGGAGGCCAGCGATCGCCTGATCGGGGCCTATGTGCCGGTCGAGCCGGGCGACGAGGCCCCGGCCGCCCCGGAGTAGCGTGCCGGCTGGCACTGTCCCTATACGATTGACTTGCCCGGCCGCACCCCCAACAGTGTCCGGCACGGCTGGGCCGTGTGAAACAGCGCGCCACCAACGGAGAAAGAGAGCGGAATCGTGCTTCACCTCATCGGAGTCATCGTCATCGGAGCCATCGTCGGGCTGATCGCCAAGCTCCTCGTGCCCGGCCGCGATCCCGGCGGATTCTTCGTGACTCCTCTGATCGGCATCGGCGGCGCGATCGTCGCGACCTATCTAGGCCAGTTCCTCCATTTCTACGCACCAGGCCAGAACGCCGGCTTCATCGGCGCGGTCGTGGGCGCCGTCATCATCCTGCTGGTCTATCGCGCCATCCGCCGACGCTCCGGCGGCTAGCAGCGCCGCCGAACCCGCGGTGCGCTTCGGGAGGACCGCATGATCCCGCTGCGCGACGACAATCCGACGTCGATACCGCCGGTCGTTACGATCGGCATCATCGTGCTGTGCGCCCTGGTGTTCCTCTGGCAGCAGACCTTGGCGGAGCCGTCCGCGACGATGGCGGTCTATTCCTATGGCGTGATACCAACCGTGCTGTTCCACAATGATACGCTGCCGCCGGACATCGCGCGCATCCCGCCGGAACTCACGATCCTCACCTCGATGTTCATGCATGGCGGCTGGATGCACATCATCGGCAACATGCTGTACCTCTGGATCTTCGGGAACAACATCGAGGACGTGCTCGGCCACGTCCGCTACGTCTGCTTCTATGTGCTGTGCGGAGCGGCAGCGGCGCTGACGCAATCCATCATCAATACGCACTCGGAGGTGCCGATGATCGGCGCTAGCGGCGCCATCGCCGGTGTGCTCGGCGCGTATCTGGTGTTGTTTCCGCGGGCGCATGTGCTGGTGCTGGTGCCGCTCGGCTTCTTCACCCAGCTGATGCGGCTGCCGGCCATGCTGGTGCTCGGCTTCTGGTTCGTCCTGCAGTTCATCCAAGGCGGCCTGATGACGCCCGGCGACGAGGGTGGCGTCGCCTACTGGGCGCATATCGGCGGCTTCGCCGCGGGCATCGCGCTCATCTTCCTGCTCCGCGGCCGACCCCCGGCGCCGACGCCCTGGCAGCGCCGCGGGCCCTGGAGCTGAGCCGTGCCACGTTGCATGCCGCATCGGCACGGGCAATAATCGCGCAAAGCAGCAGCCGGCGGGAGGATCGTCGCCATGCAGATCGTCATCGATACGAATGATTGGCAGAGGTTGTCGGCGGCGGTCCGGCAGGAGCTGTTGCGGCTGCTCGGCAGCGAGGCGGCGGCATCGCCGCGCGCGGCGCAGGAGCAGCAGCGCGGCTTCCGCTGGCGCGTGCCCCACGACCTGACGCCGGCGCTCGCCAAGAAGCTGCTGCGCGGCCTCAGCGAGGACGCCGTCAAGCGGCTCAAGCTGTTCGCCCGCAACGGGGGACGGGTCGCGATGCGCGACCTGCTGGCGGTGACCAAGGACAGCGACCTGCATGTGCTCTCCGCCTTCGAGGGCATTGTCACACGCAAGCTCCGGCGCCTGGTCGGCGACGAGAACAAGATCGTCTCGCTGATCATGTGGGACTACGAGGCCGAGCAGTGGGATGCCGAGCACAAGGAACTGCTCGACGGCGTGTTCTATGTGTCGCCCGCCACGGCCCAGGTTCTGCAGCGGCAATTCGCCCGCGGCTGATCGCGCGGAGATTGCCGGCGGGCCATCCGTCGAGGCCGTGACAACAAGCCGGCTCTGATCGTGCGACAACTGCGACCAGATATGGCGAAACCATCCTTCCTGGAAGGATGAGGCGATGACTGATACCTGGGCAACTCCGCGGCGGTGGCTGGCGATAGGCGGTGTGCTTGCGCTGGCTGCCTTGACAGCCTGCACCGAGCAGCGCAGGCCGCCGGTCGCGGCCATGGTGCCGCAAAGCACGAACGGCGTCTTCGGCTACTCCGACAAGATGGTGGCGCCGGATGTCTACCAGGTCACGTATGTAAGCCCGCCGCTGCGGGCCGCGCCGGCCGCGGACGACGCGCACGGGCTGGCCGGGGAGAAGCAGCGGGTCTACGACCTGGCGCTGTGGCGCGCCGCCCAGCTGGCGCAGGAGAAGGGATTTCCGGCGTTCGAGGTCCAGCATGAGAACCGTGACGTCGACGTCACTGTGCGCCATGACCCCGTCTACTATCCGCCGCCGCCGCTCTTCTACGGCGGTTGCCGGTGGGACTGGGACTGCGGCTGGCCGGGATACTGGCCCTATCCCTATGACTACGGCTACCGCACCAGCGCCGCAGGTCGCATCGTCGTCAATCTCACCGTGCAGATGCTGGCCAAGCCGACGCCCGATTCCCTCGACACGGCCGCGACCGTCGAGCGGCTGCGCAAGGCCTATGCGTCGGCCACTTTTTCGATGACGCAGGCGTATTAGAGCCGGCCACCGCCTGGCCGCACCGCGAGCGCGGCGTTCTCGACCTGGATTCGCCACACCAGCACGGCGGCGTTCACGACAGAGAAGATGAGCGCGATCGGCCATTGGCCGAAGACGAGCGGCAGAACCGCGATCTCGCCGCAGACGATGGCGTAGTTGGGATGACGGACGAACCGATAGGGACCGGCGCGCACGAGCGGCGCGCCGGGAACCTGGATGATGCGCGTCGTCCAGTAGCGGCCGAGCGTGAGCATGACCCAGGCACGTCCGCACTGGAGCACGAGGTAGAGCGCGAACCACGGCCAGGAGATCGCCGCTGACGGCGGCACGGCCGTCCACAGCGCCGCGAGCCAGCCGACATGGACGGCCACGAGCAGGAGATAGTGGTCGGCGCCCACCTCGTAGGCGCCGCCCGCCAGCAGGCGGCCGGTGTTCCGACGTGAAAGCACCAGCTCCAGCGCGCGCTGCAGCGCGACCAGCGCGATCAGCCAGTGCGGGACCAGGTTCATGTCACCTGCATCAGCTGGAAGCCGGCCGTGAAGCCGGGACCGAGGGCCGACATCAGGTAGCGCCCGGGCCGGCAGTTCCCCAGCAGGCGCTTGAGCACGAACAGCACGGTGACCGCCGACATGTTGCCGAAATCGCGCAGCACGTCGCGCGCGGTCCGCATCGTTGTGGAGGCGCCGCCGAGCGCTTCCTCGAGCGCGTCCATCACCTTGGCGCCGCCGGGGTGGCAGATGAAGCCGGCCAGGTCCTGCCAGCGCAACTGGCGGCAGGAGAGAAAGGCGTCGACCGCCGGCCGGAATTCGCGCCGCACGAGGAAGGGGATGTCGCGGGAGAACAGCACGCCCAGCCCGTCCTCCTCGACCTGCCAGCCCATAACGTCCAGCGAGTCCGGCCAGGTGTGCTCGCCGCTGTCGCCGAGGATCGGCCCGTCGCCGGCGCCGTTGATCAGCATGCCGGCGGCGCCGTCGCCGAAGAGGGCGGCGGCCACGATGTTGCTCTTCGACTGGTCGCCGAAGCGGAAGGTCAGGCTGCAGAGCTCGACCACCAGCAGCAGCACGCGCCGCCCCGGCTGCACGGCCGCCATCTCGGCGGCGCGCGACAATCCGATCACCCCGCCGGCGCAGCCCAGCCCGAACAGCGGCAGGCGATGCGTATCGCGCCGCATGCCCAATCGCTCCATCACCAGGGCATCGAGGCTGGGCGTGCAGATGCCGGTGGTGGAGACGGTGACGATCGCATCGACGTCCGCGACCTTGCAGCCGGCATCGTCGAGGCATTTGAGCGCGACCTCGGACAGGAGGTTGACGGCGTGCTCCACATAGAGGCGGCTGCGCTCGGCCCAACCGTGCGGCGCCAGATACCAATCGCCGGGCATGCAGAAGTGGCGCGTGTCGATGCCGGCGTTGCCGAACACCGGCAGGAGGCGCTCGATCTCCGACTTCTCGCGGTCGAACGCGCGCGCGGTCATGGCGACGATGTCGTCCTGCGATACACGATACTGGGGAACCGCGGTGGCGAGCGAGACCAGCCGCGGCGATGTGGTCCGGTGCATATACTGGGTCAACCTGGTGCGCTCCTGGCGTCCTGTTACAACTCTGGACAGCGCCCCCTTGCTCCGCCCGATGCCCCCATCAACACTGCCTGTCCGGTTATATTCCCCGGCTGCGGCGTCCTGGAGGTGCCTGAATGTTCGAAGGATTCGAGCGGCGACGCGTCGCGACCGCCGGCTGCGACATCAACCTCGTGCTCGGCGGCAACGGCCCGCCGCTGCTCCTCCTGCACGGCTTTCCGCAGTCGCACGTCTGCTGGCACCGCGTGGCGCCGTTGCTGGCGCCGCATTTCACGCTGGTCGTGCCGGACCTGCGCGGCTACGGCGACAGCGGCAAGCCGGCCAGCGATCCGGAGCACTATCCGTACTCCAAACGGGCGATGGCGCTAGATCAGGTACAGGTCATGGCCGCGCTCGGCTTCGATCGCTTCGGCGTCGCGGGCCATGACCGCGGCGGGCGCGTCGCGCACCGCATGGCGCTCGACCATCCGGACCGCGTGAGCAAGGTCGCCGTTCTCGACATCGTTCCGACGCGCACGATCTATCGCGCCACCAACCAGGGCATCGCCACGGATTACTACCACTGGTTCTTCCTGATCCAGCCGTTCGATTTCCCCGAGCGGCTGATCGGCGCGGATTCCGACTACTATTTCACGCGCACGCTCGGCGGCTGGGGCAGCCGGCGCGATGTCTACGCGCCGGAAGCTCTGGCCGAGTACCTGCGCCGCTTCCGCGACCCGGCCACGATCCATGCCGCCTGCGAAGACTACCGCGCCGCCGCCACGATCGATCTCGTCCACGACGAGGCCGACATCGGCAGCAGGATCGCATTCCCACTGCTGGTACTCTGGGGCAAGCGCGGCATCATGGAGAAGTATTTCGACGTCCTCGCGACCTGGCGCGAGCGCGCCGCCGAGGTTCGCGGGCAAGCCCTCGACTGCGGGCACTTCCTGCCGGAGGAGGCGCCCGCGGAGACCGCCGCGGCCCTGCTGGCGTTCTTCAGGGGGTAGCGGGTCTTCCGGACGCTCCCCTCGCACACTAGATTCAGAGGGCCGGAGGCGAGGGTGAGGCAGCTGCATTCGATGGCTAAAGGACCTGTCGAGACCGACAATCCCGGGCGATCCGCGGTCCCGGCCGTCATTCCGCTGCGGCCAGGGCTGTTTGCACGTCTGCGGGCTTATTTCTTTGCCGGCGTGCTGGTGACGGCGCCGATCGCCATCACCATCTATCTCGCTTGGTCCGTCGTATCCTGGATCGACGAGAGCGTGCTTCCGCTCATCCCCGCAAAATACAATCCGGAGACCTATCTGCCGTTCAGCGTGCCGGGCATCGGCCTCGTCGTCCTGCTGGTGTTCATGACGGCCGTCGGCGCCATCACCGCCGGCATGATCGGCCGCATGATCGTCGGCTACGGCGAACGCGTCCTCAGCCGCATGCCCATCATCCGCAGCGTCTACGGCGCCACCAAGCAGATCTTCGAGACCCTCCTGGCACAGAAGTCGACGGCGTTCCGCCAAGTGGTGCTGGTCGAGTTCCCGCGCACGGGCATGTGGTCGATCGGCTTCATCACCGGTGTTACCGAGGGCGAAGTGCAGGAGCTGACGGAGGAGGAGGTGCTGAACGTCTATCTCCCAACGACGCCTAATCCCACCTCGGGCTTCCTCTGCTTCGTGCCGCGCAGCGAGGTCTATCCGCTGAGCATGACGGTGGAGGAGGGGATCAAGCTGGTGGTGTCGGGAGGCATCGTGATCCCGCCCGATCGGCGCCCGCCGGAGGAGCGCAAGAAGCCGCCGCCGCTCCATGCGCGGCTGGCCGGCGAGTAGCCACCTCAGCCGGAGCGCAGGGTCTTTATCGCCGCGTCCTGCTCGAAGAGGTAGAGCAGCGTGCGGAGCGCACCGCCGCGCGGCGTGGCCAGCTCCGGATCCCGCTGTACGACGAGTCGGGCGTCATCGCGGGCGGCGGCCAGCAGCTCGCCGTGAACGGCGAGATCGGCGAGGCGGAATTCCGGCATCCCGCTCTGGCGCGTGCCCAGCAGCTCGCCGGCGCCGCGCAGGCGCAGGTCCTCCTCGGCGATGCGGAAGCCGTCCTCGGTCTCGCGCAGGATGTTCAGGCGCGCCTTGGCCGTCTCGCCGAGCGGCGCCTGGTAGAGCAGGAGGCAGGTCGAGCGTTGCTTGCCGCGCCCGACGCGGCCGCGCAGCTGATGCAGCTGCGCCAGGCCGAAGCGCTCGGCATGCTCGATAACCATCACCGTCGCGGCCGGCACGTCGACGCCGACCTCGATCACCGTCGTCGCCACCAGGATCTGCGTGCGGCCGGCGGCGAAGTCGGCCATGACGGCGTCTTTCTCCGCGGTCTTCATCCGCCCGTGCACGAGGCCGACGCGATCGCCGAAGCGCTGCCGCAGATGAGCATGGCGCTCCGAGGCCGCCGCCAGGTCGACCGCCTCGGACTCCTCGACCAGCGGGCAGACCCAATAGACGCGGGCGCTGCCGCGGACCGCTCGCTCGACGGCTATCACGACCTCGTCGAGCCGCTCGAGCGGCAGGGCGCGGGTGTCGATCGGCTTCCGGCCAGCCGGCTTCTCGAGCAGGCGCGAGGCGTCGAGATCGCCATAAGCCGTCAGCATGAGGGTGCGCGGGATCGGCGTCGCCGTCATCACGAGCACGTCGGTCGCCTGGCCCTTCGCCGCCAGCAGCAGCCGCTGATGCACGCCGAAGCGATGCTGCTCGTCGACCACGGCGAGCGCCAGATCGCGGAACGCCACGTCTTCCTGGAAGAGCGCGTGGGTCCCGACCACGAGCGCGATCTCGCCCGACTCCAAGCCGGCGAGAATGGCTGTGCGCGCGCCCGCCTTGTCGGCACCGGTCAGCAGCGCGACCCGGGCGCCGGCCGCCTTCGCCAGCGGCTCGATGGTGGCGAAGTGCTGGCGGGCCAGGATCTCCGTCGGCGCCAACAGCGCGGCCTGGCAGCCGGCCTCGGCCGCCGTCAGCATGGCCAACAACGCCACGACGGTCTTGCCGCTCCCGACATCGCCCTGGAGCAGCCGCAGCATGCGCGTCTCGGAGGCCATGTCGGCCTGGATCTCCGCGAGCGAGCGCGTCTGCGAGGGCGTGAGGGCGAAGGGCAGGGCGGCGATCGCCTTGGCCTGGAGCCGGCCGCTGCCGACGATGCGCCGCCCCGCCTGCCGGCGCTGGCGGGCGCGCACCAGGGCGAGGGCGAGCTGATTGGCCAGCAGCTCGTCGAACGCCAGCCGCTGGCGCGCCGGCGTGTCGAGCGCGAGGTCGCGCTCGCCCTCCGGCTGGTGCGCCGCCAACAGGGCCGCGCGCCAGGCCGGCCAGCCTTGCCGCTTCGCATAGGCTGCGTCCTGCCATTCCGGCAGCTCCGGCGCGCGGGCGAGCGCCTCGCGGATCGCCTTGCCCAGCACCTTGGGCGTCAGCCCGGCGGTCAGGCGATAGACGGGCTCGACCTTCTGGAGTGTCTCCAGTTCCGCCAGCGGTACGATGTAGTCCGGGTGGGTCATCTGCAGCTCGGCGCCGTAGCGCTCGACGCGGCCGCTGACGGCGCGAACTTCGCCGACCGGCAGGGCCTTCTGCAGGTAGTCGGGGCGGGCGTTGAAGAAGACGAGATGGATGAACCCGGTCTCGTCGCGGCAGCGCACCTTATAGGGCTGCCGCGGACTGCCGGGTTTCACGTGGCCGTCGACCAGCAGGGTGAGCGTGACGATGGCACCCTCGGGGGCGTCGGCCAGCTTCGGCGCCAGGCGGCGATCGATGAGGCCGGTCGGCAGGTGCCAGCAGAGCGCGACGACCTTGTCACCAGCGAGTTTCTCCATCAGCTTGCCGAAGCGCGGCCCGACGCCCGGTAGCGCCGTCACGGGAGCGAACAGGGGGAACAGAATCTGTGGACGCAAGACCGGAACCGCGGCTGACAAACGATGCTCGGCTTTCTATATCCTACTTCCGGCGAGGTGACAGGAGGGAAGGCCGGCATGACCGATCCGCTCGCGCTGCTGCGCCGGCGGCTGCGCTTCCGCAGTTGGCATCGCGGCACGCGCGAGGCCGACCTCATCTTGGGGCGGTTCGCGGATGCGCATCTTGCCGGCTTCAGCGCCGAGCAGCTTGACCGCTATGGCGCGCTATTGGAAAAGAGCGACCCGGACCTCTATGACTGGCTGACCGGCCGCGCCCCGGTGCCGGCGGCCGTCGACACCGATGTCTTCCGATTGTTGAAAGAATTCAAGCCCCACGCCGCAACGCCTTGACTGCGCCACGTCTCCATCTGACCGGTCCCGGCCGGACGCTGATCGCCGGCGCGCCCGAGGGCTTCGATGCCCTCGTGCTGGCGCAGCTCGCCCAGGATCGCTCTGCGGCGGACGGCGCGGCGCAGCTTGTCCACGTGGCGCGCGACGACGCGCGCCTGGCGAAGCTGGGTGACGCCATTGCCTTCTTCGCGCCGGACATCGAGGTCCTGCGCTTCCCGGCCTGGGACTGCCTGCCCTATGACCGGGTGTCGCCCCATCGCGACATCGTCAGCCAGCGCATCGACACGCTGACCCGCCTGCTGAAGCCGGCAACGGCGAAGCGGATCGTGCTCACGACCGTCGCCGCTCTGCTCCAGCGCGTGCCGACGGCGGCGTTCTTCGACGGCGCCCTGTTCCCGCTGCGGGTCGGCGCCACCACCAAGCCGGAAGCGCTGGTCGACTACCTCGCGCGCAACGGCTACACGCGCTCGGAGACCGTGAACGAGGCGGGCGAGTTCGCGGTGCGCGGCGGCATCGTCGACCTGTTCCCGCCGGGCGCGGCGCAGCCGCTGCGCGTCGACTTCTTCGGCGACGAGATCGACAGCATCCGCGCCTTCGATGCGCTCACCCAGCGCAGCAGCGACAAGGTCGACGGCATCGAGCTCAAGCCGGTCGGCGAATTCCGCCTCGACGCGCGCGCCATCGAGCTGTTCCGTTCGCGCTATCGCGAACGCTTCGGCACGGCCGTCGCCGACGATCCGCTCTACGAGTCCGTCAGCGCCGGCCGCCTGTACGCCGGCCTGGAGCACTGGCTGCCGCTCTACCACGAGCGCCTGGCGACCTTGCTCGACTATGCGCCGGCCGCCGCCGTCACGCTCGACTACCAGGCCGACGAGTCACGCGACGCCCGCATCGAGCTGATCGGCGATTTCTATGACGCGCGCCTCGCCTATCAGAAAGCGGAGGAGGCGACCGGCGCGCCCTACCGTCCGCTGCCAAAGGAAATGCTCTACCTCACGGCGAGCCAATGGGATGACTTGCTGGCCGCTCGCACGGTCGCCCTGCTGTCACCCTTCGCCGCCCCGGAGGGCGCGCCGGACGTCGTCAGCGCCGGCGGCCGCAAGGGCCGCGACTTCGCGGATGCCCGCGCGCAGCCCGACGTCAACGTGTTCGACGTGTTGCGCGAGCATGTTTCGGCCTTGGAGCAAAGCGGCCATCGCACCGTCATCGCCGGCTACACCGCGGGCAGCCTCGATCGCCTGTCGCACCTGCTGAGGGATCACGGCATCGATCGCCAGCGCGCGCTGGCGCACTGGTCCGAAACGCCGGCCCTGCCGCCGCATCATGTCGGGCTGGTGGCGCTGCCGCTCGACGCCGGCTTCGAGACCGGCGACATCGCCGTCATCGCCGAGGCCGACATCGTCGGCGACCGCCTGGCCCGCCCCGCGAAAAAGCGCAAGCGCTCCGACCAGTTCCTGGCCGAGCTCGCCAACTTCGCCGAGGGCGATTTCGTCGTCCATGTCGACCACGGCATCGGCCGCTACGACGGACTGGCCACGCTCGAGGTCGGCGGCGCGCCGCATGACTGCCTGCGCATCATCTATGACGGCGGCGACAAGCTGTTCGTGCCGGTCGAGAACATCGAGGTGCTCTCGCGCTACAGCTCCGAGGACGCCATCGTCCAGCTCGACAAGCTCGGCGGCCTCGGCTGGCAGACCCGGAAAGCGCGCGTCAAGCAGCGCATCCGCGAGATCGCGGGCCAGCTGATCAAGACGGCCGCAGAACGGCAGGTGCGGGCAGGGGCCGTCGTGCCGACGCCCGAGGGGATCTATGACGAGTTCTGCGCCCGCTTCCCCTATGTCGAGACCGACGACCAGAGCCGCGCCATCGAGGAGGTGCTGGACGACCTTACTTCCGGCCGGCCCATGGACCGCCTGATCTGCGGTGACGTCGGCTTCGGCAAGACCGAGGTCGCCCTGCGCGCCGCCTTCGTCGCGGTCATGGCGGGCTTCCAGGTCGCGGTGATCACGCCGACGACGCTGCTCTGCCGCCAGCACTACCGCACCTTCAGCGAGCGCTTCGCCGGCCTGCCCGTGCGCATCAAGCAGCTCTCACGGCTGGTCGCGGGCAAGGACGCGGCCGACGTGAAGGCCGGCATCAAGTCGGGCGACATCGAGATCGTGATCGGCACGCATGCGCTGCTGGGTAAGGGCATCGAGTTCAAGTCGCTTGGCCTGCTCATCGTCGACGAGGAGCAGCATTTCGGCGTGGCCCAGAAGGAGCGGCTGAAGGAGCTGCGCACCGACGTCCACGTGCTCACGCTTACCGCTACGCCGATCCCGCGCACCCTGCAGATGGCGCTCTCGGGCGTGCGCGAGATGAGCCTGATCGCGACGCCGCCGGTCGACCGCCTGGCCGTGCGTACCTTCGTGCTGCCCTACGACCCCGTGATCCTGCGCGAGGCCATCCTGCGCGAGCACTATCGCGGCGGCCAGAGCTTCTACATCTGCCCGCGCATCGAGGACCTCGACAAGGTGGCCGGCCGCCTGCGCGAGCTGGTGCCGGAGATCAAGTTCGTCATAGCCCACGGCCAGATGCCCGCGCGCCAGCTCGAGCAGGCCATGACCGCGTTCTACGACCGCCAGTACGACCTGCTGCTCTCCACCAGCATCGTCGAATCCGGCCTCGATATTCCGACCGCCAACACCATCGTCATCCACCGCGCCCACATGTTCGGCCTGGCCCAGCTCTACCAGCTGCGCGGCCGCATCGGCCGCTCGAAGCAGCGCGGCTATGCCTATCTGACGCTGCCGGCCGATCGCGTGCTCTCGCAGGTGGCGGAGAAGCGCCTCCAGGTGATGCAGACCCTCGACACACTCGGCGCCGGCTTCACCCTCGCCAGCCACGATCTCGACATCCGCGGCGCCGGCAACCTGCTGGGCGAGGAGCAGTCCGGCCACATCCGCGAGGTCGGCATCGAGCTCTACCAGCACATGCTGGAGGAGGCGGTGCAGGAGGCCCGCGGCGCCGCCCGCGCGGTCGCGGCCGAGAGCTGGACGCCGCAGATCAACCTGGGCATGCCCGTGCTGATCCCCGAGAGCTACGTCGCCGATCTCGGCGTGCGCCTCGGCCTCTACCGCCGCATCGCCGCGCTCGTCGACCGCGCCGAGATCGACGCCTTCGCCGCCGAGATGATCGACCGGTTCGGCCCGCTGCCGCCCGAGGTCGAGAACCTGCTGCAGATCATCGCCATGAAGCGTCTCTGCCGCGACGCCGGCATCGACAAGGTGGAAGCCGGCCCGAAGGGCGCGGTGCTGTCGTTCCGTGACAACAAGTTCGCCAAGCCCGAGAATCTCATCGCCTTCATCGGCAAGCGCCAAGCCCTCATCAGCCTGCGCCCCGACCACAAGCTGGTCTATCGCCAGGCCTGGGACAACGCCAAGACCCGCGTCGCCGGCGTCCACAAGCTGATGGAAGAGATCGCCAGGCTGGCGGCATGATGTCGTTGACGAGAGGGCTCACACTCGTCCTGGGTGCTCTCGGGTTGGCCGCCTGTTCCGCTGATACCACGGGCGTCGATTTCGCCACTCTCGTGCGGCCGTCGTCGCCGAACACCTATCTGGTCTGCCCGAAGGACCGCTGCGCCGCGAAGGCCGATGAGGAGGGGCCTGCCTACGCCGTGCCGGCGGCGCAGCTCTTCGACCAGGCCCGGACGTTTCTTGCGGCCGAACCGCGCACCGAGTTGGTGCAGGACCAGCCGGAGACCCTGCGCTTCGTGCTGGTCCAGCGCTCTGCCTTCTTCCGCTTTCCCGACACGATCACGATCCAGGTCTTCTCGCTGCCCGATGGCGGCTCGACCCTGGCCATCTACAGCCAGTCGAACTACGGCTACGGCGATTTCGGCGTCAACAAAGACCGGGTCCGCAGCTGGATCGGCCTGCTCGACGGGCAGGTGGCCCGCCGGGCCGCGCCCTAAGCTGCCGCCGTTAATCCTTTCCTAACCCAGCCGGTAACGGCGAATTAGAACTGGTCGCCTATCGTCCGAAGCTCCGGGGGAAGGACCAGCCGCATCTGGACCATCCTCCCATCGAGGTGCGGTGAGATCGGCATGCAGACGGCCAGGGGAACGGCGCCCAAACGGCAGCGCAAGGGCAACACGCCCGCGGCGCCCCATGTGGCCGCGCCCGCCCACAAGACCGTGAACCTCGCCCTGCAGGGCGGCGGCGCCCATGGCGCCTTCACCTGGGGCGTGCTCGACCGCCTGCTCGAGGACGAACGCATCCAGCTCGACGGGGTCAGCGCCACCAGCGCCGGCGCCATGAACGGCGCCGCGCTGATCTACGGCCTGGCCGATGGCGGCCGCGACGGCGCCCGCGAGCTGCTGCGCCGCTTCTGGCAGCGCATTTCCGAGAGCGCCCGCTACACCATCTTTCAGCCGACCCCCTTCGACCGGATGTTCGGCAAGCACGACCTCGACCATTCGCCGGCCTACCAGGCCTTCGACTTCATGACGCGCCTGCTGTCGCCCTACCAGCTGAACCCCACCGATGCGAACCCGCTGCGCGACTTGCTGGTCGAGCTCATCGATTTCGACCGCCTGCAGCACGTCACCACGGTCAAGCTCTATGTCTGCGCGACCAACGCCCGCACCGGCAAGATCCGCGTCTTCCAGCCGGAGGAGATCTGCGCCGACGTGCTGCTGGCCTCGAGCTGCCTGCCGGCGCTGTTCCGTGCCGTCGAGATCGACGGCGAGGCCTACTGGGACGGCGGCTACATGGGCAATCCCGCCATGTTCCCGCTGCTCTATGGCTGCCAGGCCAGCGACATCGTGCTGGTCGAGATCAACCCGATCCGCATCGACGAAGTGCCGACCACCGCTCGCGCCATCATGGACCGCATCAACGACATCTCCTTCAACGCCACGATGATGCGGGAGATGCGCACGATCGCCTTCGTCACCCAGTTGCTCGACCAGCATCGCCTCATCGGCAAGACTCGCTATCGCCGCATCGATTTCCACATGATCGAGGCCGAGCAGCAGATGGGCCGCTTCGGCGTCTCCAGCAAGTTCAACCTCGATTGGGGCTTCCTCACCGAACTGTTCAATCTCGGGCGCCGCACGGCCGACGACTGGCTTGCGCGTAACTACGATCGGCTCGGCCGTGAATCCACGGTCGACATGCAGAAGCTGTTCTTCTGAGCCATGCTGCCGATCGAACGCACGATCGTCCCGGATGTCATCGGCGAGCAGCGCCTAGTCACGCTGTCGCCGCGCGACACCGCGAAGACGGCCGTGGAGCTGATGGCCAAGCGCCGCATCGGCGCCGTGCCGATCGTCGACAAAGGCCGCCTCGTCGGCATCTTCACCGAACGCGACGTCGTGCTGCGCATCGTTGCCGCCGGCCGCGACCCGAACAAGACGACGCTGTCGAAGGTCATGACGCCGGAGCCGGAGACCCTCGAACCTGGCGACAGCGTGCGCGCCGCCCTCGACCTCATGCAGGCCGGTCATTTCCGCCACCTGCCGGTCGTCGACGAAGACCGCCTCATCGGCATCGTCTCGATCCGCGATCTCTATCAAAGCGTCGTCGACCAGATGGGCGCCGATATCATCCTGCTTGCAGAGGGGTTGCTGCAGGGATAGTGAGCACGCGGCTTTTCTTCCCCGCGAAGCCGCCGCTCAAGAAGCGGCAGTCATTGCCTCGCTGCGCACCTGCTCCTCCTCGCGGGCGAGGTCGAAGAGCTGGAAGAAGGCCTCGGGCTCCTGCGCGCCGGAGAGCGCGAAGCGGCCGTTGAAGATGAAGCAGGGCACGCCGTTGATGCCGGCGCGCCGCGCCAGCGTATCCTCGCCCAGCACGGCCTCGGCATCGGCGTCGCCGGCGAGGTAGTCGGCGGCCTCGCTGCGGTCGAGCCCGGCCTCCTCCGCCACATCGGCGAGCACGGCGCGATCGCCGATATTGCGCCCCTCCAAAAAATAGGCGCGGAAGAGTGCGTCGACCGCCTCGTCCTGGCGCTCCTGGTTGCCGGCGAAGCGGATCAGCCGGTGCGATTGCAGCGTGCTCGGCGTGCGCCTGATGCGGTCGAAGGCGAAGGCGATGCCTTCGCCCGCGCCGGCGGTGCGCACCGTGTCCAGGATCGCGCGCGCCCGCTCGGCGCCGCCGAACTTCGCGTCGATATAAGCCTTGCGGTCCATGCCCTCGGCCGGCATGCCCGGATTGAGCTGGAAGGCCCGCCAGCGCACCTTCAACCCCCGCTGCGGCCGCGCCTCCAGGGCGCGCTCCAGTCGCCGCTTGCCGATGTAGCACCAGGGGCAGATGGTATCGGAGAACACGTCGAGGATCATGCCGGCCCGCTCTTGACCTTTGCGACTCCTGCCCTGACCATAGCGCAGAACGGCCGGCGAGGGGAGTGGCGCCGCGATGGGCGGCATATACGAGCAACATCTCGACAAGAATCCGGCCAACTATGCCCCACTGACCCCGCTCGGGTTCCTCGAACGGGCGGCCGCGGTGTTTCCGAACAAGACGGCCGTGATCCACGGCGAGCGCGCCTACAGCTATCGCGAGTTCGACGAGCGCTGCCGCCGGCTGGCAAGCGCGTTGACCAAGGCCGGCGTCGGCCCGGGCGATACGGTCGCGGTTCTCGCCGGCAACGTGCCAGCGACCCTCGAGGCGCACTATGGCGTCCCCATGCTGGGGGCCGTGCTGAACGCCATGAATTTCCGGCTCGACGCCCCCACAGTCGCCTTCTGCCTCGCCCACGGCGAGGCCAAGGTCTTCCTCGCCGACCGCGAGTTCGCGGAGGTCGCCCGCAAGGCGGTGCTGCAGCTCGAGCGCAAGCCGATCGTGGTCGAGATCGACGATCCCGTCGCGGCCTATCCCGAGGGGACGCCGCACATCACCTCCGTCGAATACGAGGATTTCATCGCCAGCGGCGACCCGGCCTTCCGCTGGCGCCCGCCGGCCGATGAGTGGCAGGCCATCAGCCTCAACTACACTTCCGGCACGACAGGCAATCCGAAGGGTGTCGTCTATCACCATCGTGGCGCCTATCTGAACGCCATCGGCGATGTCATCACCTTCGGGCTGGACAGCCGCTCGGTCTATCTCTGGACGCTGCCGATGTTCCACTGCAACGGCTGGTCGTTCACCTGGGGCGTGACGGCGGCCTCGGCCACCCATGTCTGCCTGCGCAAGGTGGATCCGGCCCTGATCTACCCGATGATCAAGCGCCACGGTGTCACCCACCTGTGCGGCGCCCCGATCGTGCTGAACCTGCTGGCCAACGCGCCGGAGTCCGTGAAGGTGAAGTTCGACCGGCCGGTCGACGTCGCCACCGGCGGCGCGGCGCCGCCGAGCGCCATCATCGAGGCCATGGAGCGCAGCGGCTTCCGGGTCCTCCACATGTACGGCCTGACCGAGACCTACGGCCCCAACACGGTCTGCGCCTGGCAGAGCGAATGGGAGAACATTCCGACCCGCGAGCGCACGCGCCAGATGGCGCGCCAGGGCGTCCGCTACCTGACCTCCGAGGACCTCATGGTCGCCGACCCCGAGACGATGGCCGAGGTGCCGCGCGACGGGGCGACCATCGGCGAGCTGATGCTGCGCGGCAACACCCTCATGAAGGGCTATCTCAAGAACCCGTCGGCGAGCGCCGCGGCGTTCCGCGGCGGCTGGCTGCACACCGGCGACCTCGCCGTGCGCCATCCCGACGGCTATGTGGAGGTCAAGGACCGCTCCAAGGACATCATCATCTCCGGCGGCGAGAACATCTCCAGCCTGGAGGTGGAGGAGGTGCTCTATCGCCATCCCCAGGTGCTCGAAGCGGCGGTGGTCGCCCGCCCGGACGAGAAGTGGGGCGAAACGCCCTGCGCCTTCGTGACGCCGCGTCCGGGCGCGGAGAGCCTGTCGGCGCAGGAGGTCATCGCCTGGTGCCGCGATAACCTCGCACATTTCAAGGCCCCAAAGACCGTGGTCTTTGGCCCGCTGCCGAAGACCTCGACCGGCAAGATCCAGAAATACATCCTGCGCGAGCAGGCCAAACAGTTGGGCGATCCGCCCGCCTGCTGAACACCGAGAGGGGGTCGGATTGGAGGACTGGACCACTCACCTCCGCGAGATCGCCGAACAGCTCAATCCCTACAACACCGGTAATCAGGTCCTCTACTATACGTGGCTGATCGTCTATACCTTCACCTGGGTCGCAATCTGGCGTTCGACGAGG
Source organism: Candidatus Acidiferrum sp. (assembly GCA_035518775.1). Taxonomy (GTDB): domain Bacteria; phylum Pseudomonadota; class Alphaproteobacteria; order Dongiales; family Dongiaceae; genus JBGPEQ01. The sequence goes on from DATIXH010000165.1 coordinate 31,718, forward strand.
CCATGGCTACGCTTCCTGTGCTTTCTGCTCAATCAGCTGTTCTCCGTCGGGATCCTGCTGTCGACGGTCTTGACTGTCGCGTTCATCATCAGCTTCTGGAAAGAATCTCTCGCCGTGTTCGTCGCCACGGCGGGCCTCAGCCTGCTCCTGTTCCGGCGCCGGCGGCAGCACTAGTATCGGCCTATGTCTGATACCGCCTCCTTCGATCTCGCCGGCAAGGTCGCGCTCGTCACGGGCGCGTCGAGCGGGCTCGGGCGGCGCTTCGCCCTCGTGCTTGCAAAGGCCGGCGCCAAGGTCGGCGTCGCGGCGCGGCGCACCGACAAGCTCGCCGAGGTCGTGCGCGAGATCGAGTCCTTCGACGGCCGCGCCGTGCCCATCCCGCTCGACGTCACCGACCCCGCCAGCGTGCGCACCGCCGTTGCCGCCGCCGAGACGGAGCTTGGCCCGATCGGCGTGCTCGTGAACAACGCCGGCGTCATCGTGGTGAAGCCGCTGCTCGATCATACGGTCGAGGAATGGGACCAGGTCATCGACACCGACCTCAAGGGCGTGTGGCTGATGGCACAGGAGGTCGCCCGCCACATGGTGCGCCTCGGCCATGGCGGCAGCATCATCAACATCGGCTCGATTCTCGGCCTGACGGCGCAGCCGCGGCGGCCGTCCTACTGCGCCGCCAAGGCCGGCGTGATCCACCTGTCGCGCGCCATGGCGGTCGAGCTGGCGGCGCACAAGATCCGCGTGAATGCCATCGCCCCCGGCTTCTTCGAGTCGGAGATGACACATGATTTCCTCGCCAGCAATGCCGGCCAGGCCATGGCCACGCGCATCCCGATGAAGCGCGCCGGCGCCGTCGACGAGCTGGACGGCGCGTTGCTGCTGCTGGCGTCCGACGCCTCCCGCTACATGACCGGCGCCGTCATCACGGTCGACGGCGGCCACAGCCTCACCCTGTAGGACGCGCCATGGACTTCACCCTCGCTCCCGAGATCGAGGATCTCCGCCAGCGCTACCGCGCGTTCGTCGCCGAGCACATCCTGCCGGTCGAACGCGACCGCGAGAACTACGATGAGCACGAGAACATCGCGCTGCCGGTGCTGGAGGGACTGCGCGGCAAGGCCAAGGCGGCGGGCCTGTGGGCGCCGCAGATGCCGAAGGCGCGGGGCGGACTGGGGCTGCCGATCGTTGGCATGGCCGCCTGCTACGAGGAGATGGGTCGCTCGATCTTCGGGCCGGTCGCATTCAACTGCGCCGCCCCCGACGACGGCAACATGCTGCTGCTGGAGAAGGTGGCGAGCGACGCGCAGAAGGCGCGCTGGCTGCAGCCGATCGTCGACGGCAAGGTGCGCTCGGCTTTCGCCATGACCGAGCCCATGCCGGGCGCCGGCTCCGACCCATCGGCCATGCGCACGCGCGCGGAGAAGAAAGGCGACCGCTGGATCGTCCGCGGCCACAAATGGTTCATCACCGGCGCCGGCTTGGCCGACCACTTCATCCTGATCGCGCGCACGTCGGACGACGCGCGCAAGGGCCTCACGGCCTTCCTCTTCGACGCCGACCAGCCGGGCTGGGAGATCCTGCGCCGCATACCCATCATGGGGCCGGAGGAGCATGGGGGCCATTGCGAGCTGAAATTCGACGGTCTGGAGATCCCGGACGAGAACCGGCTGATGAACCTCGGCGACGGACTGAAGGTCACGCAGATCCGCCTGGGCACGGCGCGGCTTACCCACTGCATGCGCTGGCTCGGCCTGAGTAAGCGCGCGCTCGAGATCGCCCGCGACTATGTGGCGAGGCGCGAGAGCTTCGGCGCCAAGCTGGCCGATCATGAGGGCGTGCAGTGGCTGCTGGGCGAGGCCGCGATGGCCATCGAGACCGGCCGCCTGCTGGTGATGAAGGCGGCCTGGAAGCTCGACCAGGGCGACTTCGCGCGCCAGGAAGTCTCCATGGCCAAGATCCAGGTCGCGGAAACCCTGCACAAGGCCGTGGACACGGCCCTGCAGCTCTGTGGCGCCCTCGGCTACTCCGCGGACACGCCGCTGGAGTGGATGTACCGCTACGCCCGCCAGGCCCGCCTCGTCGACGGCGCCTCCGAGGTGCACAAGATGGTGCTGGCCCGCGCCTATATGGCCGCGGGCAGCGACTTCTGGGACTGGAAATGACCATCGACTTGGCGGCCGATGCGGCGGCCCGGGAGCGTCTCAGCCGGTTCATTGCAAGAGCGGCGGGTGCCAGGCGCGCAGCCCTCTCGAACATTGCCCCGCTCCGCGGCGGTGCGATCCAGGAGAACTGGTCGCTCGACATCGATCTGGAGGGCGGAGCGCTCGCCGGCCGCTATGCCCTCGTGCTGCGCACCGATGCGCCCTCGCGCGTGGCCGCCAGCCACGGCCGGGCCCAGGAGTTCGCCCTGCTCCGGCTCGCGCGGGCCGCCGGCGTCACGGTGCCGGAGCCGCTTTGGCTGTGCGGCGACCCGGCGGTGCTCGGCCGCGCGTTCTATCTGATGCGGCGGATGCCCGGTGTCGCTGCCGGCCATAGGATCGTGAAGGACCCGTCGCTCGGCGGCCCGCGCCATGCGCTGGCGGAGCGGCTTGGGCAGGAGCTGGCCCGCATCCACGCCGTGACGCCTCAGACCCTGGCGCGGCTCCTGCCCGGCCAATCGTTCGACTTCCTTGCACCGTCCTCGGCCAACCCCGGTCTTGACCGGGTCCAGCTCTACCGCCGCTATCTGGACGACCTCGCTGATCCTCACCCGGTTCTCGAGTGGGGCCTGCGCTGGCTGGAGCTGCACAGCCGCCCGGCCGGCGAGATCACGCTCGTGCACCAGGATTTCCGCACCGGCAACTACCTCGTCGACGAGCGCGGCCTCACCGCCATCCTCGACTGGGAGTTCTGCGCCTGGGGCGACCCGATGTCGGATATCGGCTGGTTCTGCGCCAGATGCTGGCGCTTCGGCGCCGTCGACCGCGAGGCTGGCGGCATCGCTGCCCGGGCACCCTTCTATCGCGGCTACGAGGCCGCCTGCGGCCGCCGGATCGATCCCGCCGCGGTGCACTACTGGGAGGTCGCCGCCCACGTCCGCTGGGCCGTGATCGCCCTGCAGCAGGCTGCCCGCCATCTCTCGGGCGCGCAGCGCTCGCTGGAGCTGGCGCTCACCGGCCGCATCGTCCCCGAGCTCGAGCTCGAGATCCTGAGACTGATCGACAGCCCGGAGGGCAGGGCCGCCTGATGACGGACAAGCCGGACGCCGCCGCCCTGCTGGAGGAAGCCCGCCGCGCCCTGCTCGACACCCTGCTGCCGCTGCTCCCACCCGAGCACCGCTATGACGGCCTGATGGTCGCCAACGCCATGGCCATTGCCGCCCGCGAGGCCGGGCAGGGGGACGCCGTCCTCCGCGAAGCGGCGCAGCGGCTGGCAGCGCTGCTGCCTGAGCCCGGCGACACCACGAATGCCAGTTGGCAGGCGCGGCTGCCGGAGCTCGAAACGCGGCTCGCGCGCGAGATCCGCGCCGGCCGGTGCGACGCGGGAATTCGGCGCGAGGCCGTGGCCGACTACCTGCGCTGGTCTGTGGTTGTGCGCTTGCGTCTCAGCAACCCCAAGGCGCTGCCGAACCCCTAGGGCGCCGCCTTGCTCGGGCCCTTCAAAAAAGTCGGGGCCGCGCACGATGTCGCGGCCCCGTGGGATGGATGAGGAAGGAGTATGGAGCGCCGGTTTGGCGTGTTCGAAAATATGCGGGAGTTTCTTGCCGAACCGATCAGCGGGCGCCAATCACAAATGAGCTAGTGGGAGTGAGCATCGACTGCTGGGTCGAGGTCGGCGCGGCCGGCGTCGAAGTCGGCGCCGCCTCCACGACCATGCAGTCGACAGAGCGTTCCTTGAGGTTGGAGCAGAGCGCCTTGGCATCCTTCCGGTCGCTGAAGGAGCCGGCCTGCAGGCGGTAGTAGACGCCTTTGTCGGTGCCGAGGTCGGCCTTGGCCACGGCATGCGGCAGCTTGGCCAACAGGTCGGCCTGCTCGGCGGTCAGCGCCTGCCAGCCGGCGGACGCTTCCTGCTCGGAGCGGTAGGAGGCAATCTGCACGGTGTAGATCTTGGCCGAGTCCAGGGTCTTGGCCGTGACCGTCATTGCCGGCGTGGCATCGCTGGCAGACGCGGTCACCGTGGGGCTAACCGAGCTCGCTGGCGCCGGAGAGGTCGTGCCTGCCGAGGTGGTCGCGGCCGGGCTGGCGTGTGCCGGAGCGCTGGTGCTGGCAGACGCGGCAGGCGGCTGGGCGGCCGCGGCCGGCGTCGCGCTGGCAGGTGTGGCGGGCTTGTCGGAAGCGGCAGGCGTCGCCGGCGCCGGCGGCACCGCCGCAGTCTGGGTCGTCGCCGGGCTGGCGCTGGCCGTCGCGGCCGTCGGCTGGGACGGCGCGGCCGGGGTCGCCGCGGGAGTCGCGGGCGCAGCCGCCGGCTTGTCGTCGCCGATGGCGGAGGAGGACAGGAAGCGCGGCGCGCCGGCCTCCTGCGCGGGCGGCTCCGAGGAGGCGGCCGCCGCGCTCGGCGGAGTCGCGCTGCCGGACGTGGCCGTCGACGGCGTGCCCGTCGTCCCGTTCACGTCGGTCGCGTCGACGAGTTCCTCATCCCAATCCGACCAGCTGTCCTTCTTGCCGTTCTGCTTGATCACGACAGGGCCCGACTGGGCCGTCTGGGTCTGCGTATCGCTCTGCTTGCCGGTCGTGATGACGGGCAGCGGGTCGCCCTCCTGCGAGGCCGACATGTAGGGCTGCTGCGGCTCGTCGATCGAGGAACTCTGCGCCAGCTCGTTCAGCGGTGTAACGGGCTTGGCAGCCGGGGCATACTGGCGGCCCTTCAGCTCGACGCCAAGCGCCTCCTTCAGGAGCTCCTGCTTCTTCGCGGCGTCGGCGGTGCTCAGCGCCGCGATGTTGCGGTCCACGGTGCCGGGCGGCAAATCGCCGCGGCTCACCTGCTGGGCCTGCGCGACCTGGCCGTTGGCGCCGTAGAGCAGCGCCAGGTTTTGGCGATTGACGGCCGTGGCGCTGGCAGACTTGCTCACGTCCTCCAGGATCTTGATGGCGCCGGCATCGTCGCCGGCCAGGGCCATGGAGAGCGCCAGGTTGTTCTTCGCCGACTGGTTGGCCGGGTCGAGCGTGAGCACCTGGTGATAGGTCTTCTGGGCGGCCGTGTGGTCGCCCGTCATGTCCTGCGCCACGCCCAGGCCGTTGAGGCTGCGGATATCGTTGGGCGCGATGCTGAGGGCAGTCTGATACTGCGCGAGGGCGAACTGCGGCTGGCCCAGGAGGATGCGCGCGTGGCCGAGGCCGCGCAGCGCCTCAAGATTGCTCGGCTGGAGCTGCAGGGCGCTGCTGTAGGCCTGCGCCGCCTCGGCGTTGGAGCCCACGGCCAGCAGGCTGTCGCCCATGCCGAGCAGCGGCCGGGCGTCGCCCGGATTGGCCTGCGCGGCCTGCTGATACATAGCGGCAGCGCTGCTGAAGTTGCCCTCTGCCTTGAGCCGGTCGGCCAGGGTCAGGGCGTCCAGGTGCGAGGCGTTCGTCGCCCGCTGCTGCGGCGCGGGGGCGGCCCCATGGGTGCCCATGCCGCCGGCGCAGCCGCCCACCACCAGGGGCAGGCCAACCGCCAACAGAGTGGCCCAGTGGCGTTTCGAACGATTGAGCATCAAGGCCTCCGCAATGCAGCCGAAAATGAATGCAATGCGGCGGATGGTAAGCTTGACTTCTTATTACTTGGTTAACGGCGCTTAAGCCTAACCAACCCTTTAGCACCTATTTTTCGCGCTTTTTGCGAAACGCTGGACCTCTCAACCGACCCTGTGAAAACATTCCCTCCCCGGTGCGGCGGGGAGGGGATGCCTGGGGAACCCTACTTCTTCAGGAGGTCGCGGATCTCGGCCAGCAGCACCTCGGAGCGCGGCGGCGCCGCCGGAGCAGCGGCAGGGGCCTCCTTCTTCATCTTGTTCATGCCTTTGATAAGCAGGAACATCACGAAGGCGACGATGATGAAGTTGATGACGAGGTTGATGAACAGCCCGTAATTGATGGTGGCGGCACCGGCATCCTTAGCCGCCTTGAGCGACGGGAACTGCTCCTGCGGACCCGAAAGGTTGATGAACAGGTTCGAGAAATCGACCCCGCCGGTGACCTTGCCGACGATCGGCATGATGATGTCGTTCACCATCGAGTTCACGAGCCCGCCGAAGGCGACGCCCATGATGATGCCGACGGCCATATCGATGAGATTTCCCCGCATGGCGAAATCTTTGAATTCTTTGAGCATGGTGTACTCCCTCCGCTAATCCGGCGGCCCCTGGGCGAACACCTGCGCATTTCGATGGCGCCCGCGCGTCGCCGCCCCCGCTGCAATCCTGGCAGATGTCTTTTCGGAACACCACCGGCCGGTCGGCGGTCGGGGAGGGCCGTGATCAGCCGAGAATCGCGCGCCGACGCTCCAGACTGGCCGCAGGCCACAGCTTCCCGCTGTCGTAGTAGGCGTCGAACGCCGGCACACCGGGCGGCAGTGCGATCCACGGCAGCTTCGAGCGGACGTAGATGTGCACGTCCGGCGCAAGGGCCATTGGGTTGTCGAGCGTGCCGACGCGCACGAAGCGGAGCGCGGGCCTCCGGCCATAGTCGCTCCAGACGGCGGTCAGGCACTGGCGGCAGCGGTAGATGTCATGCGGCTGGCCGCTGTCGGTGGGCACCCCCACTGGCTCCGGATCGCCGGACAGCAGGGCGATCCGATCGGTCTCGATCAGCGCATTGAGCACGAATGCGCTGCCCGTCTGCCGCTGGCAATCGCGACAGTGACAGCAGTGCACAAACATGGGTGCCGAAGCGAGCCGGTAACGGACCACTCCGCAGGCGCAGCCACCTTCCAGGCGATCGCTCATGTGACCCTCATGGCGGATGGGGTGGGATTCGAACCCACGGTGAGCTTGCACTCACGCCGGTTTTCAAGACCGGTGCCTTAAACCGCTCGGCCACCCATCCGTGTCCGACTTCCATAGACGCGTCTTCTGCGGGCTGCAACAGCCACCAGGCCGCCACCGGGTCGACCCGCCACTTGCAGGCGTGCCGCCGTTTGCTACAATATCTTGTGGCTATGAGGGGCAGGGCAACAAGCCATGCATCAGGGATCGTGGTGGTATCGCAGCTTGCTGGCCTTCGCCATGCTCGCGCTAGCATCCTGTGCCGAGCAGGGCGGCGGCGGTAAGCCGCCGGTCCAGCAGGCCGTACCCGGCTACAAGGTCGGCAAGCCCTACGCGATCGACGGTGTCTGGTACTACCCGGCAGTCGATTACAACTACGCCGAGACCGGCATCGCGTCCTGGTACGGGCCGAACTTTCACGGCCTCGCGACCGCCAATGGCGAGACCTACGACATGAACGCCCTGAGCGCCGCCCACCGCACTCTGCCCATGCCCAGCATGGTGCGGGTGACGAACCTCGATAACGGGCGCCAGATCGCCCTGCGGATCAACGATCGCGGTCCCTTCGTCAACAACCGCATCATCGACGTCTCGCGCCGCGCCGCCCAGCTGCTCGGCTTCGAGCAGCAGGGCACCGCCCGCGTGCGCGTGGAGATCATGGAGACCGAGAGCCGCCAGTTGGCCATGCTGGCGGGGGCCGTGCAGCCCGCCGCGGAGCAGACGGCCGCCGGCGGACAGGCCGACGCGGTTGCGGCGCCCAAAGTGACGGCCGCGCCGGCCGGCGTCGTCACCGAGGAGGCGCTGGCGCCGCCGCCGGGAAGCGCCGCCGCGCCGCCGAAGCAGCTGCCGCCGGCGCCTCAGCCGCCGCCGCAACCGGCCGTTGCCGTCGCTACCGTCACCGTGCCGGTGACTCAAGCGGGTCCGCAGCCGGACGGCAGGGTGACGGTCGTGCCGGTGCGCAAGACCGCCATGTTCATCCAGGCCGGGGCCTTCACGAACCTGACGAACGCCACCCGCCTGCGTACCCAGCTGACGTCCTTCGGCCATGCCCAGGTCGTCCCGGCCTATGTCGGCACGCAGAAATACTTCCGCGTCCGACTGGGCCCGATCGGCACTCTGGCCGAGGCCGACAGCATGCTGGCCAAGGTGGTGGCGTCAGGCCATCCGGAAGCCCGCCTGATCGTGGATTGATCGCGCCGGAGCCGCCATGCTATTGGCGGGTCGCCAGGCGCGTCCTGGCCGCCAGCATACAAAGGACATCGT
>DATIXH010000166.1:0-18957 GCA_035518775.1 Candidatus Acidiferrum sp.
CACCGCACGATTCCCGGGGCGACGGGTTGGTTCGCGGTCGCCGCTGGAAGCGGCACGAGCTCGAGGCGTCAGCTCGCTTGCAGCGCTTGAACACACTTTGTTGGCACACGTTGGCGATCACGAATACTTGGTCTCCCCCGCCCCTCTTCAAGTCGGTAAGGTTATTATTTCTTTTTGATTAAGGAACCGTAAATCCTTAACCAAATTTAAATAGAGATAAATTCTTCCTAAATTCGTGCGGGGGGATTGCGTTCGGAGGCGCGACGGTATGGCTTCCGCCCAGCAAGCAACGCTGGCCGGCATTGTGGGATCGCAAGATGCTGTTGTGCGTTGAGAGCTCGGATCGGCGTCCTTGCGCAACAGCGCAAAGACCCGATCATCTGGGCCCCTCGTGAAAGAGGGAGCCCTTTCGTCTCCTCGCAACCCCGCACACAACTCAAGACTCAGTTCCCCGCACTCGTCCTGCACGGGTAGTCCGAACGAGGAGCACGGACCAGTGATAAAGAAATGGCAGGTGCCTGCAAGTTCCGGGCCGTTCCCGAATCGGCCGCGACCGTCTCAGGCGCGTCCGTAGGAGTCCTCGAAACGGACGATGTCGTCTTCGCCGAGATAGCTGCCGACTTGCACTTCTATAAGTTCGAGCGGCGTGTTGCCGACATTCGCGACGCGGTGTTTGGCTCCGACGGGAACGAACACGGCTTCATTCTCGCGACGCAGCTCCGCCTTGCTGTTCACCCGCACGAGCGCCGTGCCGCGAACAATGACCCAGTGTTCCGACCGATGGTGATGCAGCTGCAGCGAGAGTTGAGCGCCCGGGTCGACCACGATTCGCTTGACCCTGAATCCGTTGCCCATCGAAACCGTCTCATAGCTGCCCCACGGCCGTTGGCATCTGGCGCTCTCCTGAACCTCGAGCCGGCCGCGACCGCGCAGGCCTTCAACAACGGCCTTGATCTCCTGGCTGCGCCGCTTGTCCGCCACCAGAACCGCATCCGGCGTCGAAACCACCACCGCATCCTTCATGCCCAGCGATACCAGCAACCTGCCGTCGGTACGCAGATAGCTCCCTTGCGTGTCCAGACATTCGACATCGCCAACGATCACGTTGCCTTCACGATCGCTGCTTTCAATCTCCCAAAGCGCCGACCAGGAACCGATGTCCGTCCAATTGCTTTCCAGGCGAACAACGGCCAGCCGGTCCGACTTCTCCATGATGGCGTGATCGATAGAGATGGATTCGACGCCGGCAAACGACTCGCGGTCCAGCCGCAAGGTCGTGCCGTTGGACTGCGATTGCGCCAGGGCAGACCGGCACCCATCCAGAATGGCCGGCTGCAGCCGCGCGAACTCCTCGAGTATTGTTCTTGCGGTGAATATGAAGATGCCGGCGTTCCACAGCCACATTCCAGATCGCACAAAGCGCTCGGCGCACTCTGCATCCGGCTTCTCGACGAACTGCTTGACCAGCGTCGCCGACACGCCGCCGTCAAGCCGCTCGCCGCATTCGATGTAGCCGTAGCCCGTCTCCGCGCGCGCCGGCCGCACACCCAGGAGCACAATTCGATCATGGCACGTAGCGACCCGATGCGCCTGCTCGACGGCGACGTGAAAAGCTTCCGGATCGGCCACGATGTGATCCGCCGGCTGAACCACCAGGACGGCATCAGGAGAGATCAGAGCGGCGCGCAGAGCGGCGACGGCCACGGCCGGCGCCGTGTTCCTGCCCATCGGCTCCAGAACGAGGCTGCCGACTTGGATGCCTTGTTTGGCGAGAGCGCTGATGACAAGGCATTCCTGATCGGCGCCGCACACGATGATCGGCGGTTCGCTGTTGGCACCGGTCCTCCGTTTGACGGTGGACACGATCATCGGCTCGGCTCCGTAGAGTTGGAGCAGCTGCTTCGGCATGTCGGCACGCGACAGCGGCCATAGCCTGGATCCAGCCCCGCCGCTGAGGATGACTGGAACAATGGGCGCAGGCTTCGCGTCCACTGCACTGCTGCCGTTCGTTTGCCGTGAGCTGACCTGCGAGTCCACCAGGCACCCTTTGAATTCAGCCGTTGTTCACACGACGGCGGCCGTCGAGCGACCGGCAGCGAGGCTCACGCCCAGCCTTGCCACGCGCTGCTCCCACGCCAGTGCCGTGCCGACGATGTCGTCGATGCCGCCGTTCCGTGGCCGCCATGCGAGCAGGCGCGCGAGGCGATCCGTGTCGGCGACCAACATCGGGGGATCGCCGGGCCGCCGGGGCGCTTCACGGACGTTCAGCCGCCGCCCATGGATGCGCTCGACGGCCGACAACACTTCGCGCACCGAATAGCCGCGCCCATATCCGCAATTCGCGACGAAGCTGCCGCCGCCGGCTTGCAGGCGCCGGAGCGCCAGAACGTGGATATCCGCGAGATCGCTGACGTGGATGTAGTCGCGAATGCAGGTGCCGTCCGGCGTGGGATAGTCGGTGCCGTAGATTGCGATCTCCGATCGCAACCCAAGCGCCGCCTCGCATGCCGTCTTGATGAGGTGCGTCGATGTGCGCGACATCTGGCCGGCTTGTCCCGATGGATCGGCCCCGGCCACATTGAAATAGCGCAGGGCGGCATAACGGAGATCGTGGGCGGCGGCGGTGTCGCGCAGCGCCCATTCGATCATCAGCTTGGTCGTCCCGTAGGGGTTCACCGGCACTGCCGGCGTATCCTCGCGTACCGGCACTATGGATGGCTGGCCGTAGACCGCAGCCGAGGACGAGAAGACGAAGTGGCGAACGCCGTGGGCTACGCACGCTTCGATCAGGCGCAGGCTGTTGGCGACATTGTTGTTGTAGTAGTCGAGTGGACGCTCGACCGAGTCGGGGACCACGATGCTGGCGGCGAAGTGGATGACGGAGTCGACGTCGTGCGTCCCGAGCGTCTCTGCGACCAGGTCCCGTTGACGAATGTTGCCTTCTATCAGCGGCACGCCAGGCGGCAAGAGGGAGGCGCAACCGGTCGAGAGATCGTCGAGGACAACGGCGGGGATGCCGGCGGCGCACAGGGCGCGCACGGTGTGGCTTCCGATGTAGCCCGCACCGCCTGTCACAAGAACCGTCATGAGCGGCCTCCCGTCTCCGGCCGATCCTTGGCGATGATCCGGTCGCAGTCGGCGGTCACGATCGGCCGCTCCGACCAACGGCGCAGGCTGTGGCAGACCTTGCGCGCCAACCGCCACCCGATCGACGCCAGTCGATCGGGGGACGGCGCGATCGGCAAGTTCTTTCCCGTCAGCAATGCCCCCAGATCGCCGACGCGGATGTCGTTGGTCATGATGATCCGCGACAATGCGAAGGCGTCCTCGTCGGTCGAACTCAGGGCGTGGCGAACACGGCAAGCCGACGTGAAGCCGGCTTGGCGAACCAAGTCGCGCGTCGTCGGACTCGCATAGCCGTGCGGGTAGGCGAAGGCGTGCACGGCGCGGCCGAGGTGGTCTTCGAGACAGTGCTTGCTGCGTCGGACTTCGGCAAAGGCTTCGGCGGGTGGCAGGAGATCGAGCTGCGGGTGACTGTGGGTGTGGGCGCCGCATTCGACCCCGAATCCGGGTAGTGCGCGTAGCTCGGTCCAATTCAGCATGGGTCGGCCCTGCTCGCCGAGACGTTGCGACCAGAGGTTCGTCTTTCCGACGTAGCCAGTCACGACGTAGAGCGTCGCCGGAAAGCCGCATCGTTCCAAGACGGGCACCGCCTCGGTCAGGAAGTCGCGCAGGCCGTCATCGAAGGTGATGGCCAGGGTGCGCGGGGGCAACGGCGATCCGGCCGCGCAGGCGGACCTCAGTGTCGAGATCGTGACCGGTCGGTAGCCATGATCGGCAAGCCAGCGCATATGTTCGGCGAACAGCGTGGGCGACACGGCCCACCGGCGCGATCGCGGATCTCTCGCCCAGTCGACGCTGTGGTACATCAGGATCGGAACGGGATGAGCCATCGGATCTACTGCCGTGGTGGGGATACCGTCGACAACGAGGCGGACGGCTCCACCTTCGAGCCGTTGCTGCTGCGCCGCCGGGATGCCCGGCTGCGCAAGTACAGCGGCATCCCCGCCAGGATGCCGAGCCGCTCGCGCCACACGAGCGCCGCCGGATAGTCGTCCGCGAGGCGTTTGTTCTTCGGAGAAGACGCGCCAAAGAGGTGTGTGAATGCGGCCGGGAGCGCGATCGCGAGCTGGAGCATCGACGCCGGCCGGTCAAGGACGAGTTTCGTCAGGTAGGCGCCCAGGCCGACGCCATAGCCGAAGGCCTGCCGCCGCATCCCCGCCTCTTCTCTGCGGTGGTGGTGCCAGACGATCGCCTCCGGCTCGTACACGAGCTGGTAGCCCGCCTGGATGACGCCGAAGAAGGCTGCCAGATCGTCGCCGCCGCGCGCCGGCGTGCCAGCGCCGAGCGCCGGGTCGAAGCCGCCGATGCGCCGGAGAGCATCGGTGCGAAACGCCATGTTGGCGCCCGATCCGAACTGGCCGGCGGCATAGGGGTACAGCCGGCCGGGCGGGCGATGGTCCGTCAGGTCGTAGAGCTTTCGTTCGAAGCCCTTTCCGAAGCCACCGTGCCGCTCGGCCCAATATTGGGCGCGCGTCTCCAGCTGCGCAGGAAGAATGAGGCCGGTGACACAGGCAATGTTGCTGTCCGCGGCAAAGTTGGCGGCAAGGACGCTCAGCCACTGCGAGTCGAGGATGACGTCGTCGTCCGTAAAGGCCACGATCGGCGCACTAATGGCCGCCAGACCGCGATTGTGGGCCTGCCCCAGTCCGGGCCGGTCCTCGCGCAGGTAGCGCACGCGGCCGGTCGGGGCATAGCGTCTCGCAATCAGATCAGCCGTCTCAGGCGACGACGGCGCATTGTCGACGACCACCACCTCGAAGCTCGAATAGTCCTGGCGGAGGAGGGAATCGAGGCAGACCGCGAGGCTCGCCGGACGGTCGCGCGTGGCGACGACGACGCTGATGAACGGCGACTCCCGGCGGCCGAGCGGAACGAGCGGCGGATGCGAACTGCGAGGCGTCAGGGCGAGACATGACCTCAGATCGGTGGGCGAGAAATCCTCGCGATCCAATGACACCTCCTGCACGCCGATCGGCCGTCCGGCGAGGCGCAGGAGACAGAAGGCCCTGGCATATCGCTGCCCGTTACCCTCGGCGCAAAACCGCGACGGCAGACTCGCTAGATCGAGATCCAAGACTTGAATCGGCGCATAGGCTGGCTGCTCCGCCCGCCGCGACGAGCGCAGACCGTACCGCGTCGACAGGTAGCTGGCGGCCGTTTGGGTGAAGCCCGCGACAATGGCGCCCGCCCGCGCCAGACCCCAGAGATCGAGGGTCAGCGCGGCATCGCGCAAGCCGCGCGCGACCGCGGCCGGCAGGACCCGCCACACATACCGGCGCTCGCTCGAAAGTCCGTCCTGCGCGCCGACGTGACCGACGACCGCCGCCTTCGATCGTCCCTCGGCCCGGCAACGCGCGCGAAAATAGCGCCAAGTCGCCCGCTCCGGCGACAGCCGGTGGTGCACGACCATCTCCGGGTCGTAGATCAGCACCGAGTCCGGAAAGACCTGGCGGGCGCGAATGCAGAACTCCGTCTCCTCGCAGCCCGCGGCGTCCGCACCCTCGCGGCCGATGCCCTCCCGGAAACCGCCGAGCCGTCTGAACAGCGTCCGCCGGAACGACATGTTGCAGCCGATCGGATTACGCACGGTCGCGAGCCGGTCCGGCTGTCCGGTGTAGCTGCAGCCCACCACCCAGTTGAACGCCTCCGGAAACCAGCGCGGCCGCTGCCCCGGCCAGAGCGGCAGCACGCGGCCGCCGACGCCGATGACGGCCGGATCGGCATAGTGCGCGAGCATGCGCGCGAGCCAGTCGGGCTCCGCGACCGCGTCGTCGTCCAGGAAGGCGACGATCGTTCCGCGGGCGCATTGGATGCCGGCGTTGCGAGCGGCCGACAGACCGCGACGCCCGCCGTTCGCGATCACCTTCAGCTCCGGATAGGCAGCGGCGACGCGCGCTTGGAGAGCCGCATTGTGGTCGATGACGACGATGGTCTCAGCGGCCGGGCCGTCCTGCGCGCGAATGGAATCGAGCGCCGCCCCAAGACACTCCCAGCGCCGTTGGGTGTAGGCACAGACGATGACGGAGATGGCGGTCCCTTCGCCCATCAGTCAATGGCGATGGACCTTGACGGAACAGCGCTCTGCTGCCTGCCGCCGACCGCAGCCGGGTTGAACGCCTGAGCGCGTGCGCGCGAGCTCACGACCCGCCGCGGCTTCGACGATCCCAGGCGAGCAATCGTCCGCAGCACGCGCAAGCCATCCGGAATGCTGCGCAGCTTGCTGCTGCCGTTGAGCCGCCTGAGTTCGAGGCTGGCTACCTCGCGCACGGTCAGGCCGGCGCGAAGAGCCTGGATGTTCATGCTTGTCTCGATCTCGAACCCGCTGGAGTTGCTGAGGTCCATGTAGCCCAGCACATGCCGCCAGAAGGCGTTGTAGCCGTAGCAGAGGTCCGTGAACCGCCCGCCGAAGCGCCAGCGCACAAGCTGCAGCAGGCCCCAGTTGCCCAGCCAGCGGTACCACTCCATGTCGTCGGTCCCGCCGCCTTGCGCGAAGCGCGATCCCTTGACGAAATCGGCGCCTGCCAGCAGCGCGCCGACGAACGCTGGAATCTCGGCGGGATCCGTCGAGCCGTCCGCATCGAGGGTTATGATGATGTCGCCGCGCGCGGCGACGAAGCCGGACCGCAGCGCTGCCCCCTTCCCCAGCCGCGCCTGCTCCAGCACGACCACGTCGGGCAGCAGCTGCTTCGCGACCGCGATTGTCTCGTCGGTCGAATGGCTGTCGACGAGGATGACCTCATCGACCCAGAGCGGAATGCGCGGCAGCACATGCGGCAGGTTCGCCGCTTCGTTGATGGTCGGAATCACGACGCTGACGCTCGGACGCTGCCCCGCCGGCAGCCAGTCGCGAGCCAACGTCCAAGCAGCTTTGGAATCCCCTGCCGACATGCTGGACCCGTTGTTGCGGTGGCCTGTCTGGTAGCGCGAATGGAACACGCAAATCGTTAACTGGTTCCAAGATGCCGCCGACATTTACTGCGCCGCCGGTTTCGAGTGGAGATTGCGAGACCGGCATTCGATCCGATGGAAAATTGCTGCGGACAGCCGCCACGTTGCCGCGACAGGGAACCACTTCTTGCCTCATCCGTTACACAGCAATCGACCCACGCCGTCACCAGTCCGCACCGCCGTGGACCATTTCTGCCGCATTCCGTTGCCCGCGAGTTCATGATCGCCGCCATCGGGTGCGGCGACTTGCCGCGCGATGAGCGCGCAAGCCAGCACAGTCGGGAGTCCTTGGCATGATGCCGACCAGACAAGACGCGACGAAGATGCCGATCGCAGACAATCGACGGCACTCGCGAGCCGACTCGCGGCCGGCCGAGAACAGCCGGCCCGCCCTGCTGCGGCGAACGCAATCGAGCGACGTGGTCGTCGTCGGTGCCGGACCCTACGGCCTCTCGGTCGCGGCTCACCTGCTCGATGCCGGCAAGGAGGTGCGCGTCTTCGGCGAGCCGATGGCCGGCTGGCGCCACCATATGCCGAAGGGCATGTACTTGAAGTCCACCGTCGACGCCTCGCGCCTGTCATCTCCCGGGGGCCGCTCGGCGCTGACCGACTATTGGGCGGAGATCGGCGCAGCTGCGCTGGACCAATGGCATCCCGTGCCGATCGACATGTTCGTCGACTACGGGCAATGGTTTCAGCAGAGGTACGTGAAGGATGTCGAACGCCAGCACGTGCGTCGTATTGCCGCGCTGCCCGGCGGCTTTCGCATCTCCCTGGCGAGCGGCGAGGATCTCTCGGCGCGCAGAGTCGTCGTTGCCATCGGTCACTTCGGTTATGCGCGCTCGCCCGATGCCTTGCGCGCCCTCCCCCCTGAATTGGTCTCGCATGCCTCCGACCATGCCGACCTCTCCAGATTTTCCGGCCAAACGGTCGCTGTGATCGGCGCCGGGCAGTCCGCGCTCGAGAGCGCGGTTCTGTTGCGGGAGGCCGGGGCAGAGGTTCACCTGCTGGTGCGCGGCCCGTCGATTCTGTGGGGGAACCCGCCCGGCGCCTATGCCGGCCCACTCGGCCCGCTCGGTAAGCCGAACTCGCCGCTCGGGCCGGGCTGGTCGCTGTTCGCTTTGAGCCGGGCCCCAGAGCTGGTGCGATATCTGCCGGCCGAGACCCGCCTCTTCCTGGTGCGCAACATCCTGGGGCCGTCCGGTGCCTGGTGGCTGCGCGATCGCTTCCAGCGACTCACCACTGCGCTCGAGACCAGCGTCGAGGCCGCGCGCCCATCGAACGGAAAGGTCGCGCTGCAGCTGGTCACGAGCGCCGGGGCAAGGTCGACGCTGGCCGTCGATCACGTCATCGCGGCGACCGGCTACCGGGTCGCTCTCGGCGCACTTCCCTTCCTCGACCCGGGCATCCGCCTGCGTCTCGCGCGCGTCCGAGGAACGGAGGCGCCGCGCCTCTCCGCCTCATTCGAGTCTTCGGTTCCCGGGCTGTATTTCACAGGGTTGACCGCGGCGCCAACCTTCGGACCTCTAATGCGCTTCGTGTGCGGCGCCGATTTCGCGGCGCGGACGATCGGCCGGGCCGTTGTCCGTTCACAACCGTCGAACGGTGTTCGTGAAGCCTGAGCTCCGTCGGCCCTGGGCACGCCGCCGTTTCACTCTCGCCGCCACAAGCTCGCCGAGGCGAAGGAGGACCTGCCCGCCGAAGCGCACACCCATGGCGAAGAACGGCAGCGGATCGTCGGCCGCGAACCACGCGAACTCTGTCTTGCAGCCTTTCTCCGCGCGCTCGGCCGTCTTGTCCGCCCCCCGCATGACGCGCGAGGCCAGATACAGATTCTCGACGATGAGCCGGCGGCCGAACGCCTGCGGCGCGCTCGGAACGCTGCGGCCCGTGAGATCGAGATGGAGCGCGCGAGCGACGTCGATCCCGGCCTCGCTCTCGAAGAGCCGGAAGTTGGCGCCGATGCGAGGATTGAAGTCGACGAGCTTGTATCGACCGTCCCGAAGATCGCGTCGCCAGTCCATGTCCACGATCCCCCGATAGCCGATGGCGCGGCAGAAGTCGGTCGCGGTCGCCGCCAGCTCCGGATTGGGACGCGCGACCGCCGCCGCCGTCACGCCCGCATAGGGCGGCCAGGCTCGTTCCTTGAAGCCCGTGAAGGCCGCCACCGCATTGGAACCGGCGTCGAGGTAGGCATGGAATATCCAGTCCTCTGCGCAGGCGCTCGGAATGTACTCTTGCAGGATGATCTGGGGGTCGCCGGTCCAGCCGGCGGCGAGTGAAGCCAGCGCCTCCCGCGACTCCACGATCGTGGTGGCCCCGACCGCCGGCGCCGTGATTCTCACCCAGGGTTCGCTGTTCTTGACCACGATGGGGAATTGGGCGCTGCCGGCATAGGCAAGCACCTCGTCGACCGACCGCGCGAAGCGGGTGGCAGGCACCGCGACCTGATGCCGTCCGCAGAACAGGCTCAGCTGGTGCTTGCTGGCGAGCAGCCTCGGCAAGCTGGGCTCGACGTTCGGCATGAGGAAATCGTCGCGCAGCGCCGAGGCCTGTTCGGCAGCGAAGATCGCCGCCTCGTCGTCGGTCGGCAGGAGGATGCTCTTGCGGCCCAGCTGCTGCGCCGCCCGCAACAGGTGCCTGCGCAGGGTGCCCGCGTCTTCGCGTCCCGTCGTCGGCAGGACGATCTGGCCGCTGAGATAGCGCGAAGCGGCGTAGGGAACGAACCGATCCTCGCAGAGCGCATAGACCGGGATACCGGCTCGTCCCAGCGACCGGATGGCGCCTAGGATTCCATGCGACAGCGGGTAGCGGCCGATCTTGAAGACGAGAACCGGAATCGAACTATCGAACGTCGGGAGGCGATTCCCCATTCTCAGCGCCCTGTCAGCGATCTGAACGATGGCGACCGATCTTGCATATTCTAGACCAACCGCGCCGGCGCGCACGATCAACTCATCGTTAGCGCCGCTGCTCTCGGGAGACGAGTTTGCAGCCGACATAGCCGCGCTCTCAGCCTCCCTCATCCCGCCGCCGGGTGCAGAGGACGCCGGCCGCCGTGGCGGCGACGAGCGCCGCAAAGCCGACCGGTGGCGACCACACTCCGAAAACGAGCAGACAACCGACGACGATATCGAGGGCGAGGCTGAAGCCGACGGCAACGACGCACGTCTCCGCGATACTCAGATCATCGAGCCAACTCATCCAGGCCAATCCTGGGATCGCCAAGAGAAAGGCGAGCACGAACGCCGCTCCCAATGGGCGCGGCACGACGCCATACACGGCCGCCACCGCTGCGACCGTGAGAGCTCCGACCAGGGTGACTCTCGCCATCATTCGATCCACTCGCCCATGCCGCGAACAGCCGGGTTCAAGGCGAAGATCATCGTTCCACCGCTGGCATGAACGAGGCGGAACCGCGGCGACGAGAGCAAGGCCTGCTTGATCTTCTCGAAGCCGCCACCGGGCATGATCCCCATGGCGTTCACATAGGCCTCCTGATTGCGCGTGAGGATGATGAACGCCGCGCTGTAGTCGTCATTGTCGAGCCAGCGGGCCAGCACTGAAGCGGGATTGGCGAGCAGTTCGGCGCGCGACTCGGCCGGTTCGTCCGCAATCGCCACCGGCGTGACGTGCTCGACGTTGCGGAACAGCGACGGATAGAGGGAGGCTCCTTCGACGATCAGCGTGCCCTGCGGCGCGTTGTCGTAGAGCCATTGCACGGCGGCGACGTCCTCGGACGCAAACGCGTACTGGCGGTCCTTGCCGTTGTTGGCGAAGACGAAGGCCACAGCCAGGATAAAGCCAAGGAGCGCGGCCGCCAGCAGAGCCGCCACCGAATTTCCGCGCTGCGGCGAAGGGAAGACAAGCGCGGCGGCAAAGAACGCCAGGAAGGGCAAGGCGAACAGATAGACGCGGAACATGATCTCCCCGCCGTAGGACGTGACCGCGATCAAAGGCAGAGGCGCGATCGTCAAGGCGGCGGCGACGCCATCGCGATACCCGGCGGCCCGCCGCCGCAGGCCGCCGACCACTGCGGCAAGCGCGATTCCGACGGTGAGCAGGCGGCACACCAGGGAGACCAGCACCTGTCCGGAGCTGAGGACGGCGAGGTCCGCCAGATTGCCGCTCAACTGGCCCGCGGATACGCCGATGTCTCTGATCTCGACCGGCAGCACGACGGCGACGAACGGCGCGGCCACGTACAAGATCCAGAACGCGACCACCACGCCTGCGAACAGGAACAGGCCCGGGGTCATGATCTGCAAAGCGACGAGCGCGCCCAGGGCCGAGATCGCGACCAGCGGCGTCAACTGGTGGCTGACCGTCATGGCGACGATCAGCAGCAGCGCCGTCGCGGTCACGATCGCGCGCATGGCGCCTGAGGGCAGCGCACTCGAGCCCGGCAGACTGCGCGCGGACCACTGCGCCAAGGCCGCGAGCGCCTGCGACAGCCGTCCGCTCTCGGCGACAGCCGGCGCGGGGTCGCGCGCGAGGAAGCGGAGGCAGAGACCGATCAGAAGGAGATAGAAGAAGAAGCAGACTCCCTGGGGCGAAAAATAGTCCTGGCCGACCCAGTTGCCGGCCAGGAAGACCCAGGCGGCGCCCAGGATGGTCCGGTGATCGTCCGTGAACGCCCGGTAGAGCAGCGGCAGGGCAGCAAGGTAGAGGAGGTTGAGAACCAGCGGCGCCCATCGCACCGGCGACGCGAGGTCGCGGATGCCGGCAAGATCGGCGATGAACGCCGCGGCCGCGAAGAAGCCGGGCCAATTGTGGTAGGCAGTCAGGATCGGCGTAGCGCGATCGACTGCGCCGTGGCGTTGGATGTAGTCGATGATGCCGAGATGCTTCCACGCCCAGGGATAGCGCAGGGTGCCGTAGTCGATGGCCGGTGTGGCGTGCAGCACGACCGCGAGCGCAACGAGATAGAGGCCCGGCAGCCAGACGCGGCCGGGCTGTCGACAGAGCACGAAGAAGAATCCGACCGACAGCAGCAGAGACGGTAGCCAGGCCGCGGCCGGCAGCACCGACGCCAGCCCGAGATCGCTCAGCGCGCCCGGATCGATCGTCCGCAGGCAGGCCGCCCAGCTCGCGAGCGCGCCGAAGAGCGGGAGAAGCGCCGGCAGCAGATCGGCTTGGCCAATCGGGACGGTCGCCGTCTCGGCAGGCCGAGGGCCGGTCTGAAGCGTTGTCACGGACGCGCGTCGATGGCGTGCAGAATGCGCTCGATCTTCGCGGCAGTAGCCAGGCATTCGCCCACATACCTGGCCGAGCCGGCGCGATTGCTGGCGATGTGGTGCAGCCACGCCAAGAGCACCAGCATCCGGATCTCCGATTCGCTGGAAGCCAGCGGTTGGTCCGCAAAGCAGCACCGCTCGTCCGGGTTCCAGCAGGGATTGCGAAGAAGATCGCAAACGACCTCGCCGATCTCCTTCCCGCTGACGAGCGTGCGGGTCGTGAGCACGAGATGACAGAGATCGAACGCGGCCGGCGCGTCCCCTCGCGCGAGGCCCCAGTCCGCGATGCCCGTCACGCGGGCGCCGTCGCTGCTGAAGTGGATGCTGGACGGGCCGAAGTTGCCGTGGCTCCAGCCCAGGGCAACGACGCGGCCGGCCCAGGCCGCGCGCTCATGCCGGCGAATCGCTTCGAACGTCGCTGCCACTCGCCCGGACGGTATCACCCAGGGCGCCGCACGGTTGACGAGATCTATCGGGCGATCGATCCAATCGAACAGCCAGGCATCGTCTATCACGCAAGCCGACGCTGTCCGGCTGTGGAGTTCCGTGATCGCTGTTACAGCGCTCGCCATCGCCCGCTCACGACCGCTGGCGTTGCTCAGTATGATGTCGCCCGGCGCGCCCGCGCTCGGCTGCTCGATGACATAGGCCGACCCGGCCGCGTGGCCCTCGGCCAATATAGCCGGCAGAACCGTGCAGAACTCCCGAAGGCTTGGGTTGTTCCCGAACGTGCGCAGAACCTCACTCTGGCGACGCAGCCTGACGACACCCTCTGCACCATGCGCAACCCTCATGAGCGCCGTTCGTTGGCCGGGCCGCGGTCCGAGCGCCAGCAGCACGATTTGACCGTTGGCGTGGAGTATGCGCTGGCAGCGCCAGGCCGGGCCGCCACGATCGTCACCGATGCGGCTCATCGCCTCCCGTACGACGCCGACCGTGGCGCGGCCAAGCAGGAACTCGCGAAAGCGACGCAGGAGACTGAAGGGTTCGCGACTCGCCGACTGCGCAACGAAGGCCCGGATCGGCGCACGCGACCACCCTGCGCGGCGCCAAGCCGAGACTGCCAGCATCGCGGCAAGGGTGACCTGGGCTAGCAGCCAGGCGATCCCCATGCCGAGCGCGCCGAACATGTCGAGAAGCGGCACGCCCAGCCCGAGGACGATCAACGCCATCACGCCCTGGACGAGGACGACCGCCGCCATGCGTCCCTCTACGCGCGCAAGGCCGAGATACATCGAGGTAAATCCGAAGGGCAGCGCCGAAAGGCAGAGGATGCGCAGCAGTGCGCTGCCGCCGGACGCATAGCTGGAGCCGAACAGCTGCAGCAAGAGCGGTGCCGCGACCACCACGACGACGACGGCGACCAGAAGCAATCCCACGGTGTGGGCCAAGGCGCCGGCCGCCAGGGCCTTCGATCGCCAGGGATCGGCGGCGCCCTCCGCGACCAGCGAGATTCCCATCGACTTGCTCACCAGGTAGAGCGAGTAGGCGATGGTCCAGGTCAGGTAGTAGACAGCATTGCCCTCGGCGCCGACGCGCTCCATCACCAGGATCGGCGCGACCCCGATGGCTAGCATGAAGAACAGCGTGCCCAGGAAATCGTTCGTGAAGTAACGCACGATCGCCCGTTGGTCGGGTCTGGGGCCGGCCTGCGCGGGCGCCGTCTCGCGGCGGGCCACGAAGCCGAAGATGAGCAGATTCACAGGCAGGACGGCCACGAGCAGGGGCAGCGTCCACGACGCAAACGGCCCCCAGCTCCTCCAGCCGCTGCCGGCGAACAGCAGCAACAGCAAGATCTTCGCGAGCGCATACAGCGTGTTCTCGACGGGAACCCAGACCGCCTTGCGCAAGCCGGCGAGCACG
The DNA here is from genome assembly GCA_035518775.1 of Candidatus Acidiferrum sp. Taxonomy (GTDB): domain Bacteria; phylum Pseudomonadota; class Alphaproteobacteria; order Dongiales; family Dongiaceae; genus JBGPEQ01. Next base: position 14,172 of record DATIXH010000166.1, read on the forward strand.
CCATCCTGGAGCGAGAATACCGTCCAGATCATCGTGGCGGCCGTGAACCACACCGCCAGCCAACGGTTGCCGGCGAGCAGCTGAAGCGACGGCGCCCAGGCCTGGACGCCGAGAAGGAACAGCACGCAGCCCGCCAGCGCCGCCACCATTCCCGCCGCGTAGGCGCCGAGTATGAGCCGCTGCGCGGTCGTCCGGCTCATGCCGGGCAGGAAGCGGGTGAGAACGCTGGTCAGGTTCAATTGGGCGATGCCGCCAAGCGCCATCATCGTGGAGATCAGGGCGGCGTTGAGGCCGATCTCTTCAACGCTGTAGAGCCGCGCTGCCAGCACCCAATAGACCAGCCCCAGGACCGACGTCATGCCCGTGCTGGCGACCAGCGAATAGCCGTTGCGGATGAGCGGCGTCTGGAAATGGCTCTGCAGCCACGCCCGCGCGGTCGACAGCCAAGCGCCCGCGCTTTCCCAGGCGAAGTACGGGCGTCGCAAGCTGTTGTTCATCGATCGATGCGTCTCCAGACGCGGACATAGTCGACCAGCAGTTCCGCCGGGAGGCGCGTGGAGTTGTCGGGCGGCCCCGGCCATTTCCCGCCCACGGCGAGATTGACGAGGAGATACATCGGCTCGTCCGGGACGTCGTGCGCGTCCTGGTATCGCCAGCGCTCGACCCCGTCGAGATACCAGATGATGCGACCTGGCTGCCAATCGGCAGCAAAGACGTGCCACCCGGCGCTCAGGTCGACGGTCCTGGAGTCCGCTCCTCGCCGCCGCTCGACGCCGTCGGCATCGCGGTAGTGAAAATAGGTATGAAGAATTCCCGGTTCCTGCCCGATGACCTCCATGACATCAATCTCGGGCTTCGGCTCGTGTGTTATCGGCAGCATCCAAAAGGCGGGGAACAGGCCGCGCCCAGCAGGAACCCGGGCGCGCATCTCGACATAGCCGTACTGGAAGGCGAACCGCGGGGCGCGTCCGAGGTCTTCGACATCCCGGCCCGTGCTGACGAGCCCCGACGTATAGTCGTAGTAGGCGCCCTCATGTCCCCGGACCCGCTCGCGTCGGGCGCCCAGATGAAGTAGACCGCCACCGACCGTTACGTTCTGCGGCCGATACCACTGGAGCTCGCGGTTGCCGAGGTTCGTGCACCCATTGTTGTTCCACCAGTAGCAGGTCACCCACTTCCCGCGATCGAGCGACGAGCCGTCGAATTCGTCGGAGAAGAGCAACTGCCAGCGCCCAGGCTGGCCCATGGGCGAAAGCGCGCTCATGCTGGCAACGGTTCGGGTCGCGGCGTCGCCGGCCTGCAAACAAGCCGCATGGATCATCATGGCCAGCAAACCCGCTACGTGGAGCATCCCTTGGGCCCCGCTCACCCGGTACAACAAGTGCCGAACCGGCGATTTGTTCCCTGGCGCGCCCGGCGCGGTCTGGGTTCGAGAGGTCCAAGAAGAAAAAGCTTGGCTCCCCTGCTCGTCGAGGTGCCACGCACCATATGACTGACGTGCCATGCCTATCACGCTGCGCCCGATGACGACTTCCATTGCCCCCTTCTCGCGGGTGTCGCGTTTTGGTTGGCTGCGCGCGCTTTGCTGGGTTTGCCTGATTGTTCCGGCGCCGCTATGCGCGCAGGAGGTGACGATCAGAGCCGACGTGGCGCCGACCGGCGGCAGCATCGACGCCGCTCTGCAAGACAGCCTGAACCTGCCGGTCAGGCAGGCGGCAGGATTGCGCGGCGATCAAGTGGCCGCCTGGGCGCAGATCGACCGCGACCGGCTCAACGCCGTTCTTCGCGCCAAGGGCTTCTATAGCGCGAGCGTGCACCTCACCGTCGACCGGGCCGCGGCACTCAAGCCGAACACGGACACGGACGGGCTTCGGTTGATCTTCGACCCGGTCACCGGACCGCTCTATCGCATCCGCTCCGTGCGCATGGTCGATGCCCAGAATGGGGAGCCCCGCGCCCTGGCTCCCGGCGAGGCCGAGCTACTCGATGGGCTGAGGGGCGAGCCGGCTTCAGCGGACGTGCTGGCCCGCTTCGAGGCCACGTGGCTCCAGCGCCAACGTGAGGCCGGCCGTGCGTTCGCCTGGGTCGCGCGCCGCGATATCTTGCCCGACGCGTCTTCACGCACCGTCGAGGCGACGCTTGCGGTGAACCAGGGGCCGGAGGTCCGCTTCGGCAGGATCCAGTTCACCGGGCTGCGACGCATAAGCCCGCAGTCGCTCGAGCCATATGCGCCGTTCCGGGTCGGCGATCCCTACCGGCCGGCACAGGTCGACCTGCTGCGGACGAACCTGCGGAGCTTGCCCTTCTTCCAATCGGTGCGCGTCGAACCGGCCACATCGCTGGATGCCTTGGGGTTGCTGCCCCTGCGGGTGACCGTGGTTGAAAAACCGCCGGAGGCCCAGCGCCTGATGCTGTCGGGTTCGATCGGAATCGCTGTCCTCGGGTTGGCCGCCGTCCTGCTCGCCCTGGCCGAGCTGGCGACAGCGGGCGCTGGCCCCTCATGGCAGCGCCACCGATCCAAAATCACCGTGGGGATCTGGATTCTCGTCGCGACGTCCGCGCTGCTCGCGCTTCAACGCCTGTTGTATCTGGGCGATCTCTGATCCGCAGAGCGCCAGCCAAGATCATCGGTCGTGGGCTGGATGAGCGCAAATTTGGGCGGTGCCGGCTCTGCGACCCGCCGGCGCGAAGACGTCGAGATGAGCGCGTCGATCTGTTCTTTGATCTGCACCATATTCCGCCGCACGCGATCGAGATCGGCACCGGCCGTCAGCGTGTCAGACGGCGCCTCGCAGGCAGCGGAATAATCCGTGCAAGCGGATTCCCACCGCCTCATCAGCGTCTGCCACTCCGCTACGACGTCGTGTTCACCTGGCTTGTGCAAGGCGGCTCCAGCTTGCAGGTGGTTCACAGGTTCCGACCAATCCGTGCCTCTGATAAAGCGGACGCCTGACCTTTGCAAGAGGGTGCGGACCTGACCGGGCTCGCTCCGCCGCGCCCGCCGACGTCGAGGATGCCGCTTGTGGTCGGTCGCGCCTTCGATCCACAGATCCTTGGCTGGCGTGGCCCGCGAAGTTCGCGGCGGCAAGGGCCCTCGCTGACAAAGTGTCGGGCCGAGTTTCGGTTATGGTTCGGCGCGTCCCGTCCCTTCCCGGTCGCGCTCATATCGGCGTGCGACGTTGAACGGCGGCAGCCAGTTCTCCCGACGACAAATCCAGAGCTCGTAGGTGGGTGTGACCTGGTTCGGCGCATCGAAGGTGCCGGCAGGGATTTCGATTTCGTCGGCCGTGCGGCCGAAGAGCGAGGATCCGCAAACTGGGCAGAAATAGCGTCCGCGATAGTCGGCCGTCGTACCGGTGATGCTGACCGCATCCGCAGGGAACACCGCAAAAGTAGCGAATATCGCCCCGTGATGCTTGCGGCAGTCTAGACAATGGCAAATGCCTACTCGAAACGGTTCAGCACCAATTTCCAGACGGACCGCTCCACAGAGGCATCCCCCGCGATACTGCACGTTTCTCATCCGTCCCCCCATCGCGCATTGCTGTTCTGGCGTGGAACCCCTGAAGAGGACAACAGTATGGGGCGCATGGCATTGCGTGATTCCAGGCACTGGGTGGACGGCTGTCAATCTGTAAGTTTCGACGCCGCCTAATTTGAAGCGATCGACGCAGCGTTTTGCTTTGCGCCATTGCTGGCCCGCACAACCCCCGCAAGCAAAACGCCCGCTATCTTCCGAAGATAGCGGGCGCCTGACTGGTTGCGGGGAGAGGATTTGAACCTCTGACCTTCAGGTTATGAGCCTGACGAGCTACCGGGCTGCTCCACCCCGCGGCAATCGATGTCAGCTGCCAGGAACCGAGACCGGACATCCGGACAGGAATGTGTGTTTCTTGCGTTCGTCCGCGCGCTTGGAAGACCTGGCAGCGACCTACTCTCCCACGTCTTGAGACGCAGTACCATTGGCGCTGAGGGTTTTCACGGCCGAGTTCGGAATGGGATCGGGTGCAGGCCCCTCGCAATAACCACCAGGTCGTCCAAACGCGCGGCGACGCGAATAAGTGAATGCGGATCGTGCCGACGACCGGCGCAGGAGCTTGTCCCTGCGCGCGACGTATCAGCCTCAGATCAAGCCAAACGAGCTATTAGTACCGGTTAGCTGAGCCTTACGGCCTTACACACCCGGCCTATCAACGTGGTGGTCTTCCACGGCTCTTCAGGGAGAACTCGTTTCGAGGTGGGTTTCCCGCTTAGATGCTTTCAGCGGTTATCCCGTCCGCACATAGCTACCCGGCGATGCCGCTGGCGCGACAACCGGTACACCAGAGGTGCGTCCATCCCGGTCCTCTCGTACTAGGGACAGATCCTCTCAATTCTCCAACACCCACGGCAGATAGGGACCGAACTGTCTCACGACGTTCTAAACCCAGCTCACGTACCACTTTAAATGGCGAACAGCCATACCCTTGGGACCTGCTCCAGCCCCAGGATGTGATGAGCCGACATCGAGGTGCCAAACCGCATCGTCGATATGGACTCTTGGATGCGATCAGCCTGTTATCCCCGGCGTACCTTTTATCCGTTGAGTGCCGACCCTTCCACGCGGGATCGGCAGATCACTATGACCGACTTTCGTCTCTGCTTGAGCCGTCGCTCTTGCAGTCAGGCAGGCTTTTGCCATTGCACTCAACAACCGATTTCCGACCGGTCTGAGCCTACCATCGCGCGCCTCCGTTACTCTTTGGGAGGCGACCGCCCCAGTCAAACTGCCCACCATGCATGGTCC
>DATIXH010000167.1:0-2949 GCA_035518775.1 Candidatus Acidiferrum sp.
TGGCGGTCACGTCCTTGCGCAGGGCGGAGACGGTCTCGCGCGCGATCACGCGGCCGCCGATGGCCGCCTGGATGGCGATCTTGAAGAGCTGGCGCGGGATGAGGTCCTTGAGCCGCGCGCAGAGCTGGCGCCCGCGCGCCTCGGCCGCCCTCGGCTTCGGCTTCCGCTGCGGCTTCCTCGGCCTGCTGCACCTCGAGATCATCCAGGAGCGGCTGGAGCGCGAGTTCAACCTCGACCTCATCACCACCGCGCCGTCCGTGGTCTACCGCGTCCACCTCACCAACGGCGAGATGAAGGAGCTGCACAACCCCGCCGACATGCCGGAGGAGACCCGCATCGACCACATCGAGGAGCCCTGGATCAAGGCCACCATCATCGTCCCCGACGAGTATATCGGCCCGATCCTGAAGCTCTGCGAGGAGCGGCGCGGCGTGCAGCAGGAGCTGAACTATGTCGGCACCCGCGCCATGCTCGTCTACAAGCTGCCGCTGAACGAGGTGGTCTACGACTTCTACGACCGGCTGAAATCCGTGTCTCGCGGCTACGCCAGCTTCGACTACCACGTCGAGGGCTACCAGCTCGGCGACCTCGTGAAGCTCTCGATCCTCGTCAACGGCGATCCCGTCGACGCCCTCTCCATCATCGTCAACCGCGCCAATGCCGAGACCCGCGGCCGTCAGCTGTGCGAGCGCCTCAAAGAGCTGATCCCGCGCCAGCTGTTCAAGATCGCCATCCAGGCCGCCATCGGCGCCCGCGTCATCGCCCGCGAGACCGTCAGCGCGCTGCGCAAGGACGTCACCGCCAAGTGCTACGGCGGCGACATCACCCGCAAGCGCAAGCTCCTGGAGAAGCAGAAGGAGGGCAAGAAGAAGATGCGCCAGTACGGCAGCGTCGAGATCCCCCAGTCCGCCTTCATCGCCGCCCTCAAGATGGGCGACGACTGAAGGGGCGAGAACTCGGCGAACTTCCCGCCCCCACGAAGTAGGGAGGGTCGGGGAGGGGGCAGCGGCCCTATCTCCGCCGCACCGTCTTCACGAGCAGCCCGAGAACCGCTAGCACCCCCGGCACCAGCCAGGCCGGCTGCTGCAGCACCCACTGGAACGGCGGCCACAGCCAGACCGCGACATGCCGCTCGATCGCCGGCTGGATCAGCAGCAGGCTGTTCTTATGGATCTCGAACCACCGCAGCCCCAGCGGCGCCGTCTTGAAGGGCGTCGTGCCGGCGGCGTAGTCCATCACGTCCCACGCCACGAACAGCAGCGCGAGACCGAGGAACACGATGATGGGAATCCAGCCGCGCGACCGTCGTTTCATGGGCGGACCCTATCTGGCCCACCCGCGCTGGCAAATCAACTGCCGTTGAGGGGCGCGTGAGGGCGACCGGCTAGGCCTGCTCCTCGTTCGGGCGCACGGCGTCGCGCAGCCAGAGTGCGGCCCGCTTCCACACCGGCACCGGCCGCCGGCCGGCGAGCGAGTGGATGAACTGGATATGGTCGTAGACCAGGAAGCCGATGCCGAGGACCCCCAGCACGAGCCAGGCCGGCCAGTCGAGCATCCATTCGCTGAGCGCGTTGATCGGCGCCGGGAAGTAGCGCTCTATGACCGACTCGAAGGCGCTGAGCGAGCCGCGGTCGATCTGGTGCCAGAACTGGCGCGCCGGGGTGATGATCCAGTCGCCCTTGCCGTACCAGCCGTAGCCCTCGATGATCACGATCGTCAGGGCCCAGGCCACCGAGAACCAGCCGATGACGCGGGCGGCCCGCACGTTGCTGCGCGCGACCAGCCCGAAGAACATCACGAGCATGGCGACGACGAGGCCGACCTCGACCCATGACTTCAGTGTCTCGAGCATCGCGCAGGCTCCTGTGCAGACCTAGCCGGCAGTCTGCCGCCGGAGCGCTTAATTTTCTGTCAACGTTACCAAATTCCACCACCTCCCGCCGAAGATCGTTCCATTTGTGAAGTAGATCACTTTCCGGGCGGTTTGCTTGGTGTATTGGTTAATTTCTGTCCGCCCTGGCGGCCGACAATGGAATTTCGGGCCACTCCGGATTGTTGAAGTTGAACTATGAGGAATGGGTACTAGGTAATACACATCTAGTTTCATTTCGTAATCAAATTGCGGAGGGTGACTATGATTGTTCCCAAGAGTCCGGTCGGATGCCCCATGGACGCGTTGCTGCGCCTGCTGATGGGGCCATGGACCACCTACATTCTCTGGGTCCTCCGCTCCAACGGTCCGACCCGGTTTGGCGAGCTGAAACGCCGCGTGGCCGGCGTGTCGGCCAAGGTATTGTCCGAGCGCCTGCGCATGCTGGTGGAGGCCGGGGTCGTCCATCGCCAGTTCGAAGCCACCATTCCGCCGCAGGTGACCTATAGCTTGACGGTCCGGGGCGAAGAGCTGCGCGAGGTGCTGGACCGGCTGAACGAGGTCGCGGTCCGCTGGCAGTCCGTCGATAAGGCCGCCGCCTCTGCGACGCGTGAAACGCCCGCAAACACCCCGGGCTCCAACCCCACCGTCGTCACGGTCGCCGCCGCGCCTGCCGCAGTCGGTTAGGCGCGCCGGTTGCGCCGGCCCGGCGCCTCGGGCTAGGGTGCCGCCCGCTCCGCGCCCGCGCGGAGCGCCGGAGGGGTGGCCGAGCGGTCTAAGGCGCACGCCTGGAGTGCGTGTATACCTCAAAAGGGTATCGCGGGTTCGAATCCCGCCCCCTCCGCCAGCGCAATCGGCTGGGCGGAGCGCGGATGTCGGTTCTCTACGTAGCAACCAGCAAGAATCTGGCCGGCTGGGCCGCCGATGTCGGCCTGACTAAGCACGTCTATAAGGTGGGCGTCGCCGAGGGCTCGGCCGACGAGGCCATTGAGGCGCTCAATGACGAGAGCTTCGCCGGCGAGAGCGACTGGCGCCTCCTGAAGCAGCAGGACGCGGGAGAGTTGCAGGAAGCTGACGCG
>DATIXH010000168.1:0-20335 GCA_035518775.1 Candidatus Acidiferrum sp.
TTTTCGATAGGCTCGTTCTCTCGCCTGCGGGGGCCGGATCATCCTCGGCGGCGAGCGGCGGGCTCAGCGAGGTGGCGAGCACGCCGGCGGTGCACAACGAGATCCTGCGCCGGCGGCCCGACCTGCTGGAGCTGCTCTACCGGCCCTATCCGCGCAGCCGGCTGGGCGAGGAGCAGGGCGGCGAGAGCATGGTCTACCAGCTGCCGGTGTTCGGGCTGCGCGACGGGTGACTCTGCTGTCGGCATTCCCCACATCAGGTCCGCCCTGCACGCCCGGGACATACGGACACTCCCGACCGGTTCCGGACGCTCGACGCCGATCGCTCCGCGAGGCGACGCGGCGCGGGAGCCCGTCCCCGAACTCAGCCCCGGCGGGCTCGGTCGACGGGGCCGCTTTTCGTGCGACCGTCGGCGGCCCGCCGCGCCGTGACGATTCGCCGGCAGCCGTTGATCGCGAGGGCGATGATCAGAGCCGCCGTCGCCTGACCCAAGGCGATCGTGGCCGAGGCGCCGAGCGGAGGAAGCGGAAGCCCTGCGTCGCTGAGCATGACATCGGCAACGATCTGAAGCAGCAGCCCGGCAGCCACGGCGAGGACGAGGAGCAGCGAAAGCCGCCTGACCAGCAGCCCGATCAGGATCGCGGCGACCCAGATCACGGGCGACCGGATGCTGCCGACCAGCGCCCCGAGATAGAATTGCAGCGATTCCATGCGCCCTTTCCACAGCGAACGCGCCAGCGGGAAATGCCGCCGTATGGGCGTTTCCCGACGCGCTTAAGCTCAGTGTAACAGCTTTCCACGATCCGCCGCGTGTGTCGCTTCCGCGCAGGCCCGCGATTGACAGGGTATGTCGGGACACCTGATACAGTCGCCTGGCCAAGGCGAGGGAGGAGCAACGCCCCAATGCCCGTCATCGATGTGCACACGCACATGTTCACCGATAGGTTCATGGCTTTGTTGAAAGCCAAAGGCGGGATGTACAACCTGCAGACGCGGCCCGACGGGCAGGTCGAGATCTTTCGCCACGATACGCCCGTCGCAATTCCGCAGCGCGGCCATTTCGACTACGAGCTGCGGCTGCGCGACATGGATGCCGGGCATATCGATACGGCGATCGTCTCGCTGACCTGCCCGAACGTCTACTGGGGAACCGAGGACGTCAGCTGCGAGGCCGCGCGCGAGTCCAACGACAGCATGGCCGCTGCCCAGACGCGGTGGCCCGACCGCATCCGCTGGCTCACCTCGCTGCCTTGGGAATATCCGCGGCGGGCCATGGAGGAGTTGCAGCGGAGCTGCGATGCGGGCGCGGTCGGGGTGATGGTCCTCGCCAATATCGCCGGCCGGAGCCTGACGGACCCGCTGTTCGCACCGATCTGGGCCGAGATCGACCGACGCGCCCTGCCGGTCCTGGTGCACCCGACCGACCTGCCCGGCATCGATCAGATGGACATGAAGAAATACGACCTGAGCTGGTCAGTCGGCTTCATCGCCGATACCACGCTGGCCTTCACCCGCATCATCTTCGATGGATTTCTCGATCTCTATCCCAATCTCAAACTGATCGCCTCGCATGGCGGCGGCGCGCTCCCCTATCTGGTCGGCCGGTTCGACAAGGGCGACGAGGTCGAAATTCCATCGCGACGGAAAATGAAGGCGAGACCGTCGGACTATCTCAAGCGCATCTGGTATGACTGCATCACCTATCATCCGGGCGCTCTGCAGTTCCTGATTTCGGTCGTGGGGGCCGATCGAGTGTTGTTCGGCACCGACTATCCGCACCAGGTGCACGACATGAAGGGCTCGATGACGAATACGGCGGCGCTGCCGGCCGATGTCTGTCGCGCCGTCCGCGAGGGCAATGCGCGCCAGATCTTCGGAATCTGAGCAATGCTTATCACGGTCTTCGCGCGCGCCCTGCATTCTTTCTTGCGGCAAGAGGTCGCACAAATGGGCGACCGAACAGCGCGTGTGCCGGTTTCAAGAGTGTGCTATGGTGTGCGCAAACGTGACATATTGCGCATAATCCTGTAAAAATCCGCAAACTTGGGCGCCGCGGGACAAAGGCGCCGCCGCCGACCGAACCAGTCGGCCCGTAGCGGTCAATGCAGTTTTGTTGCCGTAGGACATAGAACCCCATGGGGACAACGACGATCGAGGTGGTCGCGGGCTGAGGCTCTTGCCTCCGGGTCATCGTTGCCGACGCCGCGAGACGCGGCGCGCTTCGTAGTTTTGCTCGTCTGTCTCTGTCTGATCACTGCGCGGGGAGATCTTGCAATGGACGAAGTGGTTCCGGTCGTTCTCGGCGGCGTCCTGGGCTTCGCGATATGGCATCTCGACCCGGGGCGCGCCCGTATCCTGCTCAGCATCTGCGCGGTCGTCCTGTCCGGGGTGCTGGCGACCGTGTTCAGCGGCGAATACGTGGAAAGCTGGATCTATCTGTTGCTCGATCTCGGCGAGGCCGCGATCGGGCTGGTGGTCGGCTTTGCCGGAGCACACTGGATGACGCGCCGCCGCAAGCCGCACCGCGCGTCCGCGCCGGAGCGCTGACGCCACAGCCCGCGGGGCAGCCTCCAGGCCAGCCCCGCCGCATAGTTCTTCTTCGGGGAAGATGCAGACCTTCCCCGTCCGTCCTTGCCGCCGGACCGATGCAGATTTGTCGGCACAGCGGGTGATTCTACGGAGCGGAAAATGCCCAACATCCAGGTTACCCACGACACCGATCTGAACAACGCCCGCAGCGAGAGCGCCATTCTCGCCAACCCCAACAATCCGCTCCAGATCGTCGCCTCGTCGAAGAAGTTCCGGAACATACAGAACTACGACTTCACGCTGGCCACGTCGTTTTCGAGCGACGGCGGCCTGACCTGGCATGATTCCGCCGAGGTTCCGACGCCCGACTGGGACATGCTCTCCGACCCGACCCTGGCGTGGGACGACTCCGGAAACCTGTTCCTGGTGGGCCTGCCCGCGCAGAACCCCCCGAACGGCAACGTCGTCGGCATCGCCGTGTACAAGTCCAGTGATGGCGGACAGACCTGGAGCGCTCCGAACCTGATTCACAGCAGCGGCAGCGACGACAAGCAATGGGTCGCGGGCGACGCCAATCCCTCGAGCCCCCATCGGGGCCGCGTCTACATCGTCTGGGACGACGGCCACGACCTGCGCTTTGCGCGCAGCCTGGATCATGGCGCCACCTGGGTCGGCGCCGCGGGCCACAGCACCCCCAGCGTCCTGGCCAACCCGTCGTTCTCGCCCGAAATCAACGTGGCCGCGGACGGAACCGTCTACATCGTGTTCATGAACGACATCTTCCAAGGCAACAAGATCAGGCTGCTGGTTTCCAGCAACGGCGGGGACAGCTTCTCCGAGGCGACGCCTCCCGCCACCGGCGTGACCGGCGCCGCCGCCGTCTTGCCCAGCCCGTTCGGCTGGCCCAACCTGCCCGGCGCCAATTTTCGCCTGGTGACCGCGCCGACGGCGTGCGTCTTCGGGCAGACCGTGACGGTGGCCTGGGACGACTTCCGCGAGGGAGTCGGCCGCATCTACTACGCGCTGTCGCCCGATCGCGGAGCGACGTGGACCACGGGCGATTCGGGCTCCCCGATGCTGACCGATCCCATTGCCGCCAACGTTCATCACTTCTTTCCGCAAATCATCACCGATCCGAACGGCGTGATCGGCTGCACGTTCTATGAATTCGGACCCAAGCCCGTGACGCCGCTGATCGACGTCATGATGGCGGAGTCGTACGACCACGGCGCTTCCTTCAGCTTCTTCACCGTGACCGACCGGGCCTGGGATCCCGCGCTGGACGCTCCGTTGGCGCGCGGAAATCCCAATGTGACGTTCATCGGGGACTACTTCGGCATCGATGCGAGCAGCCGGGGCTTCTATCCGCTGTGGACCGATACGCGCACGGGCATCCAGGAGCTTTGGACTGCGATCGTGCCGGAGAGGCGCTGCATCTTCATCGTCGAGCGCAGCACGCTGGGCCAGGACGAAGTCGACGCGCGGCGCGGGCAGCCTGGAGGCGCGGTCGTCCCGGACGCGTTCCGGATCGTCGTGGACGGCTTCAACGGCGCGCAACTCGGCGCCACCGGCCCGGGCTCGGTTCTGAACGTGGCATCGCCCGTTGCCGGCATGACGATCGTCTGCACCGGCAACACGGCCGATACCGGCGGCTATGGCCCGGCCGTCCAGCGCTTCACCTTCCACTACAGCATCGATTTCGGCCCGACGGACACGGCCTTCAACTTCATCGGACCGAACCGAATGGTGACGCTGAGCGTCTCCGTGCTTGGCATCTTCGCGTCCGCCGAGCTCGAGCTGATCAAGCAGCCGAACCCGTTCATCCTGCATGGGGATCCGGCATGGCTCAGCATCGACCTGCGCGTGTTCGTGGTGCGCGCCAACGAAACGAAGTTCGGCGCGACCATGGGGCCGGACCAGACCTCGGCTCCGGCGTTCATCCAGAGCGTCATCTCCAGGCTCAATGCCGGGCATGGCAGCGCCGGCGGCCAGACGTTCGAAGGGCTGCCGAGCGACGAGGCGAACGCGTCGCTGTTCGTCTTTCCGCGGGACGACAACGGCGCCGCCGTCTTCAACTTCGCCCTCGCCCGCGTGCGCTACATCGGCCAGATCGGCGCGAACAGCGTGCGCGTGTTCTTCCGCATGTTCCAGGCGCAGTCGACGCTCCTGGCCTTCGATCCCGCGACGTCCTATCGCCGGGCGTCCAGCAATCCGCACGGCCAGCCGATCCCGCTCGCGGGGATCCGGGCCAGGGAATACGTCACCATCCCGTTCTTCGCGTCGCCGCGCGTCGACACGACCGTGCAAAGCATGACGCTGCAGACCGACGATCATAATGTGCAGAACTTCCCGCCGAGCGGCGGAGCGGAGCTCGATCGGTTCTTCGGCTGCTGGCTCGACATCAACCAGCCGTTCAAGGAGAGCGGCGGCTTCAACAACGTCCTGCCGGTCATCGCTCCGTTCAACGCGCAGGACGGTCCCTTCGGCTCCTTCAACCTCGCGTTCCCGGCGCCCATCCAGCAGGCGATCCTGCGCAACCAGCATCAGTGCCTGATCGCCGAAATCGCCTTCGACCCGGTGCCGATCCCCTTCGGGAAGGGGCCGGGCGACTGGGACAAGCTGGCGCAGCGCAACATCGCCTGGAGCGATCTCGGCTCCGGGCGCGCCATCGATACGTTCGAGATCCGCGCGACGCCGGTGCCGCCGACGCCCAGCCAGCCGGCGGACGAGCTGATGATCGACTGGGGGAACACGCCGGCGGGCACGCTGGCTACGCTCTACCTGCCCGGCGCGGACGCCGACGAAATCCTCGACCTGGCGTCGCGGATGTACACCAACCGCCGGCTGTCGCGGGTCGACGATCACACGCTGCAATGCAAGGCCGGCGGGATCACCTACGTTCCCGTACCCTATGCCGCCTCCAAGTTGGACTTTGCCGGCCTGCTGTCGATCGACCTGCCCTCCGATCTGCGCCGCGGGCAGGCCTTCAACGTGGTCGTCCGCCAGATCACCAACGCTTTTCCGCTGTTGCTGAAGCGATCGGGACTGGAGACCGGCGGGGAGGACAACCCGCCGGCGGTCGCGGCGAGCGCCGCCGCCAGCTCGTCGCATCGCCCGACGCCGTGGAGGAAAGTGCTGGGCGCCTTCCAGCTCACCATGCCGGTTCATGCCAAGGAGACGCTGCTGGTCAAGGAGGAGCGGATTCTCTCCGTCATGCGCTGGATCGCCGAGGGGATTCCTTCGGACAACCGCTGGCATGCGGTGTTCCAACGGTACCTGCAGGAGATCGCCGGCCGGGTCATCGTCTTCGGCGGCGATCCCGGCCAGATCCTGCCGTCGCCGACCGGCGACGGACGGAAACCGCCCTATCCCCCGCCTGCCGACGAAGGGGGCTTCACCGGCAAGATATCCGGGCTGATCTTCGACCACTTCGGAGACTTCGCCGGCTTCGTGCTCGAGACGGAGCGCGGCGAGCACAAGTTCCACAGCCGTGAGAAGGAGATGGAAGAACTGGCGGAGCGCGCCTGGCGGGAGCGGCTGCGTATCACCGTGCACGCCGATCGCAAAGAGCCGCACCGGCCGCTGTGGATCGTCGTGCACCAGCCGCCCGCCGCATTCGGGCCCTGAGCCGCGCCCTGGGGGAAGACCCACGGCGCACTCGGGGCCGCTGTCAGCCCCTGGGCTACTACTTTATGTTCAAAATATTTATGATTGAAATAATTACCAGAAAGCCGTACCTTCCGCCTTGACCAGTCCGACCACGCGGAGAGCTGCGGAGCAGCGGGAGGTCATCGCCATGCGAATTGCATGCCTGGGCGGCGGGCCGGCCGGGCTCTACTTCGCGATCTCCATGAAACTGCGGAACCCGGCGGACGAGGTGGTCGTCGTCGAGCGCAACCGGGCGGACGATACATTCGGCTGGGGCGTGGTGCTGTCCGACGAGACGCTGGCCAATCTCGGCGCGAACGACGCCGAGAGCGCCGCGGCGATCCGCGCCCATTTCGCCTATTGGGACGACATCGCCGTCTCCTTCAAAGGCACCAGGACGGTCTCCACCGGCCACGGCTTCTGCGGCATCGGCCGCCAGCGGCTGCTGCTCCTCCTGCAGGAACGCGCGCGCGAGCTCGGGGTCGTCCTGCGCTTTCAGACAGAGGCTGACGGCGCGGCAGAGGTCGCGCGCGACTACGACCTGGTGGTGGCGGCGGACGGCGCGAATTCGCGCACGCGGGGCGCGCTGGCGCAGCACTTCAAGCCGGACATCGATGCCCGCAAATGCAAGTTCGTCTGGCTGGGCACCCAGCAGAAATTCGACGACGCCTTCACCTTCATCTTCAAGGAGACCGACCGCGGCTGGGTCTGGGCGCATGCCTATCAGTTCGATGCCGGCATGGCGACGTTCATCGTCGAGTGCAGCGAGGAGACCTGGGCCAGGTACGGCTTCGGCGGGATGAGCCGGGAGGAGTCGATCGCGGCCTGCGAGCGGATCTTCGCCGGCGAGCTGGGCGGCCACCGCCTGCTCTCGAACGCCAACCACATCCGCGGCTCGGCCTGGCTCAACTTTCCGCGCGTGCTGTGCGAGCACTGGTCCTGGCGCAACATCGTGCTGCTCGGCGACGCGGCGGCGACGGCGCACTTCTCGATCGGCTCGGGCACGAAGCTGGCGCTCGAGAGCGCCATCGCGCTCGCCGACGACCTGCATTCGGAACCGACCATGGCCGGCGCGTTCGCGAAATACGAGGACGAGCGGCGGCTGGAGGTCCTGCGCCTGCAATCGGCGGCGCGCAACTCGATGGAGTGGTTCGAGGAGGTCGAGCGCTACGTCCATCTCGATCCCGTGCAGTTCAACTATGCGCTGCTGACGCGCTCGCAGCGCATCAGCCACGAGAACCTGCGCCTGCGCGACAGTCGTTGGCTCGAGGGCGCCGAGCGCTGGTTCCAGGAGCGGGCCGGCGCAAGCCCCGATGCGCCGGTGCGGCGGCCGATGTTCGCGCCCTTCCGGCTGCGCGATCTCACGCTGAAGAACCGGATCGTCGTCTCTCCCATGGCGCAGTACAAGGCGGTGGACGGCTGCCCGACCGACTGGCATCTCGTCCATCTCGGCGAGCGCGCCAAGGGCGGGGCCGGCCTGGTCTATACCGAGATGACCTGCGTCTCGCCGGAGGGGCGCATCACACCGGGCTGCGCCGGCACGTACAAGGCCGAGCACGAGGCGGCCTGGACGCGGATCGTCGATTTCGTGCATCAGGAGACCGAGGCGAAGATCTGCCTGCAGATCGGCCATTCCGGGGCGAAGGGCTCCACCCAGCTCGGCTGGGAGGAGATGGACGCGCCGCTGCCCTCCGGCAACTGGCCGCTGCTCTCGGCCTCGGCGATTCCGTGGTCGCCGCGCAATCAACGGCCCAAGGCGATGGACCGCGCCGACATGGATCGGGCATGCGCGCAGTTCGTCGCCGCCGCCGAGATGGCGGAGCGCGCCGGCTTCGACATGCTGGAGCTCCACGCCGCGCACGGCTATCTGCTGTCGTCCTTCATCACGCCCCTCACCAACGATCGCACCGACGCGTATGGCGGCAGCCTGGAGAACCGGATGCGCTATCCGCTCGAGGTATTCCGGGCGGTGCGGGCGGCATGGCCGGCGCACAAGCCGATCGCGGTGCGCATCTCGGCGAACGACTGGGTAGGCCAGGAGGGCGTCACGCCAGAAGCGGCGGTCGAGATCGCGCGCCTGCTGCAGGCCGCGGGCGTCGACATCTGCGACGTCTCGGCGGGGCAGACCTCCACGCGGGCGCAGCCGGTCTACGGCCGCATGTTCCAGACGCCGTTCTCGGACCGCATCCGCAACGAGACGGGCATGGCGACGATGGCGGTCGGCAACATCTACGAGCCCGACCACGTCAACTCGATCCTCATGGCCGGGCGCGCCGATCTCGTCTGCCTGGCGCGGCCGCATCTCGCGGACCCCTATTGGACGCTGCACGCCGCCGCTGCGCTCGGCGACCGCGCGGAGAAATGGCCCGATCCCTATCTCGCCGGCCGCGACCAGCTCTGGCGGCTGGCCGAGCGCGCCGATGCGCTGCAGCTGAAGGTCTGAGCGATGGGCGCTGCCGATACGGACGACCGTCGTAGGGGCGCGCTGCGCGCATCCGCAGAACGATCGCTCAGGCTAGGGCTGATGTGCGCCAGTCCTGTCCGTCGCTGGGCGCGCGCAGCGCGCCCCTACAAGGGATGCGCGAGGACGCGAACCCACGAGGCCTTCCCGTGTCGCTGAGCACAAGCAGAGGCGCCGATGTCGGGTCCGCCGCGTCGAAGGCGCGGCTGCGGCTCTGGCTGCGGGTATTGAAGGTCTCGCATATCATCGAGCGGGAGCTGCGGGAGCGGCTGCGTGTGGAATTCGATACGACGCTGCCGCGCTTCGACGTGATGGCCGCGCTCTACCGCGCGGAGAAGGGGCTTAACATGAGCGAACTCTCGGGCGTGCTGCGGGTGTCCAACGGCAATGTCACGGGCATCGTCGACCGGCTCGTCGACGACGGCCACATCATGCGCGTGCCGGTGGAAGGCGACCGCCGCGCCATGATCGTGCGGCTGACGAAGAAAGGTCGCGCGCATTTCGGTGCGCTCGCCGAGGCGCACGAAGGCTGGGTGAATGAGATCCTGGCATCGGTCGATGTTCCCGAGGCCGAGAAACTGATCGCGCAGCTCGGGAGCATCGGCCGTCGACTCGACCAGCTGAAGGCGACATAGGAGTGACGCGGATGAAAAGCAGCGCGCCGAAGCACTTCAATTGCCGGGTCATCGATGGCGTCGCCGTGGTCTCCCTCGACCGGCCCGAGCGCAAGAACCCGCTGACGTTCGAGAGCTACGCCGAGCTGCGCGACTGGTTCCGGGCGCTGGTCTCCGCCGACGACGTCAAGGCGGTCGTCTTCGGCTCGAACGGCGGCAACTTCTGCTCCGGCGGCGACGTACACGACATCATCGGCCCGCTGCTGCAGAAGGACATGAAGGGCCTGCTCGCCTTCACCCGCATGACCGGCGACCTGGTGAAGGCCATGATCGGCTGCGGGAGGCCGGTGGTGGCGGCGGTCGATGGAATCTGCGTCGGCGCGGGCGCGATCATCGCGATGGCCGCCGATCTGCGGCTCGCCACGCCCGAGGCGAAGACGGCGTTCCTCTTCACGCGCGTCGGGCTCGCCGGCTGCGACATGGGCGCCTGCGCGATCCTGCCGCGTCTCATCGGCCAGGGGCGGGCGGGCGAGCTGCTCTACACCGGCCGCAGCATGAGCGCCGCCGAGGGCGAGCGCTGGGGCTTCTTCAACCGCATCGTCGGCGCGGGCGAGCTCGAGGCCGAGGCGATCACGCTGGCCCGGCAGCTCGCACAGGGGCCGGGATTCGCGCACATGATGACGAAGACGATGCTGACCCAGGAATGGAACATGGGCATCGAGCAGGCTATCGAGGCCGAGGCGCAGGCGCAGGCGATCTGCATGCAGACGCAGGATTTCCGCCGCGCTTATGAAGCCTTCGTCGCCAAGCAGAAGCCGACGTTCGAGGGGGACTGATGGGCGACAAGAGCTTCCTGAGCTGGCCGTTCTTCGAAGCGCGACACGGCGAGCTGGCGCGGCGGATCGACGACTGGGCCGGCGCCAATCTCGGCGCGATCGACCATGGGAATGTGGATGCGGCCTGCCGCGCGCTCGCGGCCAAGCTCGGCCGCGACGGCTGGCTCGCCTGCACGGCCGTCGACCCGACGGATCCCGGATCGCAGCTCGATGTCCGCAGCCTCTGCATCATGCGCGAGACGCTGGCGCGGCATGACGGACTGGCGGACTTCGCCTTCGCGATGCAGGGCCTCGGCACCGGCGCGATCTCGCTGTTCGGGACCGACGCGCAGAAGCGTGCCTGGCTGCCGAAGACGCGCGCCGGCAACGCGCTCACGGCCTTCGCGCTCAGCGAGCCGAAATCCGGCTCCGATGTCGCCAACATCGATCTGGTCGCGACGCGCGACGGCAACGGCTACGTCCTCAATGGCGAGAAGACCTGGATCTCGAACGGCGGCATTGCCAACCTCTATACGGTGTTTGCGCGCACCGGCGAGGCGCCGGGCGCCAAGGGCCTCTCCGCCTTCCTGGTGCCCGCGGACACGCGCGGGCTGACGGTCGCGGAGCGGCTCGAGGTCGTGGCGCCGCATCCGCTGGCGCGGCTCTCGTTCGAGAACTGCCGCATCGGCGCGGACGCGATGGTCGGCAAGCCCGGCGATGGATTCCGCATCGCTATGTCGGTCCTCGACGTCTTCCGCTCGACGGTCGCCGCGGCCGCGCTCGGCTTTGCGCGCCGCGCGCTGGACGAGAGCGTTGCTCGCGTACAGAAGCGGCAGCTGTTCGGTGCCCCGATGTTCGACCTGCAGATGGTGCAGGGGCATCTGGCCGACATGGCGCTCGAGGTCGATGCCGCGGCCCTGCTCGTCTATCGCGCCGCCTGGCTCAAGGATTCGGGCGCGCCGCGCATCAGCCGTGAAGCCGCCATGGCCAAGCTGTATGCGACCGATCGCGCCCAGGACGTCATCGACAAGGCGGTCCAGATCCACGGCGGCGACGGCGTGCGCAAGGGGCACGTCGTCGAGCGCCTCTATCGGGAGATCCGCGCCCTGCGCATCTATGAGGGCGCGTCCGACGTGCAGAAGGTGATCATCGCAAGACAGACGCTGGCGGCCGCGCCAGCGGGAGGCTGACATGCTCGGACCATCGGCCCATGTCGATACGTTCACGCGCGACAACCTGCCGCCCGTGGGGCAATGTCCGGAGTTCCGGCTCGAGGGGTTCGACTATCCCGAGTACCTCAACGCCGCGGTCGAACTGACCGACCGTCTCGTCGAGCGCGGGTTCGGCGACAACACCGCGCTCATCGGCAACGGACGCCGCCGCACCTACAAGGAGCTGGCGGACTGGACCAACCGCATCGCCCATGCGTTGGTCGAGGACTATGGGGTGCAGCCGGGCAACCGCGTGCTCGTGCGCTCGGCGAACAATCCGGCGATGGTGGCCTGCTGGCTGGCGGCGACTAAGGCGGGAGCGGTGGTCGTCAACACCATGCCGATGCTGCGCGCAGGCGAGCTGACCAAGATCGTCGACAAGGCCCAGGTCTCGCTCGCGCTCTGCGACACGCGGCTGATGGACGAGCTCGTCACCTGCGCGAAGTCCAGCTCGTTTCTGAAGAAGGTCGTCGGCTTCGACGGCACCGCCAATCACGACGCCGAGCTCGACCGCATCGCGCTGAACAAGTCCGTGAAGTTCGATTCCGTGAGGACGGGGCGCGACGACGTGGCGCTCCTGGGCTTCACCTCCGGCAGCACGGGCGAGCCGAAGGCGACCATGCATTTCCACCGGGACCTGCTGATCATCGCCGACGGCTATGCGAAGGAGGTCCTGAAAGTCACGCCGGACGACGTGTTCGTGGGCTCGCCGCCGCTCGCCTTCACCTTCGGTCTGGGCGGCTTGGCGATCTTTCCGCTGCGCTTCGGCGCGGCAGCCACCTTGCTCGAGAACGCCTCGCCGCCCAACATGACCGACATCATCCAGACCTACAAGGCGACGGTGTGCTTCACGGCGCCCACGGCCTATCGCGTCATGCTGGCGGCGATGGACAAGGGCGCCGACCTCAGCTCGCTGCGCGCCGCTGTCTCCGCGGGCGAGACGCTGCCGGCGCCGGTCTACGAGCGCTGGATGGAGAAGACCGGCAAACCCATGCTCGACGGCATCGGCACGACCGAGATGCTGCATATCTTCATCAGCAACCGGTTCGGGGATTCACACCCCGCCTGCACCGGCCGGCCGGTGACGGGCTACGAGGCGAAGATCGTCGACGAGAATATGAAGGACGTGGCTTGCGGAACCGTCGGTCGGCTCGCGATCCGCGGGCCGACCGGCTGCCGCTATCTCGCGGACGAGCGGCAGAAGGGCTATGTGCAGGATGGCTGGAACCTGACCGGCGATTCCTTCTGGCAGGACGAGAAGGGATACTTCCACTTCGCGGCGCGCAACGACGACATGATCATCTCCTCCGGCTACAACATCGCGGGACCGGAGGTGGAGGCGGCGCTGCTGGCGCATCCGGACGTGGCGGAGTGCGCCGTCGTCGGCGCGCCGGACGAGGAGCGCGGCCAGATCGTGCAGGCCCATGTCGTCCTGGCGGCGGGCGTCGCGCGTTCGGAGGAGACCGTCAAGCGCCTGCAGGACCATGTGAAGGCGACGATCGCGCCCTACAAATATCCGCGCGCGATCGCCTTCATCGACGCGCTGCCGAAGACGCAGACCGGCAAGGTGCAGCGCTTCCGCCTGAAGCAGCAGGCCAAGCCGTGAGCGCGTTCACGCTGCAGCAGAAGGTCCGCTTCCAGCACTGCGACCCCGCGGGCATCGTCTTCTATCCCCGCTATTTCGAGATGATCACCGCGACGGTCGAGGAGTGGTTCGCGCAGCGCCTCGGCGTTCCCTTCGAGACGCTGCACGGGCCGCTCGGGGCGGCCGTTCCCACCGCCTCGCTGAGCGTCGATTTTCACGCCCCGAGCCGGCTGGGCGACGTCCTGGAGTTCCGGCTCAGACCGACCCGGATCGGCCGCTCGAGCGTCAGCCTGTCGATCGAGGCCTGGTGCGGCGGAGAGCGGCGGCTCAGCTTGGAATCGACGCTCGTGTTCACGACGGAGGGAACGAGCAGACCGGACTCATGGCCCGAAGATCTTCGGGCTCGGATCGCGCAGGAACTCGGCGAGGCGGTGACGAGCGATGCATAAGATCATTCAACCCGAGGGATGGAAGCAGCCCAAGGGCTACGCCAACGGCGTGCTGGCCGAGGGCGCGCGCCTCTATGTCGGCGGCCAGATCGGCTGGAACAAGGATCAGGTCTTCGAGCGCCACGACTTCATCGGCCAGACGGAGCAGGCCCTCCGGAACATCCTGGAGGTCGTCAAGTCCGCCGGCGGAAGCGCGACCGATATCGTCCGGCTCACCTGGTACGTCCTCGACAAGAAGGACTACCTGGCAAAGCAAAAGGAGGTCGGGGACGCCTACCGCCGGGTCATGGGGAAGCACTTTCCGGCCATGACCATGGTGGTCGTCGGCGGCCTGATCGAAGACGAGGCACTCGTCGAGATCGAAGCCACCGCGGTCATATCAAAGGGGTGAAGCGCCGGAGGGCCGCCGACGAGCCTCAGGCATTCTCCGCATTGATGGTGAGGAAGCGTACCGGCTCGCTGCTGACCTCGACGTCGAGGAAGCCGATGCCGCGCAGGACCATATCGAGCGCGCGCCGCGCCTGCACCTCGGGGGCCTGATCGAGCACGATGTCCATCAGCCCCGATCTCAGCCAGCGGCGAGAATCGTCGGTCAGCTCGTGGCCGATCCACATGATCGATCGGCCGCGATCGCGGCGCTCCAGGACTGCGGCGATGCCGGCGTTGGCGCCGCCGGCGTTGTAGATGCCGATGATGTCGGCGTGAACGCGCAGGGCGTCCTCGAACAGCTCGGCGGACCGCTCGCGCTCGTCCATGCCGAACATCACGTGGGTGAAGTCATGATCAGGATTCGGATGATCTGCCAGATACTCGGAGAAGCCGCGGATGCGCTCCTTGTGGACGTGGTAGACGCCGCTGTGGCAGAGCGCGACGAGCTTCCCGGGGCGGGCTTTCAGCATGCCCGCCATGTAGTAGCCGGCCGTCCGGCCGGCGGCGTAGTTGTCGATGCCGATGAAGGGCTCGTCGTCGCCGATCCGCGAGACCATGGGAACGACGGTCACGCCGGAGGCCTTCGCCTCCCGCAGCCTCGCCCGCACCTCCGGATGATCAGGCGAGACGATGATCAGCCCGGAACGGCGGAAGCCGGGGTCGGCGATGTGGCGGGCCACCGCGAGCGGGTCGTTCTCGTCGAGAAAGGTGCGGTGGATGAGGATGCTGGACTCGAGGGTGGCGGCAATGCGCGCGAAGGCGTGGTTGAGGCGCGCGAAGAAAGGCGTGTCCGGGCGCATCATGATGACCTCGATGCGGATGAGGCCGCGATAGCGCTCGGGCAGGCGGCGGTCGTAGCCGAGCCGGCGGGCGGCCACGAGCACCCGCTCCACCGTGGCGGGCGTGACGTTGCCGCGCGCGTTGAGCACGCGCTCCGCGGTCGCAGTGCCCACGCGCGCCTCGCGTGCGATGTCGGCGAGTCGCACTTTCTTCATGATCCATCGGACGGCAAGGAGTGCCCCGGTCTCGATGCTAGCGCCTGGAAGACGAAGTCGGTCCCAGCGCGGCGATCAAATTTGATCAGATCGGCCGTGGCTTGTGAAGCGCGCCGTTCCCGATGGTCGCTGCGATGTCCTCTTCACCGATGATCCAGCGGGAACTGGTCAGTTGGCGCCTGCCGCCCGCTTGGCCCGGTTCTCCGCCTGCTTGCGCGCCCGTTCCATGAAGCGCTGGTTCATGGCCGCCTCCGCCTGCGGCGAGCCGTCATGGAAGGTGCCGAACCACTTGTCGAGCGGGATCACGCCGTCGGCGTAATTGCACTCGAAATGCTTGTGGTGGAGGTAGTGGTCGTAGGAATCCGTCGCGACGGCCCTGTTCTTGCCGATGACCAGTCTGTCGAAGCCGACATGGCCGGGCGCCGGCGACAGGGCCGCGTGGACGAGGTTGAAGATCGCATGCAGCGGATGCGACGGCACGATCCAGTGAATGAGCACGCAGGAAAAGTAGAGGGCGTGCTCGACCGGATGCATGGCGAGCCCGGACCACGGCCCCGGATTGACGTTGTTGTGATGCAGCTTGTGCACGCTGCGATAGAGCGGCGGCCAATGAATCAGCCGGTGCACGCCGTAGAAGTGAAGATCGCGCCACACCGGTATCAGCAGCAGCATCGCTGCGAAATACCAGGGGTGCTCGGCGAAGCTCACGAAGGGGATATAGCCGTTGGCGTACGCCCACAGCGTGACCGCTTCATAGGCGGTCCACAGGGGCACGGCGCTGGCCAAGGTCCAGATCATGTTGTCGGCGGTCTGGTTCCGGAACAGGAAAGCCCGACTATCGGTCGCCGGCCAGCGGCTGTTGAACTTGAACGACGCCCCCTGCCGCTTCCGGATGTAGAGCCTGAGGTGGAGGCAGCCGAAGAACAGAAACACGATCGCCGCGTTGCGCAGGAGCAGGTAGGAAAGCCACCCGGCGGAGAACGACTTCATCGTCTCCGGGGACGGCGTCAGGCAGAACCAGAGGAGGGCGGCGACGGCCGCATAGAAGAGATTCCAGGGCAGGATGTACCCTGGATAGCCGAGGAGCCAGGCCGCGAACTTGGCCGGCCGGGCCGGCCAGACGAAGACGGGCGGGTATTGGATCAACTCGAGCGGCTTCCAATCGCCGCGCTTGTCGCGTGTGCCGTAGAGCGCATCGTCCATATCGTCTTACCCGAGCGATTGCCGTATCCGACGGGCGCAGAGTAGTACGACGGCGGACGGAGTCCCAACCCAACCTTGATGCGATCTGATCAGGCCTGCGGGTTCAGCTGACGATCGAGGATCGCGGCCAGGCACGGCGCGATCGACGAAATAGGCCATGTGCGGCACCGTTCCCCGCATCTCTGGCGAGGCCGTAGGACGGGATCAAGGCCGGCAACCTCGCCAGAGGTGCCGCGGCGGCGGCCTAGGCGACGAGCTTGTCGATGATCGCCGCGCGCGCCTTCCGGGTGGGTGCCAAACGGTCCTTCACAGCGGCAAGAACGGCAGGCGGCGCCTCGTCCGGCGTTCCCGCGCCGAACGGCGGCTGGGGCGCATATTCGAGGGCGAGCTGGATCGCCTCGGCCTGCGCCTGGCCGAGGAGCTCGGCCACGACCGCGAGCCCGAAATCGATGCCGGCGGTGACGCCGCCCGCGGTGATCAGGTTGCCGTCGCGCACCACACGGTCGTGCACGGGGATGGCGCCGAACCTTGCGAGAAAGTCGTGCGCGTACCAGTGCGTCGTCGCGCGCCGGCCCTTCAGGAGCCCGGCGGCGCCCAGCACGAGCGAGCCCGTGCAGACGGAGGTGACGTAGCGCGCCTGCTCGGCCTGGGCGCGCACGAAGGCGAGCACGGCCGTGTCCTGCAGCAGGGCGTTCACGCCGCCGCCGCCGGGGATGCAGAGGACGTCGAGGGCCGGGCATTCGCCGAAGGTCACGGTCGCCGCGAGCACCAGGCCGGTGGCCGAGGTGATCGGGGAGCGATCCTTCCAGATCAGGTGGACCTTCGCCTCCGGGATCGAGGCGAAGACTTCGTACGGGCCGGTGAGGTCGAGCTGCTGCACGCCGGGGAAGACGAGGATGCCGATCTGAAGCGTCATGACGATCTCCTGGGTTGACGCCGCCACAGTAGAGGATCAGGCTGTGGCGGAAATGCCAAAGAACCCTCGTTTCCCGCCACAGCCGCTGCGCATCGAGCTGCTCGCCTTCGAGCGGGTGCAGCTGCTCGACGTGGCCGGCCCGCTGCAGGTCTTCGCGTCGGCTAACGATCTCGCCGAGGCAAGCGGGCGGCCGCAGCCGTACGAGCCGGTGGTCGTGGCCGAGCGGCCGCTCGTGACGGCCTCCGCGGGGTTGGGTCTCGTGACCCAGCCGCTTCCCCGAACAAACCGGCGCGTCGATACGCTCATCGTCGCCGGGGGCTGGGGGGTTCATCCGGCCTGCGAGAATGCGGCGCTGATCGCCTGGATCAAGGCGCGGGCCGGCGCGGCGCGGCGGGTCGCGTCGGTCTGCAGCGGCGCCTTCCTGCTCGCCACGGCCGGCCTGCTCGACGGACGTAGGGCGGTCACGCACTGGGGCCGTTGCGCGGAGTTTGCGCGCCGGTTTCCCCAGGTGCGGCTGGAGCCCGATCCGATCTTCGTGCGCGACGGCAATGTCTGGACCTCGGCCGGCATCACCGCCGGCATCGACCTGGCGCTGGCGCTGGTCGAGGCCGATCTCGGGCGCGCGACCGCCCTAGCGGTGGCGCGCCAGCTCGTGGTGTTTCTCAAGCGTCCGGGCGGCCAGGCGCAATTCAGCGCCACGCTCGCCTTGCAGCAGGGCGACGCCCGCTTCGAGCGCCTGCATGCCTGGCTCGCCGACAATGTCGGCCACGACCTGTCGCTGCCGTCGCTGGCGCAGGCCGCCGGCATGAGCGAACGCAGCTTCGTGCGCCACTACCGGCAGGCGACCGGCACGACGCCGGCGCGCGCGGTGGAGCAGATCCGGGTGGAGGCGGCGCGCCGCCTGCTCGAGCGCGGCGGGCCGGTGAAGCGCATCGCGGCGCAATGCGGCTTCGGCTCTGAGGAGACGATGCGCCGCAGCTTCCTGCGCCTGCTGGGTGCGACGCCGCAGGCCTACCGGATGCGGTTCTCGTCGGCTGCTGCGCGCTGATCTGCGGCTATGGGAGGGGTGCGCTCTGCGCCAAGGCATCGAAGCGGTTGCCGGCACAGAGGCATCGGGATCCGCTACGGCGGCTAGGCGTCGATCCCCAGAGTCTTGAGGGCGGGGGGCTCGAGGGTCTGATTGGTCTTGGCGTAGGCCGACCAGGGATCTGCGCCGGCGAGGCGGCGGCGGAAGTTGGCGAGGGTAACGATGTGGGCGGACTCGACGCGCGGGAGTGCGGCCCAACTGAGCGGCCAAGCCAGCGGCGCGCCGGGACGGGAGCGGGTCGAGTAGGGAGCGATCGCGGTCGCGGTCTTGTCGTTGCGGAAAACGTCGATGAAGATGCGGCCCTTGCGCTTGGCCTTCGCCATGGTCGCGACATAGCGGTCCGGCTGTTCGGCGGCGAGGCGCTGCGCCAGCGCGCCGGCGAAGCCTTTGACCACATCCCAGCCGTGGCGCGGGCGCAGCGGCACCACGACATGGAGCCCTTTGCCGCCTGAGAGCAGCGGAAAGCTCTTCAGCTGCGCGGCCTCGAGCACCTCACGCAGCTGCAGCGCCGCCGCCCTCACGGCGGTGAAGGGCACATCCTCTGCGGGATCGAGGTCGAAGACCATCCGGTCGGGGCGGTCGACATCGTCGACGTGGGAGCCCCAGATATGGATCTCCAGCACGCCCATCTGGGCGAGGGCGATGAGGCCCCGCAGATCCTCGATGTAGATGTAGTCGGGCTCGTCTTTCTCGTCCTGGCGCTTGAAGTGGCGGATCGCATCCGGACTGCCGGGAATCGGGTGGCGCTGGAAGAAGCAGGGTTCGTCGCGCCCGTCCGGGCAGCGCACGACGCTGAGCAGGCGCCGTGCGACGTGCGGCAGCATGCGCTTCGCCACGGTTTCGTAGTAGCGGGCAAGATCGCGCTTGGCGATATGCTCCTCGGGGTAGAGCGGCTTGTCCGGATGGGTGAGGCGGACGCCGGCGATCTCGATGGCGGCGGCGGTCGGGCTCATGCGACGACGTCCTCCAGCGGCTTTGGCTGCTCTCGCCGCACTGCAGCGGGCGGCTTGTCGGCGCGCAGGCCAAGGTAGCGCGCCTGCCGCACATGTCCATCGCCGGTGAACTCAGCGAAGCCGATCTGCGCGACGAGCCTCGGCTGCAGCCAGCGCGCGCGCCGGCGGGTCGCGCTGGGCACGTCGCCCGCGAAGGCCGGCGTCTGGCGCTCGAGCCGCTTGAACCGCTGCGCCAGCTCCGCGAAGGCGTGGCCGTCGAAGCCGGTGCCGACGCCGCCGACATAGCGCAGCTTGCCCTTCTCGTTGACCGCGAGCAGCAGTGACGAAAAGGGGCGGTCCTTGTCGGAGATCGTGTAGCCGACGATGACGAACTCCTGCTCGAGCGCGCATTTGATCTTGAGCCAGTCGCGGCCGCGGCCGGCGCGATAGGGGCGGTCGACGCGCTTGGCGATCACGCCCTCGAAGCCCTTCGCGCAGAGCGTCTTCAGGATGGTGCGGCCGTTGCCCTCGATATGGTCTGAGAAGAGGATCGGTCCCTGCTTGCCGGCTGGGTCGAGCAGCTCCTTCAGCCGCTGCTTGCGCTCGCTCAGCGGCAGGTTGCGCAGGTCCTTGCCGCCGGCGAACAGCAGATCGAACACGAAGTAGGAGAGGCCGCGGCCGCCCGCGGTGAGCGCCTGCTGCAGGCCCGAGAAGCTGCTGCGGCCGTTCGCGTCGATCGCCACCAACTCGCCGTCGAGCAGGGTGCGATCGAGGTCGAGCTTCGCGATGGCGGCGGGCAGGCCGCCGAAGCGCGCCGTCCAGTCGAGGCCGTTGCGGGTGTAGCAGCGGACCCGGTCGCCAGAGGCGGCGGTCAGGATGCGGTAGCCGTCGAACTTGATTTCGAACAACCAGTCGTCGCCGGTGGGGACGTCGTCGACCAGCGTCGCCAGCTCGGGCTCGACGAGCTTGGGTAGTTCGCCGCGCCGGCGCTTCGATGCGGGTTCCGATGCCGCGCTTGCCGATCTGTTGGAGACATGGATGCGCGAGGTTTCGTCGATCGCGATCGACGGCAGATCGCGCTCCGTCTCAACGCTGGTGTCGAACTGCTCGGTCACGTCGCGATCGCGCTTGGCCTCGTCGTCCGTGGCCTTGATCAGCAGCCACGATTCCCGGTGCTCGGGCTTGCGCGGCCGCAGCCGGATCAGCGCCCACTCGCCGCGCAGGCGCTCGCCGTGCAGCCGGAACGCGAGTTTGCCCCGCTCCAGGCCCTCGTGCGGGTCGCCGAGCGGCTCCCAGGTGCCGCGGTCCCAGAGCAGGACGGTGCCGGCGCCGTAGTTGTCGGGCGGGATCACGCCCTCGAACGCGCCGTAGTCGAGGGGATGGTCCTCGGTGCGGATGGCCAGGCGCTTGTCCTTCGGGTCGAGACTGGGGCCGCGGGTTACCGCCCAGCTCTTCAGCACGCC